>NZ_JBWYIR010000002.1:0-428240 GCF_056779855.1 Acinetobacter sp. ANC_7654 | reverse complement strand
CTTTAGCTTCTTTAGCTTCTTTAGCTTCTTTAGCTTCTTTAGCTTCTTTAGCTTCTTTAGCTTCTTTAGCTTCTTTAGCTTCTTTAGCTTCAGTGTTCGCGACCTGTTCTTGAGATGCAACCGCATCCATCATTTTTTCATCAGCTTCTTGTGCAAATACGCTGGTGCTCATTAGTACATTTAACACAACGATTGAAGCGAAGGATTTGCTTGTAGTTATGTCTTTCATATTTTTAAGAAACAAACTCATACCCCATCTGCTCAATATTTTCATTTTGGCAAATCATAGCATTAATAAAAGATTAGAGCTGAATAACGAGATTTAATTCATTCGACCTGTATGCATTTAAACGTTTAAATCCACCATAAACTAAACCCGAGTTCTACATCCTGTAAAACTCGGGTCGATGAGGTTGTGCTTTTCAAAAATCATATTATTGTTTTATTGGCTTTCCTTTCCTACATCATCTCCATGATGATTTTCCGTCGGCGTCGTCTTCCATATTGGGATCATTCCATTCCCACTCCCTGTGCCGATAAGCTTAGATTACGCTTAAGCTCGCTTAGTGACTATGGGTCAACAGACACATTCATTGTAAGCAATTTCTTACACGCATCCATTCACACTTGTTTGCCATCTTTATAATCTTGCGCAATTTCATCTGTCACTTGTTTCTCTTCTTTCTCAGCTTTCGCAATACCTTCTTGAATCGCCTCCTGAGCCTCTTGCTCATCAGCATCCGTCTGTTCTAATTCTTGCTGTACTTGCTCAAATTGTCGTCCAGTTTGTAAAACAACGTACACAGGAAAGTGATCCGAACCAATATGCGGTAATCGCTCCATTTTCACCAAAGCAAAATCAGTGCTGTGGAATACATGATCGAGTGACCATCGTAATAGCGGATAGTCCGCATGGAAGGTATTGACATAATGACGTCCAACACGCGGGTCTAACAAACCACTGATACGTTGAAATAGTCGTGTGGTACGAGACCATGCCACATCGTTTAGATCTCCCATAACAATGCAACTTTCATCCAAGTCTTTAATTTGATCACCGACAATCAACAATTCAGCATCACGTAATGTAGAGTCTTTGGCTTCAGTTGGACTCGGCGGTTTGGGATGTAAACAATATAATTGAACAGGCTGTCCAGAACGTAATTTCACTGTGGTATGAATAGAAGGAATCTCATTACTCAGTATGAATTTGACTTCGGTATCACTCAATTCCAACTTACTGTAGAGATGCATTCCATAGAGATTATCTAAAGGTACTGGAACACGATAAGGATAATCCGCTTCGATGACTGAAAGTTCATTCTGCCAGGTTTGGTCTGTTTCAAGCGTCAATACGATATCGGGTTGATGCTGATGAATCTGTTCAATCAAACGATGATATTCTGTATTTGGTGTTAAAACATTCGACACAATTAAAGAGATTTGCTTTGATGGATCAAGTTGATCTGGTTGGACCTGTTTCACCTGTTTTTTCCAAATTAAGGTATAAGGCAAGACCATCTTCAATTGATATGCTAATGCAGCAATTAATCCAACAAATATGACTTGGCGTCTTAAATCCCATTCCCCATCCCAAATCAACAGGAGGATAAATGCGATAAAGCCTAGGGCTAAAATTTGTAGTCTTGGAAAATCGGCACCTCGAAACCACCACTCATCACGCGGAATCAAAGACCAAAAACTTAACCAAATCACAACAACAGCCAGTATCTCAATCCATAGCATAGCGCTTCTCTTTATATATTCTTAATTTTTCGATGATTCATAAATTTATATTAGTTTTGCATGTAACATAAACAAGATATATTGCACAATATATTTGCTGTTTTGATTGTGTACCACTTGCAGTTATACACTCTTTTGATACACTCGAACCCCCTTTTTTATTTTAACGCACCGAGGCAAAGTGACATGAAAGTAGGTCTGGTCGGTTGGCGCGGGATGGTTGGTTCCGTCCTTATGCAACGTATGGTTGAAGAGAATGATTTCGCTCATTTTGAGCCATTCTACTTCTCTACCAGTAATGCAGGTGGTGAAGCCCCTGCGTTTGGTGGTAAAACTGCCCCAGCACTTATGGATGCGACAGACATTAATAGTCTGAAGCAAATGGATGTCATTATTACCTGCCAAGGTGGTGATTATACCACTGAAGTTTTCCCTAAGTTGAAAGCTGATGCTTGGAATGGTTACTGGATTGATGCTGCATCTACATTGCGTATGGACGATGAAGCCATCATCGTATTAGATCCAGTCAACATGAATGTGATCAAAGACGGTTTGGTAAAAGGTACGAAAACATTTGTGGGCGGTAACTGTACTGTTTCATTGATGTTAATGGGTCTTGGTGGTCTGTTCCAAAACAATCTTGTTGAATGGGCGACTTCAATGACTTACCAAGCTGCTTCTGGTGCGGGTGCGCAAAACATGCGTGAACTCATCACAGGTATGGGCTATTTGTATAACAATACAAAAGATCTATTAGACGATCCACGTTCTCCAATTTTAGATATCGACTCTAAAATTGCTGAATTACAGCGTGGTGAAGGATTCCCTTCAGCAAACTTCGGTGTACCTTTAGCAGGTTCTTTAATTCCTTATATCGACAAACAGCTTGAAAGCGGTCAATCGAAAGAGGAATGGAAAGGTCAAGTTGAAACCAATAAGATTCTTGGTAATTCACAAATTGTACCTATTGATGGTCACTGTGTACGTATTGGTGCAATGCGTTGTCACTCACAAGCATTGACTTTAAAACTTCGTAAAGATGTTCCTTTAAATGAAATTGAAGACATCATTGCAAGTGCAAATGACTGGTCTAAAGTTGTGCCGAACACACGTGAAGCATCAATGACTGATCTTACACCTGTTGCAGTAACTGGCACGCTTACAGTTCCAGTAGGCCGTTTACGTAAACTCAATATGGGTAAAGAGTATTTAGGCGCGTTCACTGTTGGTGACCAATTACTTTGGGGTGCTGCTGAACCTTTACGCCGTATGCTACGCATCTTGATTGACTATAAAAATGCTTAATATTTAATAGTCACTTCAATAAAAAGCCGGTCTGATTAGATCGGCTTTTTTTATGCAATTTGAATTGATTAGAGCTTGGAGTGCTATTTGAAAGGAAATATTATGACATCGATACAAAAAACAGTTAAATTACAATCTCATCACTTCTTATTTCGAACATCTTGATCGATACATAATGATGAACTGAGAATATAAAAAATCGAGATTAAAAACAGTCCAATATTTCGAGCACTCAGGTATTAGATTTGCAATAAATTCATTGAATTCAATGAAGGGGAAAAATTATGTTGTATGTCATTCCATTTGTCGTCTTGCTGTTAATCGCACTGGTGCTCAAAAAACGTGAGGATAAACAAAAAAATGGTGACACAGGATCAACAAAATCTAAAAAAAATGTGAGTGTAAAACGCGCTAAGAAAAGCCCCAAAACTCGTTCCACCCCACAACAAGCCTATTCACAGCATGGTCATGGCGCACCACAAGACTTAAGTGCCGAACCAGTGGCTGATGAACTTAAAGCCAGTATTGAATACTTAATTCAATCAGAAAGCTATATGTCAGCCGAAGCAAAAATCAATCAAGCATTGAATCGCGATCCTAGACAACATGAGCTTTACTCGTATTTGATTGATATTCACATCTTACAGAATGATGAATTTGCTTTAAAACAATTGAGTAATTATTTACGCTCCACTGGATTACATTACATTGCGGATGAAGCTGAAGACAAACTTAAAGCTGCAAAAGAAGCGGAACGGAATAAAGAAATTGCGAAAGAATCACGGGATATATCGAACACCGAGAATCAGCCTCGTCATGCTGCACAGTTTCATAGCACCAGTTTTATAACTGAAATCCCTGCAGTGCAATCAGAACAAGCTTTTGATCATCTCATCAAGTCTCAGGATGAACAACATAGCTCTCAGGAAAGCACACCCACTGAAACAAATGAGACCACAGAGCAATCTTCTCTTCCTTCTCAAAGCTCAACATTTGTGTTTGAAACAGAACAATACCCACATCCCTTACAAGCCAAAGAGAAGAAAAGCACCCCTGAAGAAGAAACTGAGCATGTCTCTGCTGAACCTACTGCTCATTTTGTATTTAGCTCAGAACAGCTCGATTTAGCAGAAGAGTTTACGCTCAATAAAACCAATGAAGAAATCATTGACCAGCTCCCTTCTGATCAGGCTGAAAATCAGCAGGCAACTGAACAGGAGACTCCATCGCAAAACGAGCATTTTGAACTCGATTTTTTTATGGAAGATACACCTCAACCCACTTCACAACATCCATTCGAGCAAGTTGATGAGAAGGCTCCTGCATCAAAAGAGCAAACATCTTTAGAATTTATAACGACAGATTTAACTTTCGAGCAAAATGCTCAAACACAGACTGAATCTGAAACAACCAATCAATCGACTGAAGATCGCGCACCCTTAGAGTTTGATTTAGACTTCACCAGTTTTCAGTCTGAAAATAAATCACAAACAGCATCAGTGCAGTCGACCGCTAGAGAGAACCGTGCTTCAGAAAATGAGTCCATCCAAAATCTCGACTTCACACTTGATTTGAGTCAAGAATGGGGTGAAAAAACAGATCTCCCTCATTCAGCACTGAGTTCTTCTCCATCAGAAAAAAATCTACAAGAACTGAATATTGAAATCGATCCATTGGAATTTAACTTTTCAGATCAATCGGAACAGTCTCATTCTCAAACAACAACATCCAAGGATGAACTCACTTTTGATCTTTCAGATGATTTTAACTTTGATGCTGAAACATCTAGCTCAGCAAAAGTTTCAAAGCAAAGCGTGAATGATCAGATTTTAGATTTTGTAACTTTCGACTTTGAGGAAAATCTTGATTCAAAATCTACAATAGAAAGCTCAATTGAACCGACAAACGAGTTTAATTTTGACCTCAATTCATCAGATGAAAATGTAGAAGTGCAACAGAATCATTCGCATGAAACATCTGCGATAAAAATGAATCCGAATCGTCCTGATGATCCTCTTGTACAACGTTTTCCTGAATTACTCAACGTTGATGAAATTCAACTTAACTTAGATTTAGCGGATCAATACATTAAATTTGGCGCGTTTGATGAAGCAGAAAAATTAATTACGGAATATGAATCGCATTACAATGACGAACAAAAAATGCGTGCAGCAAAACTCCGAGAGAGCATGGAATCTGATTCCAATTAATCTTAATATGAAGCAGTCTAATCAGGCTGCTTTTTTTATGAGTTCAAAAATAGCTTTAATCTATATGGGTGGGACATTTGGTTGCGTTGGTGAACCTTTAGCGCCTATGCCTGCTGCCGATTTTTTTCCGCAATTAAAAGAAATTTTGCCCGTTCAAAATCAAATCGAGCTTGTCCAGGCTCATGAGATTAAAGACAGTAGTGCATGTACGGCGCGTGATTGGTTGCTGTTAATCCAACAAATTCAACAATTACAAGCTAAACAATTTCAAAATTTTATTGTCATTCATGGTACCGATACCATGAGTTATGCTGCGGCTATTCTTTCTCGATTTCTCCATGATACGTGTCGAGTCATTATCACAGGTAGCCAATTTCCTCTGCTCAATCATGCAGCGACATCTTTGCATCCATCGAGCGATGCTTTAGATAATCTGAATCATGCCATCCAATATATGGAAAATGTGTCTGATGGTGTTTACTTATGCTTTAACCATCAAATTTTTCATGCCAGAACTGCAGTCAAGACTCATCGCACGGCATTAGATGCATTTTACGGTGAAGCATTTACAAATGTCATCAAGCCCATATCAAGTTCTTTTGTCAACATTACTGAGCAACATATTGAACGCTCGACACAACTCAATATTGCGAATCTGAGTCTTCGCCCCATTGAAATCAAATTATTCAATCAGCATTTAACGCGTTTTATCGACAACCCGCCTCATGTACTCATACTTCAAGCATATGGAACCGGTAATTTAGCAATTAATGCGGATACCACAGATATTTTGAAGCAGCTTCGTGCCTTAGGCTGCCATATTGTATTAAGTAGTCAGGTCATGTTTGGAGAATTAGATCAACGCTATGCAATTAGCAGTTGGATTAAAGCATCTGATATTTTGATCGACGATACACTCAGTGATGCCGATCTTTATGCCAAAATTCTAAAAATGTATTTACAATACCCCTCCACAGATCAATGGTTACAGCATTGGTATGATTCATCAAATTAGAGGTTCAAATGCCACGTTTTGCAATCGGAATTGAGTTTAGTGGCGTTCGTTATCGAGGTTGGCAAACACAGCAACCAGGCGTGCCGAGCGTACAAGAAACCATGGAAAAAGTATTGAGCAAAATTGCTGATGAACCCATCATTTTGCATGGTGCGGGTCGAACAGATGCAGGTGTTCATGCCACAAATATGGTGGCTCACTTTGACACAAATGCAATACGTCCAATTCGTGGCTGGCTTATGGGAGCTAACAGTACACTCCCTAAAGATATTGCCATCCAGTGGATTCAAGAAATGGGCAGTGATTTTCATGCACGCTTTAAAGCGCAGGCTCGCCGTTATCGTTATGTCGTTTATAACAGACCCATGCGTCCTGCCTTACTCCACAAACAAGTAACGCATGCTTATTACCCACTTGATGTGGATAAAATGATTGCTGCAGCCTCAAAATTTGAGGGTACTCATAACTTTGAAAGCTTTAGAGCTGCTGCGTGTCAATCCAACCAGCCTGTACGCCATGTGAGCCATTGCAAACTCATCAAACACGGTGCTTACCTCGTTCTAGACATCCAAGCAGATGGTTTTTTACACCACATGGTTCGCAATATTATGGGCTGTTTACTGGAAATCGGTCAGGGCATGTACGACATTGACCATATTGATGAAATATTCGCAGCAGAAGACCGTAAAGCAGCAGGGATCACAGCACCACCTGACGGCCTTTACTTTATCCAAGCACACTATCCTGCAGAGTTTAACTTGCCTAAAGTGCCCCTAGGCCCTCATTGGTTAAACATGCCTGAATAGTTTTTTTTATTTTGAATTGAATAGAAAAAAATCCCTTCAAAAAGAAGGGATTTTTTTAGCGCTGTTTCCGCTTACGATATTCAACAGGTGTCTCATTGGTCCATCGTTTAAAGGCACGATAGAACGTACTTGGTTCCGAGAAACCCGTGAGATAGACAATTCTCTCTACGCTTTCATTGGTGTTTGCCAAAAGTTTTTTAGCTAAACGACAACGATAGTCAGATAAAATTTGCTGGAAGCTTGTATTGGCTTCACTGAGCTGTGTTCTCAAACGACGTGGGGTAATATTCAACTGAGCTGCCACAGTTTCTAGCGTTGTTTCTCCACTCTCAAGTGTAGAACCAATGGCACGGCGCACCTCACCCACTAAATCGTATCGAGCCAACTCCTGTAATTTTTCAATCGCCAACTGCTCATGCAGTTGAAGTAATTCTGGCTCGGCTTGCCAAAGTACATAATCTAAAATTGCAGGATCAAAATAAAGTCGCGTTTCTTTTTGGCCTAAACTTACCGGGCACTCATATACACGGAAATACTCATCGTCTGAAGCACCCTCGCTAAAGTTAAAATCGATATATATAGGTTGAAAACGACCTTCAGTAATAAATTTGAAGAATCTTAAAATGCCTGAAATCGCGCACTCAGAAAAATGACGATTGACTAGGTTTTCAGAGAAAGGTTGTTCACCATTGGTTAGGTAGCAACGATCATCTTCAATAACCAATTTGGCATGAAATGCATCACTGATTAGACGTTGATATGCTAAAGCCCTTTTCAGGCCTTCGCCAAAATTTTCAGATGAAATAAAAAGATGTTCAATCACTTGACCACGATACAATGGTAAATGCTCACCTAAATGTAGACCAATGTCTGGATCTTTACTGACTTCTTCGGCAGCAACCCAGAAAGCGTACTGCGCGCTTAAAGGCGTACGCGCATTTTGATCTACTTGATTTAAGGCCACACCCGCTTTTGTTAAAATTTCTTCTGTGGGCAATCCAGCACGACGAATTGCTTGATAACCTAATCGTAGAACAACCGAAGCATCAGTTAGCTGACTCACGCAGTGCCCTTCCTTGTATGTTATTAATATTTACTTAAAACTTATGAATTAGATTACAGTCGATTGACCAAACTGACAACATAGTTAAGCATTTTTTTGTTTAAAAATTTTATTTGTTTGTTCGACAAGTTTGACCATAGAAACGCCGACTGAACTTGGTTTAACCTTGTTTTTTTCTAAAATTTTGCCTATAATTTGCGCCTTTCCAATTTGATCATCAGGTAGGCTATGGCCAATAAAGAGGAACTTATCGAGTTCGAAGGCGTTGTCACCGAAACGCTTCCTAATACTATGTTCCGTGTACGTTTAGAAAACGGTCACGAAGTAATTGCACACATTTCTGGTAAAATGCGTAAACACTATATTCGTATTTTGACTGGCGACAGTGTTAAAGTTGAAATGACACCTTATGACTTATCTAAGGGTCGCATTACTTACCGTGCACGCTAAGTGTTAGTAAGCGAAAAGCCACATTGAGTGGCTTTTTTTGTTTTTGTACTTTTATTTTATGAACTACAGGAGATCCATTCTACTAAAGCAATCGTCTGTCTTTATGAGCAGATCAATACTCAGATGTTATAGAATAATCAAACTCACTATTTATTTATTTTTAACATTCAATCAAATATAAAAACAATGCTCATATACACACTCAGCCACAAAAAAATCGTCGTACTGCCCCACTGTTTCACGCATTAAATCAATTGTGGTTTTTGGCCATCTGCATATTTACACCTTTCCAGTTTACGGCATGCCAAACAGCAAATTTTCAGAATAAAAAAATATGAACACTTATGTTTCACAATTTGTAGGGCAAGATATCCAACATATGCGTGAAACTATCAATTTGAATTCTTTTAACATTAAACTGAAGCCGAATCCTGTGATTCGAGATGAGCGGGAAATTTTCACTTTTGAACGTATAGTCAACACCGCGATTCCAATGGGAAATTCGATGAGAGATGCAAATGGTTTTATGATTCCTGTACAGAAAACTTCAGTGAGTCAGTACTACGATAACCTAATGACTTGCTCAAGTGTTTTAAGTTTAAAAAAAATACGCTTTCAAAAGCTCAGCAATAAAAAACGCAGCTCATAGGCTGCGTTTTGAATGAATCAACTGAAATTAGTTAAGCGCTGCAACAACTGCTTCACCCATTTCAATTGTCCCGACCTTCTTCATGCCTTCAGACATAATGTCAGCTGTTCGTAAACCTTGGTCTAAAACATTCCCTACTGCATCTTCAATTGCTTTTGCTGCAGCTTCTTGACGGAACGTATATCGAAGCATCATTGCAACAGATAAAATTGTTGCCAATGGGTTTGCAATATTTTGACCTGCGATATCTGGTGCTGAACCATGACAAGGCTCATACATCCCTTTACCATTTTCATCTAAAGAAGCTGATGGCAACATACCGATTGAACCAGTCAACATCGCAGCCTCATCAGACAAGATATCACCGAACAAGTTACCTGTTACGATCACATCAAATTGTTTAGGTGCACGAACCAATTGCATTGCTGCATTATCGACATACATATGTGACAAGTTAATGTCAGCATACTGTTCAGCATGTAACTGAGTTACTGTTTGTTTCCAAAGCTCAGTGACTTCAAGAACATTCGCCTTATCCACTGAACACACTTTACCACCGCGTAGTTTCGCCATTTCAAACGCCACTTTAGCAATACGTTTGATTTCTGACTCTGCGTATACGTCGGTATTAAAGCCTTGCTTCTCACCATTCTCTAATTCACGAATACCGCGTGGTTGACCGAAGTAAATACCACCAGTTAATTCACGGACAATTAAAATATCTAAGCCTGAAACAATTTCAGGTTTCAAACTTGAAGCATCTGCCAATTGAGGATACAAGATCGCTGGGCGCAAGTTAGCGAAAAGGTTAAGTTCGCTACGTAATTTCAATAAACCACGCTCAGGACGAATTGAGCGCTCAATTGTGTCCCACTTCGGACCACCCACAGCACCTAACAAAATCGCATCTGCTTTTTTTGCTTGTTCAGAGGTAACTTCTGGATAAGGTGAACCATGCGCATCAATTGCAGCGCCACCCAATAAACCTTGTTCCCATGTTAAATCTAGATTGAATTTTTCATTGACACGGGTGAGGACCTGTTCAGCTGCTTTTACAATTTCAGGACCAATGCCGTCACCAGCTAAAATCAAAATTTGTTTAGACATGAGATTTTCCATTTATAAAGTTAGTATGAACTAACGTGTTTTTAAATTTTTTTGTTCCACAAACTCACCTAGTCCATTGAGAACATTATAGGGTTTGCAGAAACGACGAATGGTTTGTTGCTCTTGCAACAAGTCAACACATAATGGCTCTGGTGCAGAAGCATCAAGTAAACTTTTTTTCCCACTGCTTCGATCTCTAAACATTACAAATCGGTAATCTTTTTTTGCTTCGAAGCGATGGATGACATTAATAGTTTCTGCTTTTTCCTCTGAAATCGGATAAAAGCGAACCACCACTTCATGCAGTCCAGCAGGAACTGAAAGATATAAGGCTTGCGGATCTTTCAAGGAGCCAGCATTTAATCGCACGATACCTTGCTTGATCGCACGCTGATCTAATCTTCGAGATTGAGCATCAACAATGGGATGCTCATCGAATCTTTCAAACTCACAATTCAGCGTTCCTGAGCAATAAATCAAAGCATGATTTCTGGTTTCAGGCGTTTCTTTAATCTTTTTCAGTTGTAATCGGTCTACGGTCTGACAAGCGGATAAAACGGCGACAGACAATCCGAAAAACGCATAGCGTAATAAAACTTTTGCCTTCATTTGTGCCCAACCTCACCAAACGGCGCAAAACTAAAAGAATAATTTTGCACCGATATTAGCAAGACTTGAATCAGAGCACTATAGCTTTAAGTATCAGTTACGCTTTGATTTCTTGGAATACCCATGGGCGAACAGCTTTAGTTCTTTCCTCATAAGCACGAATGTCTTCTGCCGCTTGTAACGTTAAACCAATATCATCTAAACCATTCAACAAACAGTGCTTTCTGAATGGATCAACTTCAAATTTAAATGCTTCGCCTGTAGGTGTACGTACTTCTTGTGCTTCAAGATCAATCGTTAACTGATAACCTTCTTGAGCTGCACACTCTTTGAATAATTGATCCACAATCTCTTCAGACAAGATCACTGGTAACATGCCATTTTTAAAGCTGTTGTTGTAGAAAATGTCTGCATAGCTTGGTGCGATTACGGTACGAAAACCATATTCTTCTAAAGCCCATGGCGCATGTTCTCGGCTTGAACCACAACCAAAGTTGGAACGTGAAATCAAGATTGAAGCACCTTGATAACGTGGTTTGTTCAACTCAAAATCTGGATTCAAAGGACGTTTTGAGTTGTCTTGCCCCAAATAGCCTTCATCTAAATAACGTAATTCATCAAACAAATTCGCGCCGAAACCTGTACGCTTAATTGATTTCAAGAACTGTTTTGGAATAATTAAATCTGTATCGACATTGGCACGGTCTAAAGGTGCAACGATACCTTGTTCAACGGTATATTTTTTCATGTTGTTTGCTCCTCTTAGAATGAACGTACATCAACAAAGTGACCTGCAATTGCAGCTGCTGCTGCCATCGCTGGGCTCACTAAATGCGTACGACCACCATTACCTTGACGACCTTCGAAGTTACGGTTTGATGTTGATGCACAGTGCTCACCCGGTTGTAATTTATCTGCGTTCATTGCTAAACACATTGAGCAACCCGGCTCACGCCATTCAAAACCAGCTTCAATTAAGATTTTATCCAAACCTTCAGCTTCTGCTTGTGCTTTGACTAAGCCAGAACCCGGAACAACCATCGCTTGCTTAATCGTGCTTGCAACTTTTTTGCCTTTTGCAACTTCAGCTGCCGCACGGATATCTTCAATACGAGAGTTGGTGCAAGAACCGATAAATACGCGATCCAATTTAATATCAGACAATGCTTGACCCGCAGTTAAGCCCATATATTGATAAGCACGTGTCCAATCGTTACGTTGTACATCATCTTTTGCTTGTTCTAATGTCGGTACTGCTTGAGATACAGGAATCACCATCTCAGGAGATGTACCCCAAGACACTTGTGGCTCAATCTCTTCACCTTGTAATACAACAACTGTATCAAAGTGTGCACCCTCATCAGAATGTAAAGTATTCCAATAAGCTACAGCTTGATCCCACTGCTCTCCTTTAGGTGCGTATGGACGACCTTTTACGTATTCAATGGTTTTTTCATCAACGGCAACCATACCTACACGGGCACCGCCTTCGATTGCCATGTTACACACCGTCATACGACCTTCGATCGACATATCACGGAATACTTGACCACCAAATTCGATGGCATGACCTGTACCACCAGCTGTACCGATTTTACCGATAATCGCTAAAACCACGTCTTTTGGTGTTACGCCTTGACCTAATTTACCGTCAACACGTACCAACATGTTTTTCATTTTCTTTTGAACTAAGCATTGCGTTGCCAATACATGTTCAACTTCTGATGTCCCAATACCGTGTGCCAAGCAACCAAACGCACCATGCGTCGCTGTATGAGAGTCACCACAAACAACCGTCATACCCGGTAAAGTTAAACCTTGCTCAGGTCCAACAACGTGTGCGATCCCTTGACGGACATCGTTGATATCAAACTGTGCAACATTAAATGTTTTACAGTTATCATCTAAAGTTTGCACTTGGATACGTGAAGTATCATCTTCGATCCCCGCAATCCCTTCAGAACGCTCTTTCGTAGACGTTGGTACGTTATGGTCAGGAGTTGCCACGTTTGCACTTAAACGCCAAGGTTTACGTCCTGCAAGTTGTAAGCCTTCAAAAGCTTGTGGAGAAGTCACTTCATGCAACAAGTGACGATCGATATAAAGTAAAGAAGATCCATCATCGCGTTGTTTAACTAAATGATCGTCCCACAATTTATCGTACAACGTTTTTTTTGTTTGAGTTTCTGCTTTTTGGGTTTCGCCTGCCATGTCGATTTGCTCCACTGGACTGGGTAATTCTGTCATTAATTACGATTATAACGGCCTATTCACATAAATCTAATTTATCATTTTTATTAGTTTAAAAACTTTTTAGAATCAATTTAAACACAAAAACCATCTATAAAAACGATTAATTTAAAAATAATATTCGCTTTTACAGATTAAATAAGAATGCTTATCATTTTAACATCTCCAAGATCACCACCAACTGAGGATGTTCACATGGCACATATTCAAAAATTTGTTGAAGATAATCAACGCATGTTCAAAAAAACATTAAGCTACTACATTATGCACATTACGGTAGCCATGATTGTCGGCTACCTTGTCACAGGCAGCATTTGGATGGCAATTACTTTAAGTTTACTTGAGCCTACTGTACAAGCCGTGGCTTATTTCATTCACGAACGCGTGTGGGAGAAAAAAACGATACAACAGGAAGAAAATATCGTCGCATAGTTTCACCTGTGATCCTCCTCATCTAAGCCGCACTATGCGGCTTTTTTTGCAACAGTTTATGAAGAATTACTTCGCAATAGATATAAATTTATTTTATAATTAAATAATATTTTCATAACCGAGTTTAAATTATGAATCTTGCTGCCTTTGAAGCTTTTATAAAAGTCATGGAAACGGGTTCGATTTCTATGGCAGCTGATCAACTATTTATCACTCAGCCCGCTGTCACCAAACGTATTCATAGTTTAGAAGATTATTTTGGTGTCAAATTATTTGAATCTGCTGGCCGAGGTGTACAAGCCACCCATGCGGCTCAT
Source organism: Acinetobacter sp. ANC_7654 (assembly GCF_056779855.1). Classification (NCBI taxonomy): domain Bacteria; kingdom Pseudomonadati; phylum Pseudomonadota; class Gammaproteobacteria; order Moraxellales; family Moraxellaceae; genus Acinetobacter; species Acinetobacter sp. ANC_7654. The sequence goes on along the minus strand of NZ_JBWYIR010000002.1, from coordinate 414,281 downwards.
TCCCTGCTTCCTAAAGTTAAAAATTGGTTAAATGAACTAGGTGATATTCATCACACCTTAAGCCACGACCAAAATCAGATTAAAGGAAAGCTTAAAGTTGGTACCAGCCATCACATTGGATTACATCATTTACCGCAACATTTAAAAAGCTATGTTCAGCAATATCCTGATGTGACATTAGATGTGCATTTTGTAGATTCAGAACAAGCGCATGAAAAAGTGTTAGCCGGTGACCTTGAACTGGCATTCTTAACCTTACCCCCTGTCCTAGATGAACGTTTAAAATATGTTCCTTTATGGAGTGACCCTTTGGTTTTCGTTGCTGCAGTTTTTCATCCATTGGCAAATATGAAAAATTTAAGCCTTGAAGATCTCATGCAGTACCCAAGTTTATTACCTGCAGCTCAAACATATACAGCGCAGATCACCCTTGCAGAATTTGAAAAAAATGGATTAAAACCTAAAGTGTCCATGAGCAATAATCCGCTTGAATCCATTCGCATGTTGGCTTCTATTGGGTTAGGTTGGTCTGTCCTGCCAAGTACTTTAGTCAATCAAGACTTGGTCAGACTGGATATTAATTTAGAAATGCAGCGTCAATTGGGTATGGTTTGGCATCCGGGACGCACCCAATCTAAGGCTGCCAAGGCACTGGTTGATTTAATGAAATAATTTCGGCACTCGATATTTAAAAAGTCATCTAATAAGATGACTTTTTACTTTATTAAGACAAGTGAGCTACTTAAGCTTTTTTCTTCAATGAATCTTCATGTAAAGACTCATTGAGCTGATCGATAATTAATGCCCATGAACCATCTGAACATAATTTTTCTTTCAAAAATTGACGTTGACCTTCAGACCAAAAACTTGCTTCAGTCAAAAAGGTTTCAGCTTCTAACTGATGTGTTTCAATAAATTCTGCAATAGCTTGCTCGCTAGAATCCAATCCTAATTGCTCAAATAAGTTGGTCATTCTTGGCTCTGCATTTAGCATCGTGTATTCCTTATGATTTTGATTAATTTTAAGTTAGTTGTTTGCGCATAAGGTATCACCAAGCGATGAAAGCGTCTGTAAATTTATGCTGAATTTCATCTCAAGTTATTTCAATGCTGATCAATGAAAAAAAGCCATTGATACAATGGCTTTAGCAATGATTTAATTTTGAGAATAAAACTGTCTTAAATGGACCAGTCTTGGATATCCCAACCCTGCTCTTTAGCCAATGCTTCAAGACGCTCATCTGGATTGACTGCAATCGCATGATCCGCATATTCCAATAAGAATCGATCGTTAATGGAGTCTGAATATGCCCATGATTCAGTAACGTCTCGTCCCTCGAGCCATTGATCTAATCGTGCCAATTTACCTTTTTGATAACACGGAATATTAATGACTTTACCCGTATATTTACCATCAACCACTTCTGCATTGGTTGCAATAATTTCTGTAATACCAAATTCACGAAAAATAGGTGCAGTAATAAAATCTGATGTTGCGGTAATCCCTACTAATTGATGCCCAGCATCTTGATGACGTTGAATCGCTTTATAACCTTCAGGACGCATTTGAGGTCGAATCACTTTTTGCATAAAAAGCTGATGTAAGTCGGTCAAATACTCATTGTCATGTTGCGTTAAAAATTCAAATACAAATTCGTTGTAGGCAATTGGATCAAGTTGTCCTGCTTTGTAGTCTTCATAAAATTTGTCATTCATGGCGCGATGTCGAACTGGATCAACCAAGCCTTCATTGACTAAAAACTCACCCCAAGAATGGTCAGAGTCGGTATTTAACAAGGTGTGATCTAAATCAAACAACGCCAATTTCATGAAATTACTCGTTCAAACTGAAATTTAAGAAAAAAAATGTAAATCTATCTCCGCTAGTCGATAGAAATTCGTTAAGATCATAGCAATTTTAAAACATTATTACTTTGAACTTTTCGAGTTGGGCATAGAGAGTGGATGCCCCCGAACCCAAAGTCAACGAATTTAATAAATTTTAGGTGCCAAATGATCGACTCAGAAGGTTTCCGACCGAATGTCGGGATCATTTTGGCAAATGATATTGGACAAGTTTTATGGGCAAAACGCATTGGTCACAATGCTTGGCAATTTCCTCAAGGAGGCATCCAATTTGGTGAAACTCCAGAACAGGCACTTTTCAGGGAACTCCGTGAAGAAGTCGGGTTATTGCCGGAGCACGTCCAAATAATTGCTCAGACCGAAGGTTGGTTACATTATCGTTTGCCACTTCGCTACATCAGATCAGATTCTGATCCTGTGTGTATCGGACAAAAGCAAAAATGGTTTTTATTGAAATTAGTCGCGTCAACGAATCATATTCAGTTGAACTTAAATGATCCGCCAGAGTTTGATCAATGGCAATGGGTCAGCTATTGGTATCCACTAGGCCAAGTGGTGAACTTCAAAAAAGATGTTTACCGTCGTGCCATGTTGGAATTGTGTATGCATCTGCCATAGCATGATTTATATTAAACATTGAATTTAAATGTTTGATTTTTATTTCGACTATTTGAATAATCACCATAATTACATCCCTTTAAGAGGAGCACCGCTACATGTCGAACATGCAATTAGACTCTTTACGGCGCATTGTCCAAGAAATCAATGCGTCTGTCAGTTTGCATGATTCGTTAGAAATTATGGTCAACCAAATTTCTGAAGCAATGCATGTAGATGTGTGCTCTATTTATTTACTTGATGAACGTAACCAACGTTACGTTCTGATGGCTTCCAAAGGCTTAAATGCTGAATCTATTGGCAATGTCTCACTGCAGCTGGGTGAGGGTTTGGTCGGACTCGTTGGGCAACGCGAGGAAATCGTCAATATCGAGAATGCGTTTAAGCATGAGCGTTTCGCATATTTCCCAGAAACGGGTGAAGAGATTTATAACTCTTTCCTTGGCGTTCCTGTTATGTATCGTCGAAAAGTCATGGGTGTTCTCGTGGTTCAAAATACTGAACCACAAGACTTTAGCGAAGCTGCTGAATCGTTTTTAGTCACACTTTGTGCGCAACTTTCTGGCGTTATCGCCCATGCGCATGCAGTTGGAAATATTGATGTTTTCCGTAAGCCAAATAATTCTCCAACCTATAAAACATTTCAAGGATCATCAGGTGCAGGTGGTATTGCATTAGGTCGTGCACTTATTCTTTATCCACCCGCAGATTTAGGTTCAGTACCTGACCGCGAAGCTGAAGATATCAGTGAAGAGCTTGAATTACTTGATCATGCAGTTGATTCAGTTCGCCAAGAAATTCAATCACTTGATGATAAAATGCAAGATTCTTTGATGTCTGAGGAACGTGCATTATTTAGCGTATTCTTGAGAATGTTAGATGAGAATGCCCTGCCTGCTGAAATCAAAGAGTTAATCCGTGATGGTCACTGGGCTCAAGGTGCAGTTAAACACGTTATTGATCGTCATGTGGCAATCTTTGCACAAATGGAAGACGATTATTTACGAGAACGTGTTGCAGACCTAAAAGACCTTGGGCGACGTATTTTAGCAGCACTTCAAGAAGATGATCTGAGTCATCGTGAACTGAGCAATGACAGTATCATCGTGGGTGAAGAAATCAGTACGGCAGCATTGGTTGAACTTCCTGTAGATAAGATTGCAGCGATTGTGACGTCTGAAGGGGCTGCCAATTCACATATGGTGATTGTGGCACGTGCTTTGGGTATCCCCACAGTTGTTGGTGTCACCGAACTTCCGGTGACTACCCTTGATGATGTGGAAATGATTGTTGATGCCTATCAAGGACGTGTATTTATCAATCCACCACGTCGTTTACGTCAACGTTACCGTGACATCCAAAAAGAAGAAGAACAAATCGCCAAAGATCTTAAACAGTATGAAACCAAAGATGCCATCACTCCTGATGGTGTTGCAGTACGCTTATTTGTGAATACAGGTTTAATGATTGATGTCGTGCGTGGTGTACAACGCGGTGCCAAAGGTGTCGGACTCTATCGTTCAGAAATTCCATTTATGTTGCGTGATCGTTTCCCGGGTGAAGAAGAGCAACGGGCGATTTACCGTCAACAACTTAGTCACTTTGCCAATAAACCAGTCGTGATGCGTACTTTGGATATTGGTGCAGATAAAGATTTACCTTATTTCGAAATAGAAGAAGAAAACTCAGCATTAGGATGGAGAGGGATTCGTTTTACCTTGGATCATCCTGAGATTTTCTCTTCACAAATTCGTGCGATGTTAAAAGCCAGTGTCGGCTTGAATAATTTGCATATTTTGCTGCCAATGATCACCAGCGTCAGTGAAGTAGAAGAAGCGCTTTATATTATTGAGCGTGACTTAGCTGCGGTTCAGGAAGAAGAACAAGTTAAAATTAATCGTCCTAAGATTGGCATCATGGTGGAAGTACCTAGTGTTTTACTCCAAATTGGTGAGTTTGCAGAATTAGTTGATTTCTTCTCTGTGGGTTCGAATGATTTAATCCAATATTTGTTGGCAGTCGACCGTAATAACCCACGTGTATCGAGTGTTTATTCTCACTTCCATCCCTCAGTGCTTCGAGCATTGCAACGCTTAGTTCAAGAGTGTCATAAATATGACAAACCTGTCAGTATTTGTGGTGAAATGGCTGGCGATCCACTCTCAGCAATTTTACTGATGGCAATGGGCTTTAATACGCTTTCAATGAGTTCGAGCAATATTCTCAGAGTCCGTAAAGCAATTTGTCATGTTCCAATGGTCGATGCGCAAACACTTTTGGATGAAGTGGTGAAAATGAGTAATCCACTCATTGTGAAAAGTTGGATGGAGTATTATTTCCGTCATCATGGTTTAGCGGATATGGTGAAATCGAATCGTATTGTAAATGCCTAATATGAATCTCGGTTTAAGCAGAGAAAGAGCTGAGTAACAACATAATCAATTGGCTTTTTTTTTTAATCTTCATGTTGATCGTAGCGATCTCGGTAATTCTATTTCATTTATATGTTAGTAAATTAAAAAGTAGTTCAAGACCCAATAAACCTATTTCAAATTATACGCTAGATCATGGTTGAACGATGAATTCTGAACACCAAATGAGCGAATCATCATATGTAGATATAGATTATGGTGGAAGTAGTGGTGGAGCAGACTAACCTTCACGTGTTTAGGCATATAAAAAAAGGGAGATAATCATTCGAATATCTCCCTTTTTTGTGCTTGCTATAGCCACGTTTTGCATTTTTCTTACGATCTACAAAAACTTGGCTTTTGTTGACTTCATGCATATGTTTTGCCACAAAGTTGTGAATCACAACTTCTGGCAACGCTTTTTTCTTTGCCATTTTTTAATCACCTTCAGTTTATCCATCCTTCATGATGGGAAAGCGATATTACGCTTTTTTGTACATTATACAAGCAAATTCATAATGGTTTTTTCAATGACATTCATCGAATGCATACAATGTTTAAGATTAGCTCTGCCATTTTTCTATGTTAAATTGATCAAAAACTCGAGCACCCGAAGGTACTCTTACTCAGCATAGAAAGGACTAAATCTTCATTATTTCGGTAGAAGACTAAATGTACCTCGATGATGATTAAATTTTCCATCTGGCATTGCGATATTTTGGTAAATGATCTTTTGCTTTTGATCGATGATCAGTACAACATTTTCTTTAGTCGCATCATCTGTCCAATACACCATAAACTGCTCAGGTCCAACCTGTGTGGCTAAATATTCAATATTGGCAGATGTATTTTGTCCTGATGTGATATTTAAAAGACTTTGGTCTTTGAATTCAAGACGCTGCGTTTGACCATTGATGTTTAACGCCAAAGTCTGTCCAATAGCGAAGAATGGTTTGTTCAATGCTTGTTGTAAACCGATGTCCTTGATTACACCTTTGACGCCTAGTATTTTGCCTTTAAGATGAATTGTTCCATCATTCCCAGCAATGTTGGTGTAAACGATATCTCGATTATAATCTTGAATATGAACGACCTTATCTCCTGATTTATCCTCATGCCAATAAACCATAAAAATATTTTTAGCAATCTCAACAGGTGTGTATTTTACCGCTTCAGAAAGATCTGGCCCAACTGCGCCACCGGCACCTGTAAAAGTTAGGTTTTGATGGTCTTTGACATCAAGATCAAATTTCAAACTCGTAAAATCGACTTGAATTTTTTGTCCTATTGGCGGATAAGGAGATGCAACTTTCCAATCGGTTTCTTTGGCAAATACTTGTGCAGACATTTTTAGCACTTCTTCACTCGACTCAAGATCTGGATACTTTGCTTTCATATATCCAAAAATCCCTTCCGAGCTTTGATTTTCAGTAACTGCTGTTTTAAAGTTCGTTAAATACCCTTTAATCCAATCCAATGGCTTAGGTGAAAAGTCACTTTTTACATAATGACTTGGGATCACTTTTTTAGGATTTAAACTCAGTATTTTATCAAGTTGCTTCTTCCAAAGATCGATCCCTTGCACACCATTGGTATCGGCCATCCACAAATGCTCACCATAAGCGACCGAAATACCACCCAATGCCGTTTTTAAACTTGGAATCCATAGGAAACTATGTGCGGAATCTTCTGGATCAAGTTGGACTTGAATCTTTTGCCCATCTAATTCCATATATCCTGAATTTAAGGCTTCAGGAATAATAATCTTTTTAGGGGCATCGCTTTTTGCTAATTGTGGCTGCCAAACTGATAACTTATCTTCTTTAGAGGCTTGTATTAAATAGGCTGTCTGCGCGGTTGAAACAACCTTAGCATTTGGAAATGCTTTTAAAATTTCATTGGTTCCAAAATAATAGTCAGGGTCACTATGCGAAATATAAATATATTTTAAATTTTTACCTGATTTCTTAATCAGATTGACTACGTCTTTAGCGTATTGATTCTGAAATTGAGCATCGACCAAAATAGCATCTTTTTTTCCTGAAATTAAAGTTGATGCAACGGCAAAAACAGCATCCTCTCCAGGAGTATAAGTCTGCAAAGTGAGTGGAGATGGATTTGATGAATCTTTTGGACTTTTATCATCAGAATCATTACAGCCACTTAAAGCAATGGTGGTCACAAATAAACTAGTGGTTAGGAGTTTTGTCATATCAGCCTCATGAGATAAATTTATCTATGGTTCTTATTGATCTTTATTTTTTAAATAAGCTTTAAAGCAAAAGTGCCATATTTCCCCTCGTCATACTGCGGATGTGGCAGTGCAACAAGACGAATTTAAAGCTTATTGAGGTAGAAGAAGGATGAGAAGTACTTACGGTTTAGTAAGTAAAAAAATCGAATTTACAGTTAAAATATTAGACTGATTTGCAACAATAAATTCCACGATAAAAAATGTTAACTTTAGTATCTTGAACTTTGAATACCTGTTAATACAGACAATACTCACTGAACAGCCATCTCTAATTTTTTCTTATTCATGGGCTAAGGCTTCAATTGGTTTTAAGTTTGCAGCACGTTTAGCGGGCATATAACCAAAGATCAAACCAACCAGTGTTGAAAATAGCAGTGCGATAATAGCAACTGACCATGAAAATACCATCTTATAATCTGAGCTAATCGCATTAAAAATAAAACTGGCGATCAAGGCGATCGCAACACCAATAACGCCACCAATTAAACATAAAACTGCAGATTCAATCAAAAACTGAGCCTGCACATCACTTTGGCGAGCACCAACTGCTATTCGTAAGCCAATTTCCTTAATTCGCTCGGTCACAGAAACGAGCATGATATTCATCACACCAACGCCACCTACGACCAATGAAATAAAGGCTACTGCAGAAATAAAGAAAGTCATCGTTCCTAAATATTTTTCAAAGGACTTCATAGACTCATCACTGTTATATATATCAAAATCCTCCACACCATGACGAGCAATCAATAGTTGCCTCACTTTCTTTTCGGCTTTCACTGAGTCAGTATTTTGATGTAGTACCGCAGTCAGCAGATTGACATTATCACTACTTGAAATTTGTGACATCAATACATTATAAGGCATCCAAATTTGTGAAGAACCTGAGCTATATTGAGGTTCAGCGATTCCAACAACTTCATAAGAACGCTTATTAAATAACACTGTTTTACCTAAAGCTAATTTTTGCTGTCCAAATAACTTTTCAGCAGCTTGCTTATCAATCACTACGATTTGGGAACGCTGTTCAACATCGCTCTGTGTAAAAAAGCGACCATATTGAACTTTCATGTTTCTAATTTTTAAATAAAAACCATCTGCACCTGTTGCACTCACATCAATATTACGATTTTGATAAATCATGTTCCCACTTAAACTGACATGTGGAGAAACATGGATAATTTCTTTCATCTCATTGAGTGCATTTAAATCGTCCATATTTAAACGGCTGGCAGATGCAGCTAAAGCTGTTCCCCCTGGATAAATCTCAAGTGTTGCTGTTTTCAATCCCCCCCAATCATTCAAAAATTTTTCTTTTGCTCCATTACCAATCGCAATGACAATGGTGACTGAGCAAATGCCAATAATAATCCCTAGCATGGTCAAAAATGACCTTAAACGATTGGCGAAAATTGAGTGCAAAGACATTTTCATCGCTTCATACACTTGGGAAACAAAGCTGAATTTCATGTCCGCATGAAAAACTTTTGATGGAGAAACTTGCCCTAAAGATTTACGCTGCGTATCCGAAAGAATGCGTCCATCTTTAATTTCAATGACACGATCTGCACGTTCTGCAATACTTTTATCATGAGTAACTAAAATAATCGTATGCCCTTGACGGTGTAGATCTTCCAAAATTTGCAAGACCATTTCACCACTTTCAGAATCCAAAGCGCCTGTGGGTTCATCGGCTAAAATAACCTCACCACCATTCATAAGCGCGCGGGCAATACTGACTCGTTGCTGCTGTCCACCCGACATTTCATTGGGTTTATTGTCACTCTTATCAGCTAAACCGAGCTGAGCTAAAAGTTGCAGTGCTCGATCCGCACGGTTTTCTGCATTCAAATTTGAATAAATCGCGGGCAAGGCGACATTCTCTAAAGCAGATAAAGCATTCAATAAATTATAGCGTTGGAACACAAACCCAAAACTTTTTAAACGTAACGATGAAAGCTCATCATTATTCAATAAGGAAATATCTTGTCCACGAAACAGAAACTGTCCTGAAGAGGCTTGATCCAAACATCCAAGTAAATTCATTAAAGTAGACTTACCTGAACCTGATTGCCCAATAATCGAAATAAACTCACCCTGTTCAATACTGAGACTGACATCTTTTAGGATGTGTTGTTGATTATTTTCTGGACCTACAAATTTATTTATTTTTTTTAGTTCAATCAAACTCATTAAGTATCGCCTGATGTATTCGCACTATCGTCAGGTGCCTCTGCCAAAATTTTTTCACCCAACTTTAAACCAGACTTGATTTCAATATCATTTGAGTCAGAAATTCCAGTCACGACTTTTCTTGGTTGAGGTTTTGTATCAGGTTGATAGAGGTAAACCATGGCATCTGATCCATATCCAATCACCGTTGTTTTCGGAATTTTCAGCACATTCTTTTTTTGATTTACAATAATGTCATTTTGGGTTGTCATACCGATACTGAGTTTACGCTCAGGGTTGTCCACCAACATTCTTGCATAGTAGAACACTGCTGCATTCGCATTTTCATTTTTATCGTCGTAAGTTCCTTTGGTCAGGGTCGTTAAAGCAGGATCAATACTTTGAATCACACCATCTAATTTCACATTGGGGTCTGCCAAGGTGCTAAATTTAACTGGCATGTTTTCTTTTAATTTAGTGTAGTCACCTTCTGCGACCTGCATTCGGATTTCCATCTTATTCAAGTTGGCGATCGTCGCGATCAAAGGTGTCGTTTGTGCAAAGTTAATGGTTTGACCAGCTTCAACAGGCATGGAAACCACGGTACCCGTCAATGGAGAGCGAATCTGTGTGTAGCCCAATTCAGTTTGTGCTGTATTCACATTAATCTGTAATTGTTTCAGCCGATATTCATTTGACTCAACATCTGCAATCGCTTGTTTAAGCTGATTATTCGCCTGTTCGAGCTCTTCACGAGAGCCTGCTTCAGCTTTGTATAAGGTTAATTTACGCTGATAGTTTTGTTTTAAAGTTTGTAAAGTGACACGTTTCGCTGCCAAGTCTGCCTTCGCAGCTTCAAGTTCGGCTTTACTGGTATTGAGCTTGTCCAACTGTGTTGTCGAGTCAATTTCAGCGATTAATTCGCCTTTTTTTACATCCTGTCCTAACTTGATATACAGCTTTTGAATTTGACCTGAGACTTGTGCACCCACGGAGACAATATCAGATGCATAAATTTCACCTGTGGCTTTAACAATCTGCGTTAGATCACCTTGAGTGACTTCAACGGTCTGCGGTTCTGGCTGCTTTTTTTGTGACTGAATATAGAAATAAACAGAAAGAGCTAAAGCAACCAATACCACTAAGACCAAAAAATACTTTAATTTTTTTGATTTTTTTTGCATGTGCATAATGACGAATAATCTTTATTGAGGAGATAACTTTTGATCAACATGTTTTATTCACTTTAATATGATCAAAATTTAAAAATTTTTAATGACACGATTCTAGTGAATTCTATTTTTTCACACTGTCGTACTTATTTATTTTTATGTATCGATAACAGCCAACCGCATCTATGTGTTGGCTGTCTATCAGAAAAGGGTTTTGGACAATAATTAAGCGGCAAATGCTCGATTTAAAATTGAGGTCACATCTACTTGTTTAGGATCAAGCATTCCCACCACTTGACCATGAAATTTTTGATACCGCGTCGCAATAAAAGCATTGGCAATAAAATCTGGTGCATAACGTTTCAGCAATACTGCTTGAGAGAGCACAACCAAACGACTGACTAAGCTTCTCCCCATAAATTGTAAATCATCAGGTTCCTGATGAAATAATCTAAACAGTCCCTGCAACTCTTCATTAAGTATTTTGTCGTGACTTGCAGTAGATGCTAAATCTTTAAATAAATGCTCGATTGATTCAGGATCACGTGAAATAGCACGAAGCACATCGAGACACATGACATTACCTGACCCTTCCCAAATAGTGTTCACAGGTGCTTCTTTAAAGAGACGAGCCATGATGCCATGTTCAACGTAGCCATTGCCACCGAAAACTTCCATCATTTCACCAGTCATCTCTACTGCTCTTTTACAGATCCAAAATTTTGCTGCTGGTGTCATGATACGTTTCCATGCCAAACAAAGTTCGCTGTCATGTTCATAACAATGAGCCAAATGGAAACTCAACTGCACTGCCGCTTCAGTTTCTAAAGCAAGATCTGTGAGCACAGACCGCATTAATGGCTGCTCAATGAGTCTCTTACCAAATGCTTGACGTTGACGAGTATAGGCAATGCTTTGTACTAGGGCCTGACGCATAATGCCACTTGAACCTACCGCACACGTTAATCGGGTATAATTCGCCATTTCAATAATCGTTGGAATGCCGCGTCCAGCCTCCCCCATCATAATGCCCCAAGCTTCTTTAAATTCGACCTCAGAGCTGGAGTTGCTGCGATTTCCAACCTTCTCTTTGAGTCGTTGAATATGAATCGCATTTTTTGTGCCATCTTCCAACCAACGCGGAACAAAGAAACACGCCAATCCATCATGCTCAGTTTTAGCAACAACCAAATGTGCATCGCACATAGGTGCTGAAAAAAACCATTTATGCCCAGTTAGTAAATAGGCTTGTCCTCTTCCAGACCGCCCAACTGGAACAGCTGTCGTTTCATTAGCACGCACATCAGAACCCCCCTGCTTTTCAGTCATGCCCATTCCAATCCAAATCGATTTTTTCTGAGCAATCGGTAAATCGCGTTCATCATATTCAGTGGATAAAAGTTTATCTCCTAGCTTTTTCCACAGCTCAGGTTCTTTTTGAATCAATGGAATGCTGCCCAAGGTCATTGAGTTTGGACATAAGTTTCCACACTCCACTTGACCACTGAGGAAGAATTTTGCTGCCCAATCCACCCAACCAGATTCTTGAGTGAAATTTAGAAAAGGATGTGCATGAACCGCATATTTACGATTTAACGCCATCCATTTGTGCCATGAAGGATGAAATTCAACAAAATCTGCCCGCCTGCCTCGAGCATCAAAACTATGTAAAATAGGAGGATGTTTATTGGCAAGATCAGCATGGTGATAAAAGCTTTCACAACCTACGACTGCGCCAAACTCACTTAAATGGACTGAGTTTCTACTGCCATAACGCTGTAAGATTTCTTGTAAGATTGGATCTGTTGTATATAGATTGTAATCTTGAAGCTCATCAAATTGATTATGTATTTGATGTGTCATCCATGCCGACATAAACGCACCCTCTTTGGAATTTTTATCTATAACTTCATTATTTATCTTATCGAGTATAGCTTTTGAAAGTAGATTATCTAGTGCAAATGATGACCTGAATTGTCATTAAATTTTTATTAACGTCTTAATATGATCTCAGTATTGTGTTCTGCTATTGTTGCATCATCTTTCGATATTTTGCTGGTGGCATACCCTTACAGCGCTTGAATGCTCTAGAAAAAACAGATACTTCTGCATAACCCAACCGTTCAGAAATTTGATCTATTGTGAGATCAGTACCCAGCAATAAATCATCTGCCAAATCCTCACGTAAATTTTTAACCAATTGGTGAAACGTAATCCCTTCATTGGCTAAATTGCGCTGAATGGTACGAATATTGACAGCTAAAGCTTTGGATATATCTTCAATCGTCGGCATTTGTGATGCATTCTTTAATAAAAACTCGCGTATTTTTTTACTATAGTCCCCTAAGCTTTTTCGGCGTCGAAATACATGCTCACACTCTTTTTGGTAACGCATAAAAGTGAAGTCATCAGCTTGACGCAATGGGGTAAGCAACAATTCAGATTGAATCGTGATTCGACTTTGTGGTTTCTCATAGAAAATAGGATAACCAGTTAATTCTTCTATCTGATTTGCATAGCAAGGCTTGGTCATCGCTAAATCTATCTGAAATGGTAATTGAGCACCAAGAATGTCATTTTGAAGTGTGATGATGGTCGCAATATCTCTTTCTAAAATAAATAATTGCATATCAGCACTTAGGTCATGATGAAATAAATTTAAATGTGTAAATTCACCATCTTCTTGCAAAGCCACATCAGAAAAAATTGCACCTAATTTTAGATACCGTATCGCAATCAACAACGCTTCTCTGACATTGGCACTACTTAAAATTGCAAATCCCCAAGCCCCTAATGTGGTGGTGTGATGTCGAAGCCCAGCTTCGAGCGCAATGGGATGTTCATCAGAGATTAGATTCATAATATTTCTGATGATCTGTAATTCATTTCGCTCTTGGATTTCAAAATTTTCTTGATAAAGATCCTGTTTCGTCAGTTGTGTATTTTCTAGGCATTGCTCAAAAGTAATACCGTAGCTTTCTGCAACATGACATAGTACCCGAGCTGTATTCGCTTCCCTTAAAAACTTCCATGAATTAAGCATCATTATTCGCGTTTTTATTTGTCATCTAATGTCAAATTTAACTGTTTAATTATCATTCTACAAGTGAATTCAATCTCTTATATTCATAAAAAAAGAAAATGGAATTTTTATGAACATGTATGCCAATCTTGCTGAGGAACAGCAAAGCCTGGTCAATGAACTCACGGCGTTATATCAAAAAACCAAAGCCGAGATGAACGACCAAGATATTGATCATATTCGAAATGTTGCTGCATATTCAAAGGCTATAAAATTACGCAGTGATCAACTTATTCGTGAATGTGTAAGTTTAGAATCTTGGGGACGGGGCATTATTCTGGGTTGTTTACACACCCTACTCGAATTTTCAGAGCTCGGTCATAACATCATGCACGGAAGTTATGATCACCTCCCCCAAGCAACCGAGTTTCACTCAGAACGCTGGGTATGGGACTTTGTGACTGATCCTCGTGAATGGCGCGTCATGCATCATCAAAATCATCATCCATTTACCAACATCGTTGGCAAAGATCATGATTTAGGGTATTCCTTTTTAAGAAGCTTGGCAGGTCAAAGCTGGTATGGGCATCACAGTGTTCAATTGCTGATTTACAGTGCGCTGATGATCACTCCATCCTACTATTTCACACTCTATACAGCCACATCAGCAGCACGTACAGAAGGTCGAAAAATCCTTTCCAAAGAAACCTTTACTCAATCACTTCGTCTCATAAAAGCTCATGCTCAAAAACAGTTTATTGAAGCACCAGTCGCTGCAAAATGGTCAAAAAAATTACCTGTTTTTATCGGAAATTATCTTACAACAACGATAGGCTATGGTTTTTTACTTCATATCCTCTTCTTAGAACATCACGCTGAAAATTTGGAGCTTTATTCAGATCCTGGACCTGATGAGACGCAAGAAGAATATTTCATACGACAGATTAAAAGTACCACCAATTTTATCCCATATGCACCGCTGGATCAGTTTCTCAAAAAAATCCTTGATGATGAGGTCCCGTATCCAAATCCACCTCCATTTGAAATCTTTTATGGCGGATTAGATACACATCTTGAGCATCATTTATTTCCAGATTTAGCATGTAATCGTCAAAGACAAATCAAAGCTGTAGTACGTAGTATTTGTGAAAAATATCATTTGCCTTATCACAATTCACCCATGGAAAAGCTGATTCCAGCGATACCTCTCAGCCTCATTAAAAGAACTCTACCTTTTGGTAATCAAGAAAAAAATAACCCTTTCAAATTACTGATTCGACCAAAAGAATTACTAAAACGTATCAAACGAGGAATTCAATATCAGCCCCCCTCAACCATGACATATTTACACAAGCCACAGTTCTATAATGCGTCGGCAAAAGTTATACAAGTCGAAATACAGCTTAATGGTCAAGTCAAAACACTCAAAATGAGCAAGCCTCAAGGTTGGGAACATTTAAGATGGCAGGCTGGCGCATTTATTTCATTAAGTTTTGAAATAAATGGGCAAACCTATATTCGTCAATACAGCTTATTGCATGAAAGCCAAAGCGCAGATGGCTATTTTGAAATAGCAGTGAAACGTACACCTGCGGGCATCGTTTCTCACTATATTCATGATCATGTTCCTGTAAATACGGAGGTGAAGATTGTAAGTCCACCACAATCTACACCTGATTTTGTTTTAGACACCCTCCCGCCGAAGTTAATCTTTATCGCAGCAGGAGTCGGTATTACGCCAATTTTAAGCATGTTAAGAAAATATCAGCGTATCGAAAGTAAAGCTGAAGCTCATTTGTTTTACTTTAACCATGATGAAAATTCTATTTTGTTTGAAAATGAGATTCGTCAAATCGCAAAGCATTCGAATTTGAATATTCACTTCATCTGCTCCAAAGTTCAGAACGAGTCGACATCTGATTTACGACAAGGACGTTTTAGTCTCGAAATTTTCCAACCTTATATTCGAGATTTTAAACGCCAACACGTATATGCCTGCGCCCCTCAAGCATTAATCGATTCTGCTCGCCAACAACTTATTCAAGCAGGCGTTAAAGCAGCAGCATTTCACACAGAAAATTTTAAACCTACTCCTTTCAATTTTGAGTCTGACGGTGTTACACGTCGAGTGATTTTCAAAAAGAGTAATACAAGTATCGACATTGAAGGGAATGTCACTTTACTTGAAGCCGCGCGTCAAGCTGGACTGAAACTGCCAAGCGGTTGTCAACAAGGTTTATGCAAAGCCTGTGTATGCACTAAATTGGAAGGTCAAACTCAGTTAGAAGTTGATTCATCCACTATTCAACATCGCATTACGCTATGCAACACTGTAGCTCGCTCGCCAATCATTGTGCTTGATGTTTAACAAAGATTATTATGTTAATCACCGTCATGAAGTAATCACGCATTGCTTCATGACAGCACGATTCAAACACTTAAACAACCAAACTTATGATTCTTATCCAAAAATTGCACAACCAAAACCTTACTGTAAATCATCGTTAAATCCTTTTAACCTGAACCAAATATTCTATTGGTGAATATTCAAATAAACCCTTAATTTATATGAGGGTAATTGGAATTTTATTTACAAATTAAACACTCCAATTGAACGCATCATGATTTATGATGAATTTGTAAACTCAATAAAACACACATTCTTGTCACAATGTTGCTTTAGAATGATCGAACAAAACGGTTCATGTCTCTGGTATTGGAAGCGCTAGATCTTATAAAAGTGAATGCTCAGCCAACCATCAAGAAAGACATATATTATAAATGGAGAATGAATATGAGCGATGACTCAAAAAAATGTCCTGTCACCCACTTAACAACTGATGCTGGTGCTCCTGTAGTAGACAACCAAAACAGTATGACAGCAGGTGCACGTGGTCCTTTACTTGCACAAGATTTATGGCTGAATGAAAAATTAGGTAACTTCGTTCGTGAAGTGATTCCTGAGCGTCGTATGCACGCGAAAGGTTCTGGGGCATTTGGTACCTTCACTGTTACCCATGATATTACGCAATATACTCGCGCTAAATTATTCTCTGAAATCGGTAAAAAAACCGATATTTTTGTGCGCTTCTCTACAGTTGCTGGCGAACGTGGTGCAGCAGATGCTGAACGTGATATCCGCGGTTTCGCAATGAAATTCTACACTGAAGAAGGTAACTGGGATTTAGTAGGTAATAACACTCCAGTTTTCTTCTTACGTGATGCGCGTAAGTTCCCTGACTTAAACAAAGCAGTAAAACGCGATCCTAAAACCAACAAACGTAGTGCAACCAACAACTGGGATTTCTGGACTTTACTTCCAGAAGCATTACATCAAGTGACGATTGTCATGTCAGACCGAGGTATCCCAGATGGTTACCGTCACATGCATGGTTTTGGTAGCCATACCTTCAGTTTTATCAATGCCAACAACGAACGCTTCTGGGTTAAATTCCATATGCGCACGCAACAAGGCATTAAGAATTTAACTGATGCAGAAGCTGAAGCGATTATTGCGAAAGATCGCGAAAGCTCTCAAACTGACTTATTTGATGCGATTGAACGTGGTGATTTCCCGAAATGGAAAATGTACGTCCAAATCATGCCTGAGCTAGATGCAGAGAAAGTTCCATATCACCCATTTGACTTAACCAAAGTATGGCCTAAAGGGGACTATCCTTTGATCGAAGTCGGTGAATTCGAACTTAATCGTAACCCTGAAAACTACTTCCAAGACGTAGAACAAGCTGCCTTTGCTCCAAGTAACTTAGTGCCAGGCATCAGCTTCTCACCTGACCGTATGCTTCAAGCACGTCTGTTCAACTATGCAGATGCTGCACGCTACCGTGTTGGTGTTAACCATTATCAAATTCCAGTGAATGCACCGCGTTGCCCTGTTCACTCAAACCGTCGCGATGGTCAAGGTCGTACTGATGGTAACTATGGTGCTTTGCCACACTATGAACCAAATAGTTTCAGCCAATGGCAGGAACAGCCACAATATAAAGAGCCACCATTAAAAATTTCTGGTGCGGCAGATTTCTGGGATTACCGCGAAGATGACAATGACTATTTCAGTCAACCACGCGCATTATTCAATCTCATGAATGATCAGCAAAAACAGGCTTTATTTGACAATACAGCCGCAGCAATGGGCGATGCATTAGATTTCATTAAGTATCGTCATATTCGTAACTGCTATGCTTGTGACCCAGCATATGGCGAGGGTGTTGCAAAAGCATTAGGCATGACCGTAGCTGATGCACAGGCTGCACGTGCAACTGACCCAGCACAAGGAAATCCTGGATTACTTTAATTAATATCTCCATAAAAAAACCGCTGTTATCAGCGGTTTTTTTTATTCAAACAATTAGTTTTTTACCTTCCCGAATACAATAAAACGGACTGATAAATTTAGATGCATTTTTCATCGCTTGGTGCAGGTCCAACTCAGGTTGATTCCGATCTTCATCTGTTAACTGAAAAGTACGATAGTGAATCGCTAGTGAACGTTTTGCGTGTAAATCTTTATGTGCTTGGAATGCATCAGCAGGATTCATATGTAGATATTGCATCAATCCTCTTGGTTCATATGCACCGATTGGCAGTAAAGCAATCCTTGGTGCACCTAAGCGCTGGTGAATCTCTTTAAAATGTTGTGCATAGCCTGTATCACCAGCAAAGTAACAATGACCATGCTCAGATAAAATTGAAAAACCACCCCATAATGCAAGGTTTTGATCACGAAGCCCTCGACCAGAACCATGTTGGGCAGGAGTGTAGACAATTTTAAAATCTTTGAATAAGGCAGACTGCCACCAATCCATCTCAATCACATGAAATGCTTTCGGCAAATAGGCTGCATTTCCTAGACCTGTATAGATCGGCATAGCAAATTTTTGATGTAGCCAATTCAAACTCGCTAAATCCATATGATCATAGTGATTATGACTGAGTAATACTGCGTGAATCTGTGGTAAATCTTCAAGTGCAATCCCTGCAGGGATAACACGTTTCGGTCCACTCCCGTGCTTTGGGCTTACATAATCCGCCCATACAGGGTCGGTTAAGAAGTTATATGGACCAATTTGAATTAAAACCGTAGCATGACCAACAAACCATACTTGCCAATCTTCTAAATCTGCATGCGGACGAGCCTCAGGCTTAGCACGTTTGGTTTGAATAAAGTCCTGTTGCTCTTTCGCGAAATCACCTTGCCAGGTAAAGCTTTTACGAGCCATCAACCATTTATATAAATTCCATTGGTTGAGCTGTGCAGGACGTGGTTCCTGATTAACGAATCTTTGCCCATTATGGTGATCCAGTGAAACCAATTTAAGTTTTGGTTTAAACCACACATGCCGAATACAATCTTCAGTCTTTAGTTGATAGTGCAGATTAGAATCTTGCGGCTTCCGTCCAACAACAAGTGTAGACTCTGGATTACTCGAAGTCGTCGTTGGAATATCAGTCAAATTAGACATAATAAATGTAAGCACCTTAAACCGAAGCGATTTTGAAATAGTTGATTATTCAGTTATATAAATAGATTATGTTCATCATCTATTCGCATTTTTAAATTATGTTTTTAAAAGATACACTGTTCGTGTTTCATTTAAGACAACATCAATCTCAATTCCCATGAAGTGGTTATAATTTCATCAATAAATTGTGAAATAGAACACCAATCATCCCTCTATTATTCATCATATACAACTCAGACTTTCTTTTTGTTTATGATTTTGTTGTTTTTTTCTGATTTTTGATGTTTTTTTAATCACCCACAGAAATCTTAAATAGAGGAAGTTAAATTTTGTTTAGGATGTGACTTAACGCTGAACAACTGATCTCCCAAAGCTTCAACGTACTTTTCTCTACATTATTATTTTTCATAGACTTAAAGCCGAAACAATTGGTTTCAACTTTAATAGATACAATCTTTTCTAAACCTATACAAATCAGTCACTCATTCACGATGAGAGTTCGATCTTGAAATCTAAAATTTCTATCTAAGTAAAAAATTAAATGCATGTAAATTTTAAAATACAAAAAAATGCTTCATTCACTAACTAAATACCAAAATACATCTACTTATTGATCAATTTCACTTATACTCATCTTTAGCAACATTAAGACATTTTTTAGATTATTCTCTGGAAGGCTATATGGAATTACGGCATTTGCGCTATTTTATTACAGTTGCAGAAGAGCTTAATTTTAGCAAAGCTGCACTTAAGCTCTACACAGCACAGCCTTCACTCAGCCAACAAATCAAAGATTTAGAAGAAGATGTTGGTGTGCGTTTACTAAATCGAACCAAACGAAAAGTTGAATTGACCGAAGAAGGCGCTGTGTTTCTGGAACAGGCGAGACTCACCATTGCTCAAGCAGAAAAAGCAATTAATATGGCGCGCCAAGTGTCTAAAGCAAAACAAAAAATGCTACGCATTGGTTTTGTGCCAGTTGCAGAAATGAAAATCTTTCCTTATGTATTACCTAACTTACGTGTTCAAAATCCCGAATTAAAAATTGAATTACAAAGCTTAAATAATATTGAGCAATTCAAAGGCATAAAGAAAGGTGAATTGGACATTACTTTTACTCGTCAACGTTTAGATTCTGAAGAGATCGAGAGTCGCTTTGTACTCCGTGAGCCTTTAGTTTTTATTCTGCCTAAAGATCACCCTTTGGCAAAGTACGATCGTATTCCTGTAAAAGCGCTTGATGGCATTGATTTTGTGATCCCTTCAGATGAGCAATCTAAGACCCTGCATGACACCATTTTAGGCTTTGCTGAACAAAATGGCGTTTCTTTTAAAATTGTTCAAAAAGCTGACAATATCTTGTTTAACATTAACTCTATTGGTATTGGCTTAGGGTGTACGATTCTTCCTGGCTATATTATGCCACTTCTCTTGGAAAATAGTGTGACTCGTCCACTCGATGTAGAGCTACCTTCGCTTGATCTCTTTGTAAGTTATCGCAAGAATGCCACTGGTATTGCTGTGCAAAAATTTATGGAGTTACTTTCAAAAGTCTTTTATTTAGACTTTAATCAAAGTTCAACGTGAATAAAAAACCCGCTGAATTGAGCGGGTTTTTTATCGATGTGATTTAGCAAGCAACTGACTGATTAATCAAATTTTTTAAAAGTTGATGTAATTCATCAATGGAATCCACGACCGCAAGTGGATGATATTGCTGTAGTACCTCAGGTACATGAACGCCATACGTCACCCCTACACTTGGCATACGAATATTCAATGCCATTTCAAGATCGTATGAAGTATCTCCTACCATTATCGCTTGATCTGCATTAAAACCAGTTTCGGCTAAAATTTCAGCCAACATCAACGGATCTGGTTTTGATTTTGTTTCACTGGCTGCACGTGTCGCTGAAAACAAACTCACACTCTGAGTTTGCCCCAGTACTCGATCTAGCCCCTTACGACTTTTTCCTGTCGCAACAGCCAAATGAATACCTGACTCTTTGAGATCATGCAACATTTCAGCCACACCATCAAACCAACGATCATGTTTCGAGTGCTCAACATAATGCGCTGAATAAGACTGTAAAATTGCCTCGTGTAAATCAGGAACCTGAGGAAATAAAACCTGCGCTACTTCAGGTAATCCTAAGCCAATAATGCTTTTAGCATCCTCATCAGTCAAAGGTTGATTAAATTGTTTGGCGGCAAATTTTAAACTTTCAACAATTTGACCCACTGAATCAAATAAGGTGCCATCCCAATCAAAAATAATGAGTTTTACCGCTGATGTCATATTTTGTATCCTAATTTTGATCGGGTGGATGCCATTTAAATATCATATTGACATATTAAGATCTCATCGTTGCATGACCTCGTCATGACACAATGATTCAATCCTTACACAACCACTGAGACGCACTCAGTCTTGTTGAGACTGCACTACAGGTTTATCCGCTTTTTGTGCGCGAAGTTGTGCAATCAAGCTTTGCATATCCTCAGGCAATGGTGCTTCAATTACTGGATATCCAGGTATCTCTAAGCGCATTGCATGTAAACATAAACGGCGTGGTTTAGGTCCACGATATTCCGTCTCATGCCCGTACTTTTCATCACCCACCAAGGGATGACCAATACTGAGTCCATGTACACGAATTTGATGTGTACGACCAGAAAGCGGTGACGCATACACGAGTGATGCATGCATAAAGCGTTCTGCTACCTTCCATTGGGTTTTTGAAGGTTTTCCTTCTTTAGATACACGTACTCGACGTTCACCATTGGCTAACTCATAGCGATGTAATGGTGCATCGATTAATTGTGAGTCTAATGTGACTTGGCCTTTCACCACAGCAGCATAAGTTTTTTGAATCTTGTGTTCACGAAGCATATCTTGAAGTGTTTTTAACACGCTACGCTTTTTAGAAATCATCACCAAGCCTGAAGTATCTCGGTCAATACGGTGGATCAGTTCTAAATATTTTTTCCCTGTCGCTGCGCGTAAGCCTTCAATTAAACCATACGCCACACCACTTCCACCGTGCACCGCAATCCCAGAAGGTTTGTTCACCACTAAAAGACCTTCATCTTCATAAACCACACGGCTTAACAAGCCCTGCGCGACTTTGTCTGATACTGGAGCTTGAGATTCATCTTTTTGTTCATAACGAATCGGTGCAACACGGATTTGATCACCAATATTTAATTTGGTTTCCGCTTTCACACGCTTTTTGTTGACCCGCACCTGACCTTCACGAATTAAACGATAGATTCGACTTTTCGGTACTCCTTTAAGACGAGCGAATAGAAAATTGTCGATGCGTTGCCCCAATTGGTGCTCATCCACTTCAAACCAAGTGACGCTTTGCCATTCTTGCGTAGAATTCATACAGTTACGTTGACCTAAAAAAATACTAAATTCGATTAAAAACTGATCATTTAGACTACCCAATTGACTAGAAATGTCTGTGTAGCCCATAGGCAGATGATCTAAGGTTTGCTATAGTCAGCGCACGGATACCGCCGTAAGTGAACATTTGTTTAGAGATTTCAAAATTTTGAAATTCAAACTAAATTTTTGTTTAGCATAAACTCGGAATGGTCCCAAAAGAATATGCCAACGCCGAAGGCTTATTATATCGGCAAAAAGACAAACTGTTGCGTTTAATTGTGCTTTTGCACATAAATCAGTTTGTTTAAAAAAATATGTCGCCAACAATTATGTTGGTTTTTAAACGTTAACTGATACACATCAGAATAGTCGCAACCTGATTTCTCATTCAGGCTATAACGTTAGATGCATTGGATCTGCACAATTTGTAAAGATACGACGATAATTCCGTATCAAGACACTCTATCAAAAAATTGAAGAGATGATCTTCGAGCAATGTGACAGTGAAAGTAACGAACATCCAATGCACCGTTAGTCCGCCAGTGAATGTTCAGGCTTCTTTAATCAGTGACAGGATTAAAGCCGTATTGCCATCATCAATACGTGAATCAAAATACCGAAGCCCATCAATAAAGGCCGGTAATACACTTAGATCAAACTGATTATGGTGATCTAGGAATTGATCCATGCGGGTTGATGTTCGCTACGTAAATCGCGATGTTTTTGCTTGTGTATCACTATTAGGTGTTACACCCATGAAACGTATGTTGATCAATGCAACACATGCCGAAGAAGTTCGCGTTGCACTCATCACTGGTCACCGTCTTTACGATTTCGATTTAGAAAATCGTACTCGTGAACAAAAGAAAGCCAATATCTACAAAGGTCATGTGACTCGCGTTGAGCCATCTCTTGAAGCTGTGTTTGTAGAATATGGTGCAGGCCGTCAAGGCTTCCTTTCAATGCGTGAAATCGCAAACTCATATTACAAAGCTGACCCTCGTCAAACTTCAAACATTCGTGAGTTAATCACTGAAGGTACTGAACTTTTAGTTCAAGTTGAAAAAGAGGAACGTGGCAACAAAGGCGCTGCTCTCTCAACTTTTATTTCCCTTGCTGGTCGTTACTTGGTCTTAATGCCAAACAACCCGAAAGGTGGTGGTATTAGTCGTCAAATTTCTGGTTCAGTTCGTGAAGAATTGAAAGAAATGTTGGCGTCTTTAAATGTACCTCGTGGTATGAGCGTGATTGTACGTACTGCAGGGATTGGTCGCTCACAAGAAGAGCTTCAACTTGATCTTCAGCACCTTCTCGATCTTTGGGCACGCATCCAAAGTACAGCAAATTCTGGCCCTTCTCCAATGTTGGTTCACCAGGAAGCTGGTGTAGTTACTCGTGCAATTCGCGACTATTTACGTGATGATGTTGCAGAAATTTTAATTGATTCTGAACAAGCATATAACGAAGCATATAATTTCGTTAAAGCTGTTATGCCGAACCAATTAGACAAGTTAAAAACATATACTTTGAATGAGCCTTTATTTGCTCATTTTGGTATCGAAAGTCAAATTCAAACAGCTTACGAGCGTGAAGTGAAACTTCCTTCTGGTGGTTCAATTGTCATTGACCAAACAGAAGCATTGGTTTCGATCGATATTAACTCTGCAAAATCTACTCGTGGTCACGATGTAGAGGAAACTGCGCTTAGTACTAACTTAGAAGCAGCAGAAGAGATCGCTCGCCAACTTCGCTTACGTGATATCGGTGGTCTGGTCGTGATTGACTTCATTGATATGACCAAAGAACGTAATCAACGTATGGTTGAAGCGAAACTGCGTGAATCAACTCAAAGTGATCGTGCACGTATCCAGTTCGGTCAATTGTCTCGTTTCGGCTTAATGGAAATGAGTCGCCAACGTTTACGCCCTTCTTTAGAAGAAGCGACTGGCTATGTATGTCCACGTTGTCATGGCACAGGTATGGTTCGTGACTTACGCTCTCTTTCACTTTCGATCATGCGTAAAGTTGAAGAAATTGCACTTCGTGAGCGTCAAGGTGAAGTGCAAGTAGAAGTTCCTGTTGAAATTGCAGCATTCCTTCTCAATGAAAAACGTCATAGCCTCGTGTATTTGGAGCAAACTTCAAATGTACGTGTGACTGTACTCCCACACCCGCATTTAGAAACGCCACATTACGAAATCTCGTATAATCCTGAAGGCTTTGCACCAACCAGCTATGAACGTACTGAAGCGACTCGTTCTAGTGAAAAAGAGTTGGGTTATGAGTCTTCAGAATGGCACTTAGAAGAAGAGCATACAGCTCCACCTACGCATGCCCCTGTAACGCAGGAAAAAGGCAATAAGCGTCATAAAAATAACCAAAATGCTACACAACCTGCGGTAGCGCAAAAAACTGCGCCAGCAGCTGCTCCAGCAACTAGCCCATGCGCATGGTTAGAAAATCTGTTTGTTCAAAAACAAGCGAGTACGATTGACCAATCGCGTACGGCTAACTCTGCAGCGGCTGCAATTGAACAAATGGTGAACGGTGGTGCCGTAAGTCGTGGTCAATTCGGTCAAATTGCACCTGTGACACCTGTGGCAATTGAAGCATCTGCACCAGTTGAAACAAATGCGTATATTTCACATACGCCTGTTGCGAAAAATGATACACGCGACCAAGAACGTCAAGCTGAAAAAGACGAGCGTCCACAACGTCATAACAAGAAAAATCGCAATAAGCAACGTGACACACGCGAAGTTAACGCAGATCAACATGTGATTGAAGAAGTTGTACAGGCACCTCGCCATGAACAACGTCAAGACAATCGTCATGAGTCACGCAATGAAAACCGTCATGAGCAACGCCAAGAACAGCGTGATCAGAAACGTCATCAAAAGCGCCCTCAACAAAACGAGACGGCTTTCGAAGCACAAACTGAACAAGCTGTGCCACGTCGTGACCGTAATGCACAACGTCCACAACGTCCAAATCGTCACCGCGATCAAAGTGTATTAAATCAAGAGCAATCTTCAGCACCTATTGCTCCAGAAGCTCAAGTTAAAGTTGATTTAATTGATGTACCTCGTAATGATGAGCTTAAAACAGCGTTAGTGGTTAATGTTGATCAAGCACAAAGTGAGATTGTTGCATTAACGCCTGAAGTAGCAGCACCTGTAGCAACTGCTCCAGCACCTGTTGTGACAGACGCTGAAGTGTCAGTACCTCAAGTGGAAATTACGGTTGATGAACCTGTCATTGAAGCTGAGGTTAAACCTCAACAAGCACCACAACGTGCAAGTAACGACCCACGTCAACGTCGTCGTAACAAGCATCAACATGACCAGAAAGCAAAATCAGATGCGCCGAAGCTTCGCCCTTCACAAGTGCCAGCTTTAGCACAACATACGGTTTTAAGTTTAATTCAACATGTTTATGGTGCGGATTGCTCTGTATTGATTGAGCAGTTTGGATTAATTCCAACCTTCAATCGCGCATTGCAAAAGTTCACTGAACAGTATGCAGCGAGTTTAAATACTCAATCTACTGAACCTGCTACTGAGAAAAAACCAGTAACACGTGATGTCGCTGTTCAACAAGCTCCAGCTGAAAAAGAGCCTGCACCTGTGTTGGACTTAACACCTCCAAAACCAGTGTCTGATAAGCGTGTTGCAAACGATCCACGTGAGCGTCGTCGTCTTGCAAAACTTGCAGCAGAGCAAGCAAAACAAGCGCGCCTTGAAGAAGTTGCAGCACAAGAAGCCGTGAAAGTTGAAGCACCTGTTACGGATGCTCCACAAGCAGCTGATGCAACATCCGAAGTTGCACATCAAGAAACAGCAACACAGACAGCTGAAGTGACTCAATCTGAAGTGAAGACTGAAGAAAAAGTTCAAACTTCTTCACAACAGCAACCTGAAGAAAAATCTTCAGAATCAACTGAAGTTGAGTCTACAGAAGCAGAAACTGCGAAAGTTGAAGTGGCGGAAGTTGCCGTAAGTGCTGAAGATAAATCTGCACAAGCTGAATCAGATAAGGATGATGCAGAACAGCAGGAAGAAGATAAACCTGTTCGTCCGCGTCGCCCTCGTGGTCGCCCACCAAAAAAAGCAACACCATCAGCTGAGTAATTTGCTTAAACTACATTAGCTTTTGACAAACCTAGTCATTACGGTGGCTAGGTTTTTTTGTTATGGTCTTTAAAGTTTTGACTGAAAAATCCTGTTCAGAATTGATCAATTTTTCAAAATGGATAAGATATTCAGTGACAAAACCAAGTAAAAAACTTGCGAAAAATTAAAGACTAAACGGAATATCACAAAAAATAGGACCAGTATGAGCCAGACTTATCAAAACGATCTCATTGGAATCAAAGACGTAGCAGCACGACTCCCACATTTGGTCACGAAGTTGCCAAATATTCTTGTCGGGCTCAAACAGGCTTATTTACGTACCCCTAAAACGCCAGCAGGTCTTGCCCTCGCTTTTGAGCGTGCAGCGCAAAAAAATCCTCAAGGTATTGCGCTGTTATGTGAAGATCAGAAATATACCTACCAACAACTAAATGATTGGGCAAACCAAATTGCACACTACTACATCACTAAGGGTGCAAAAAAAGGTGATGTGATTGCGGTCATTGTTGAAAACCGCAGTGAACTTATTGCCACCGTCATTGGTCTTGCAAAAATTGGGGTTGTTTCAGCGCTCGTCAATACGTCTCAAACAGGTAAGGTACTTACCCATAGTATTAATTTGGTTAAACCAATCGGTGTAATTGTCGGTGAAGAATGCCGTGAAGCTGTCGATGAAGTACGCGAACAACTGACTGTCGCCAAAGATAAGCTCTATTGGCTGGCTGATCAAAATACACGTCAAAATGCTGGTCAAGCACCTGATGGCTATCATAATCTTGCACAAGAAATTTTATCTGAATCTAAAGATAATCTAGCTGAAACACATAAGGTGACTGGTGCTGACGGCTTATTCTATATTTATACGTCTGGTACAACAGGTTTACCAAAAGCCGTAGTCTTTACCAATAGTCGTTGGATGTTAGCGTATGGCACATATGGTCATGTCCTCAATCTAAATAAAGATGACGTTATGTATGTCACTTTACCGCTTTATCATGCCACAGGCATGGTGGTTTGCTGGTGTGGTGTAATTGCTGGTAGTTCGACGCTAGCGATTCGTCGTAAGTTCTCAACCTCTTCTTTTTGGAAAGATGTTCAAAAATTTAATGCATCAGCAATTGGTTATGTTGGTGAGCTATGTCGCTATCTTCTAGATGCACCTGAATCACACCAAGATCGCAATCATCGCGTCACCAAGATGATTGGTAACGGCATGCGTCCAAATATTTGGGATAAATTTAAAAATCGCTTTGGCATTGAAGAAGTACTCGAACTTTATGCTTCAAGTGAAGGCAATGTCGGCTTTTCCAATATTTTAAACTTCGACAATACCGTAGGTTTCTCTCCTATTCCTTATGCCATTATCCAATATGACAAGGAAAAAGAAGCTCCTATTCGTGATGCAAAAGGTCATTGTATTAAAGTCAAAAAAGGTGAAACAGGCTTATTGATTGGTAAAATTACCAATCGCTCGCCATTTGATGGTTATACCGATCCAGAAAAGAATAAATCCTCGATCATGCATGATGTTTTTACCAAAGGAGATTCTTATTTCATCACAGGTGACCTCGTGCGAGATATCGGGTGCCGCCATGCTCAATTTGTTGACCGTCTCGGTGATACCTTCCGCTGGAAAGGTGAGAATGTCTCTACAACTGAAGTTGAAAATATTTGTAGTGATTATGAAAAGATCACAGAAGCAGTGGTATACGGCGTTGAGATTCCAAATACTAACGGTCGTGCAGGTATGGCAGCCATCACTTTAGCAGAAGGTGCTGAACTAAATGAGCAAGATTTATCCGATATGGCTCAGTTCTTTAAGAAGTCTTTGCCAAGCTATGCGGTTCCAGTGTTCTTACGTGTACAGAAAACACTCGAAACCACAGGAACATTTAAATATCAAAAGAGTAAGTTAAAGGAAGAAGCTTATTTTCCAGACAAAACTTCAGATCGTATTTTGGTTTTATTACCAAATGAAGATGCATATTGCGATTTAAATGAAGAGATTCTGAAAAATATTGAACAGTATAAATATCGCTTTTAAGCTAAAATCGATTGTTTTTTGGCTAGAAAACACGAAATTGTGTCATTTCTAGCCAAACGTAACAAAGTTTTATATTTTTTACTTGCGCTACTCAAATAACTTGCTAAAATACGCAACATCAAAACGAGATGGGTCGTTAGCTCAGTTGGTAGAGCAGCGGACTTTTAATCCGTTGGTCCCGCGTTCGAGTCGCGGACGACCCACCACTTATTTTGAAACCCCTATGGGTCGTTAGCTCAGTTGGTAGAGCAGCGGACTTTTAATCCGTTGGTCCCGCGTTCGAGTCGCGGACGACCCACCAGATTCTTAAAAAAGCCTTTCATCTTGAAAGGCTTTTTTATTGCCTGCAATATAATACAAGCTACCCTCATAGAGGATCAATTCTTATATCTTCAAAGCTTTTGACGTTGCAAAGTATATGCACGTGACGGTAGCGGATTGTCTTTAAAGAAAGTTTGGTTCACTTCCGTTGCATTGGCAATTTTATCAAGATCCATGACCATATTACCCTGCTCATCCAAATCGTAAAAAAACTGAACCCCACTCTCTCTCAAAATAATGATTTGATGGTGATGCGGATCATACAACCAACGATCTTGGCGATATTGACGTTGCGTTGTAAATTCAACCTTACCACGATGCATAAAAATACGATGAGCTGTGCCATCAGCCAATAAATTGATAATAAACTCAGCTTCACCCTTATCACAACGAGCAAAGCCATCATCACATTGCATGGTGGTTTGGTAACGACCTACAAATTTCTGCCATTCTTTAGCAACAGACTGCGGTGTTGTATCCGCATTCTCTTGAACTGGAGGCCGTGCCTTACCTGCGACATTCGTTAATGAGTTAGAAGACTCAGGCGTATGCGACTCCTGAATTTGGTTGATGTGTTCAATGTGTGGCGATTCATTCTGGCTACATGCTGCAAGTGCAATATTCATGATGGCGATAATGCTGAACATTGAGATTGAATGAACTTTAAAATTTAAATTCATCATTTTATATCTTGAGCCATTTCATAAATTGCGATGTATAAAAATATTATCCTTATAAAATAGGGATATACAAGTATTAGCATGTTCTGTCTAATTATCCAGAACCTATACCACATCAAGGTTTTATCTTTTTCATTACATAAAATTACGATATTTTATGAATAATCTCCTTTAAAACTAAAAATTATTCTCCATATAAAATGTATAGACAAACGTTAAAGAGAAATTGCGAAGTCTATTTCATGACTATTTTAGGTTCTAAAGGAGAACTCAATGGCCAATGTTGGTTTATATCGCTCAAACCGCTCTAACATGATTGCTGGTGTGATGGGTGGTATTGCTGAACGTTTTGGTTGGAATGCGAATTTATTACGAATTATTTTTGTTCTAGTGTCAGTGATGAGCGCTGCATTTCCAGGAATTTTAGTGTACTTAGTGCTTTGGTTAGTGATGCCAAAAAATAAAGTTCAGCACGAACATTCAAATACTTATGATCGTCCAATGCGCACTGTACATCAGGACAGATCACCGCTTTAACTTGAGTTTACCCTCAATCACCCACACAACCTCGGGTGAGTTTTTTAACACGATAATTTCCCCCAATTATCGTGTTTTTTTTATTCTCATTTTGCATCTTTCTCAAAATAGCGCTAACTTGAACAAAACAATAAATATGGACAATCAATGGCACAGTCGGAATGGATGGTATTGTGGCTATGCGCACTGGCCGCATTATTACATGGCCTGAGCGGTTTCGGCTTTCCCATGATGAGTACCGCCGTACTCTCTACTCAACTCCCGCTCAGCCTCGCTGTCACTTTGGTCATTCTTCCCTGTCTCATTTTAAATTTAATTCTGCTAACTGCTCACCCTCAGTATTCAATATGGCAGAGCATTCAACACTACAGCATAAGATTTTTTCCCCTTATTCTAAGTAGCTTAGTTGGCAGTCTGCTTGGGGTGAAACTTTTATTGTGGCTCAATGAAGGTTATTTAAAGCTTTTACTTGGCATGGTGATGGTACTGTATGTGATTGATCAATTACGACAACATTCATTCACCGTCAGCCCGTCAGTGCTCAATATGCTGATATTCGGTCTGTTAGCAGGCATTATCGGTGGTGCTACCAATGCAATGGCACCATTTCTAATGATGTATTTACTCAGCTGTCAGCTGAGTAAAACCGATATTGTGATCGTGAGTAATTTAAGCTTTATCGCCAGCAAATTGATACAACTCCTTCTACTTTACCCAATTTTGGTCAATATTGATGAGCATCAACAACTTTTAGTCATGTTGATCTGTGTTTTTGCGATATTTGGGGTATGGATCGGCGGACTGATCAGGCAACACATTTCTCAACAGTTTTTTAAAAATACAGTATTGATCCTATTACTTTTGCTCGGTATTCAAGCCCTGTGGCAAAGCTATAATTTATTAGAACAATCGATTTCATTGTTTAAATAGTATATTTTGAAAAGTGATAAGGATATTCATTCTTCAGAATTAAGAAGTTTAATACATGCAACTATAAAGCCTATAGCGATATTCAAAAGGAGCGAATATGACGGAACAACTCGCGACCCCGACCAACATGATGCCAAAAGGGCTGATCAAAGGTTGGGGGTTGATACTGATCGCCGCTTTTATTTCTTATGGACTCTATCAAGTCTTACCCTATGATGAAAACGCCAATAAAGGGTTGGCATTACTTTGCTTTATCGGCATTTTATGGCTGACTGAGGCCATCCATATCACGATTACCGCCCTATTGGTACCCGTACTCGCGGTTCTTCTCGCGATGCCTATGGCTAAAGGCGATGAGCTTATACCAATCACAACACAAGCGGCATTAGCTACATTTGCAGATCCTGTGATTTTTTTATTTTTTGGTGGCTTCGCATTGGCGACCGCTTTGCATATTCAAAAGCTGGATAAAAAAATTGCGATGTGGATCATCTCTATGTCTGGTGGTCATCTCGGCATCTCTGTAATGGCGATTTTTGCTGTAACAGCACTTTTATCTATGTGGATTTCAAATACGGCGACTGCAGCAATGATGCTTCCACTTGCCCTTGGTTTACTTTCACATTTAGATGTCAGTCGAGATCGAAAAACATTTGTTTTTATCCTGTTAGGTATTGCCTATTCTGCAAGTATTGGTGGCTTAGGGACCATGGTTGGCTCTCCACCAAATGCAATCGCGGCTAAGGCTTTAGACTATGATTTTGCAGATTGGATGAAAATCGGTTTACCGATGATGATGCTTATTTTACCTGCCATGCTCTTGAGTCTTTATTTGGTACTTAGACCTAAGCTCAATCATAAAGTGCAATTTGTGACTGAGGATATTCCTTGGACGGGTACTCGAATTGCAACAATGGTATTGTTTGTCTGTACGGCTATTGCTTGGATCTTCAGCAAAAAGCTGACCGAGAACTTTGGTATTTCACAACCTGATACTTGGATTGCTGTTTTGGCAGCATGCTTGGTCGTGATTATCGGCACTGCAACATGGAAACAAGTTGCTGAAAATACAGATTGGGGCGTTTTATTTTTATTTGGCGGTGGTTTAACCCTCAGTGCAATTTTAAAAGATTCAGGCAGTTCATTGGTACTTGGTCAAACGCTTGCAAATGTGTTTGGTGATACCTCACCATTGATGATTATTTTTGTTGTAGCAACATTTATTGTCTTTTTAACAGAATTCACCAGTAACACTGCATCTGCTGCACTGTTAGTACCAGTCTTTGCAGCGATTGCCGATCAAATGGGTATGCCTAAGGAAATTTTAGTTATTGTGATCGGCATTGGTGCTTCTTGTGCATTTATGCTTCCTGTTGCGACACCACCAAATGCCATCGTATTTGGTACCGGACATATTCAACAGTCTGAAATGATGAAAGTCGGATTCGTCCTGAATATAATGTGTATTTTCATTGTTTCACTATTTATCTATTGGTTCTTTATCTGATCTAAATAAATGTTCAAAAAAGAAAAAAGCACGGTATTGTGCTTTTTTCTTGTCGATTCAAAGCCAGTCTTTTATTTATTTTGCAACACCCAACCAAGTGAATTTTTGTGGTACGGCATCTAGCTTGATACTGCGTTCAATCTTGGCGGATTTCAAATCAATCTCATGAATCTGTTTCGTCACCACATTATTGATGAAAACGCGATCTTGCTGACCATGCGCAATCAGCGCTGCCTTCGCGATCGCTTCTGAACCTTGCTCAATCACTTGAATACGATGTTTCACTATCCAAGACTCAGTATCTAAAATCACCAATTGCCCCAATGAATCGAGTATCACGAAATAATCGCCAGATTGGCTATACGTCTGCTGAAGACGTTTCACATTGGTATCTTTCTCAGTCCATGGAATTTGTTGAATCAGCTTATTTGCACCATTGATAATGAATAAATCAGGTGTAGCGGATGCCAATCCAACTAGCTCTTTCGCATTAGCTTGGCCAACGACTGTACCAATACGAACGTCCAACTTAATCTTCGAGTCTTTAAAAAGACCTGCAACACCATGCTCGACAAGTAACACGCCGTCTTCACAGCCAAATGCACTATAACCTTTAATCGATGAGGCTCCGTGCAAACCTGGACACGTATTTTCTAAATTATTTTGACCATGGAAGTGATCACCATGCAGTTCGTAATTTCTCACCACACTTGCTAATGTTTCGCCTGATCCTGAATATGAACTCAATACATACTCACCCAACGGTTCAGCTACACCATGATGTTTAAATGGCAGCTTTTGCGATGCCACATTTTTTGAAGCGATTCCTGCATCTGTAAATACATCAAATTTTGATGTTTCAGTCTCGCTACCATCATAAAAAATAGCAGCCTGACCATTAAAATTCCGATAATGCGTAGGTGCAGCACCATTGAGTTGGAAGTTCAATAACTGAGGTGAAGCAGTTCCCTTATCACTTAAACCGCTGTCATAAAAATTAACAGTTCCACCAACTCGATCCATCAAGATGCCATAACGTGAACTGGGACTGCTATGTAACGCAAATGGCATCGTCTTCAGTTGTTTAATATCGATGACTTTTTGCTGTTCTAAATCGAATAAACTCAATTCTGGTCGATCGACTTGATCATTGATGATCAAAAGTCTCCCCTCTTGATTTACCACAGTTGTTGGTTTTTCAGGCGGATTATTCTGATTTGATTTGTTGTTATCACTACCACCACAAGCTGTCAGTAAAATAGCTGAAAGCAAAATGCTGATCTTTGGTAATTGGTTTTTCATGGAGATCATCTCTTATTATGACAATACATTACATTTGAAATGTTATAACATAACATTTATAACATAGTGATACAGAGATTCAAAGATTTATTCATTATCTCCGATGGAATATTCCCAATGAGATGCCAAAAATTAAAGTAAAAATGAAATCAACTGAGGTTGATTTCCTGCCATCTGATTAAAAACTTCGACATCTAGGAAAGAACACTACAGATGTCGTTCTGCTCCAAGTATGCAAACTTTTTAGCAATTGAGTTGGCCGCACAAATTTATGGACTAACCTTTGCCACTCCCTGCTAAAGTCCTTATAATTGAGCGCAATTTTTCTCTAATTTTAAGTGGAAGACCATGAGTCGCGCCATATCGCATATTGATACTTTCCAAGGCTTAATTCTTGCCTTACAAAACTACTGGGCGGAGCAAGGCTGCGTCGTGTTACAGCCTTACGACATGGAAATGGGTGCAGGTACATTCCACACTGCAACTTTCCTACGCGCATTAGGGCCTGAAACTTGGAACGCTGCATACGTTCAACCTTCACGTCGTCCGAAAGACGGTCGTTATGGTGAAAACCCAAATCGTTTGCAACATTACTACCAATTCCAAGTGGTACTTAAGCCAAACCCAGACAACATCCAACAGTTGTATCTTGACTCGCTTAAAGCGATTGGTATTGATCCGTTGGTACATGACATTCGTTTCGTAGAAGACAATTGGGAATCTCCAACGCTTGGCGCGTGGGGCTTAGGTTGGGAAGTATGGTTAAACGGTATGGAAGTGACTCAGTTCACTTATTTCCAACAAGTTGGTGGTGTTGAATGCTACCCTGTTACCGGTGAAATCACTTACGGTTTAGAGCGTCTTGCAATGTACTTGCAAGGTGTAGACTCAGTTTACGATTTGGTTTGGACTAAAGGTCAGTTTGGTACAGTGACTTATGGTGATGTATTCCATCAAAATGAAGTTGAACAGTCGACTTATAACTTTGAATACGCACCTGTCGATAAACTGTTTGAACTCTTCGACTTCTATGAAACTGAAGCAACACGTTTAATCGAAGCAAAACTTCCACTTCCTGCGTATGAGCAAGTGGTTAAAGCGTCTCATAGCTTTAACTTGCTTGATGCGCGTGGTGCGATTTCTGTGACAGAACGTCAGCGTTATATTTTACGTGTACGCACATTGGCGCGTTCAATTGCAAATGCTTATGTGGCTGCACGTGCGGAACTTGGTTTCCCAATGGCAGAACCAGCACTACGTGATGAAGTATTGGCACAGTTAAAGGCACAAGTTGAAGCAGAAGCAAAATCTGAGGAGAGCAAATAATGTCTAAACATACCGTTTTGTTCGAATTAGGTTGTGAAGAACTACCACCAAAAAGCCTTAAAAAATTGCGTGATGCACTACAAGCTGAAACCGTAAAAGGCTTAAAAGATGCAGGCTTGGCTTTTGATTCAATCGAAGCTTATGCTGCACCACGTCGTCTTGCCCTTAAAATCGTAAACGTTGATGGCGCGCAAGCGGACACGCAAAAACGTTTTGATGGCCCTGCGAAACAAGCAGCGTTTGATGCTGAAGGTAACCCAACTAAAGCGCTTGAAGGCTTTATGCGTGGTCAAGGCATCACGGTTGATCAAATCTCGACTTTTCAAGCGGGTAAAGTCGAAAAAGTTTGCTACTTAAAAGATGTCAAAGGTCAAAGCCTTGATGCTTTACTTCCACAAATTTTACAAAATGCCTTGGACAAGCTTCCAATCGCAAAACGTATGCGTTCTGCGGCAAGCCGTACTGAATTCGTACGCCCTGTAAAATGGGTTGTGTTGTTGAAAGACAACGACGTTGTTGATGCAACAATTCAAGATCACAAAGCAGGTAACGTCACTTTCGGTCATCGTTTCCATGCACCTGAAGCAATTACTTTAACGCATGCTGATGAATACTTAGCGAAGTTAAAAGCGGCTTACGTTGTGGCAAACTTTGAAGAGCGTCAAGCAATCATTGACGGTCAAGTCAAAGCTTTAGCTGATGAAGTAAATGCGATTGCGATTGTACCTAGCGACTTACGTGACGAAGTGACTGCACTGGTTGAATGGCCTGTTGCGCTTCGTGCAAGCTTCGAAGAACGCTTCCTTGCTGTTCCTCAAGAAGCACTCATCACAACAATGCAGGACAACCAAAAGTACTTCTGCTTAGTAAACAGCGACAATAAGCTTCAACCATACTTCATTACTGTGTCAAATATTGAGTCTAAAGACCCGACACAAATTATTGAAGGTAACGAGAAAGTTGTTCGTCCACGTTTGTCTGATGCTGAATTCTTCTTCTTACAAGACCAAAAACAACCGCTTGCTTCTCGTAAAGAGAAATTAGCAAACATGGTCTTCCAAGCAGAATTGGGTACGCTTTGGAACAAATCTGAACGTATTGCAAAACTCGCTGTAGCACTCGCGCCAATTACAGGCGCAAATCCTCAAGACGCTGAAAAAGCTGCGCTTCTTGCAAAATGTGACTTAACGTCTGAACTCGTGGGTGAATTCCCTGAACTTCAAGGGATTGCGGGGACTTACTACGCACGTCTTGAAGGCGAAAATGATGAAGTTGCTGAGTCTTTAGGTGAGCAGTACTTACCTAAATTCGCTGGTGACGTTTTACCAAAAACTAAAACAGGTACAACGATTGCCCTTGCTGACCGTTTAGATACGCTCACAGGTATTTTTGGTATTGGTCAAGCACCGACAGGCTCTAAAGACCCGTTTGCGCTTCGTCGTTCTGCAATTGGTATTTTACGTTTAGTGACTGAAAACGAGCTTGATGTGTCAATTGAAGACTTGATCAAACTTGCTTTAGCGGCTTATGGCGATGTATTAAAAGATCATGATAAGACGCTAAACGATGCTGTTGCATTCCTTGAAGGTCGTTACCGTGCGAAATACGAAGACCAAGGCGTTGCTGTAGATGTGATTCAAGCGGTTCAAGCCTTGTCACCAAAATCACCTCTTGATTTTCATAAGCGTGTAAATGCGGTAAATCATTTCCGTGCATTACCTGAAGCGGCTGCGCTTGCTGCTGCTAACAAGCGTGTTGCCAACATTCTTGCAAAAGAAGCTGCGCCTGAAGGTCAAGTGGTTGAAGCGAACTTGGTGGAAGATGCTGAGAAAGCATTGTTCGCTGAACTTGCGAAAATCACGCCTGTGGTTGAGCCGTTATTTGCTGCGAAAGACTACACTGCTGCATTGTCTGCACTTGCTGCACTTCGTGCACCTGTAGATGCGTTCTTTGATGGTGTGATGGTGATGGCTGATGATGCTGATCTGAAAGCAAACCGTTTACGTATGCTTGCTCAACTTCGTGACTTGTTTACGAAAGTGGCTGATATTTCAGTGTTACAGCATTAATTTAAAAGATTGATTTTTCTAAAAAAACCGCTAGAAATAGCGGTTTTTTTAGTCTAATATAGTTTTGTTGCATTTAAGGTAGGATTTTATCCCATCTATATTCTCTATAGGTGCAACTGATTTTTAAAGAGATATTCTCTTTAAGCCTTTAGGCTTGATTCTCGCTAATTAGGCGAGGATATGATTATTACAATTACCTTAAATGCACGCTTATAAATTATGGACATTAACGACAAAATTTGGTGGACAAGAAAAGCTAAAATTGAACAAGAATCACGTCTTTTAAAATATGAATTCCATAGCCAAGCATTATTGATTTGGTACTCATTTTTCACAGTCGCTATTTCAATTCTTCAACTATCTAATACTCACATTCCACTCGCAACATCAACTTTAGTCATTTTTTCTGTACTCACTTTAGTTATGTCTGGAATAGTGAGTGCTCAAAAATTTCATTCTCGTTCAGAAAAAGTTAAATCTTGTTATGAACAGTTGAATACAATAATGTTAGATAATGAAGAAAATAAAACACGAAAATACGAAACGATCTTAAAATCTTGTGAGAACCATACAACAACTGATCACCACATAGCAAAAGTTAAGACTTATTGGCAAACTCCAAAAAAGGAAAGGAAAGAAAAAATAAAACCACCTTTAACTTTATATAATTTCGTTGAAGCCTTCACCAGTAAGCTAAAATACTATTTAACTATAATATTTCTATACACCCTACCATTTTCAAGTGCTTTTATTATGCGGTGCTTCTTTGAATGAAATCTCTAAAAGAAATCCATACACATGAAAACCTTCAAAATATTTACTTAGAAAATATCTATTATAGTTTTGCAATTGGAGCCGATAATGTTTCTCATTCTACCTTCAATAGAAATTTGGATAATGAGATAGATATTATCCACCGAAAATTATCAAAAGAAACTTATGAATTTACTAGATATAAATTAAATTTATTAAGCAAAGGACGACAAAAATATCCTAGAGAAATTTATATCCCAACGATTCGAGATAGAATTGTTCTAAAATCTATGCATAAATTCTTAACGGAAATATATTCAGAAATTGAACATCATTTGCCTCAAGCAATTATTAGACAGGTTTCTTATGAGCGTCTTTTTTATGAATCATTTATAAAAATTGATATTACTAATTTCTATCCATCTATTAACCATCAAATATTATTTAAATTATTAAGTGAAAAAATTAATTGTGATTACTCCATTAATTTAATTAAAAAATCTTTACAGCCACGAAAAAATGAAATTATAGGTGGTGTTCCTCAAGGGTTATCAATTTCCAATATTCTTGCATCAATATATTTACATCAACTTGATCAAAATCTAAGAAATATTGAATCTATAAAGTATTTTAGATATGTAGATGACATCTTAATATTTTGCAACAAGAAAGACTGTGAAAAATTAAAAAATGTAATCGAAGATGAGTTCGTTAAAATTCAGCTTCAAATACATCCCATCGGTAAATTTAGCAAATCTAAAATCGGCTCAATAGAAGATGATCATTTCGATTATTTAGGTTATTCATTTATTAATGATAAAATTACAGTTAGAAAAAGTTCTGTTAATAATTTATATTCAAGTATTATCCAGTGCTTTACTCTTTTTAAATATTCAAATACTAAAAATATTCACTTTTTACTATTCCAATTAAATTTAAAAATTACTGGATGCATAGATGATGGAAAGGCTAAAGGTTGGCTATTCTTCTTTTCTGAAATTAATGATTTAACCTTGTTAAAAAAATTAGATAATTTTGTATTACAGACTTGGAAAAAGTTCAAAATTGATAACAATTATTTTAAAGATGTCAAAACCTTTACTCGAGCTTATCATGAAATAAAATTTAACTTTAAAAGTTCTAATTACTTTAATAATTTTGATTATTTCGATATGGGGAAAAAGATTGAAATCTTAAAAACTGTTTTTAATGTATCTACTAATGGTTTAACAGATTCTGAAATTCATGAAATATTTAAAATTAAAACTAAAAACCAAATAAACAAATTACTAATTGATTTAAAAAATTTCTCTTAAAATCCAAATATTTATTAATTTATGAAATTCCTATAGCCAATTTTCAATCAATTACCTATACTCGACTAAACAACACTCAACAAGAAATATTCTTATGAAATTCCAAGGTACGGTATTTATTGCTCTTATTGTTTGTTTTGTTAGCGCTTGCTCAACTACACCCTCTAACCCCAACACCCCAATCGTTTTAGAGCAACACAAAAACATTGCTGTTGAGCCTGAAACCAAAGACAACTTAGCACGACTCATCAAACAAAAAAACAACTGCCTCATTGAATTTACAGGCAACTTTGAAACAGGTAAAGCCACTGAATACTGGTTCTTCCAAGGAGAGCAACTGGTTTCGGCTCATTCAAATTTAGATGCTGATGTCGAGAAAAAACAAACCGTATTTGATATTCAAGATTCGACGAAACAATCCAACTTTAACGCGCTAAAAAACCACTTTAAAGCGCAAAATCTTCAACAGTGTGAACATTTCTAAGACGCTAAAACACCATTCATCTGATCATTCGTAAACTACAAAAGCACAATTGGCTAAAATCAACTGTGCTTTTTTAATTGGAATGAAGCTACTTCGTGATTTCTTAATCACAGTTCCTGATTGGCATAAGTGCTCACATTCAACAATTTTCTATAGAAATCAGATAGAAGAAATATCTTCTAAATTATGATTAATTTATATACAGTTGTATTTTTTAAACTGACCCAATCAATATTTTTTTATATTAAAAATAAAATACTTAATCAAAACATCATTGCCAATCCGACAAACAGCAAGACCCCAACTTGTTAGTTAAACTAAACAGTGATACAACATCAAAGCCTAATCTGAATTATCTTTTTTGATCAGATTAGGAGACATAAAAATAAAATGAATGGAACGATTTGGCTTTATGCATATTTCATTCTTAACTCAAGCACGACTACAAAAATGAAAAACAAAAAGGAATTATGTAATGAAATTGCTAAATTCTTTCTATGCTGCTGTTGGCATCGGTGTCACGATACTTGCGACCACCATCGGCATAGCAAATAAAACAATTAATCCAACACCAAATGTGACACCAGACTTAAGCTATTTAAGTCCTCAACCCGACCCCGTGACCTCCCCAGATGTCACGCTCCCAGGTACTCCCGTTGCATTAAAAAACACCCGACTCGGAACTAGACAATCTCCGAGTCAACCTCAAGTCCCATTACTTTCCAATGCCAATGCTCAATGGCAATTGTATGATCGACCTGCTGAATATCCTAAGTCGGTGACCTTGCCAGCACAGTGGATTACCATGCGTGATGGAACGCGAATCGCCACTTATGTCACGCTCCCTGCGGATGAGTCAGGTCGTCCTATCAATGCAAAATTCCCTGTGATTGTTATTCAAACGGCTTATAGTGCAGGGGTTGCAGGTAAGGTTTCAGCAATAGCAGGTGGTGCAGACCCTGAAATGGTGAAACGTGGCTACGCAACAGTCGTTGCAGATGTTCGTGGAACAGGTAACTCTACGGGTAAATGGGAAGCTTTTGGCAAAGTCGAACAACAAGATGCTTATGAAATTATTGACTGGTCAAGCAAACAAAGCTTCTCTGATGGAAATGTCGGCTTATATGGTGTTTCTTATTTAGGAATCACGGCGATGCTGGGTGCAGCGACACAACATCCAGCAATCAAGGCAGCGTTCCCAATCGTACCTATGGGTGATGCGTACCGCGATATTCTTTTCAATGGCGGACAGCTGAATACGAACTTCATTCCACTTTGGATGAGTTTAATTACACTGTTGGGTACTTTACCGATTGATACCTTGGTGCAAGATCCGATTACTGGAAAACTGACCGCACTCGATAAAATTATTAACAGTACAGAATTCCAAATACCGCTTTTTGCCAATGCTCTAAAAGGCAAAGCTGATGCATTTGATAATGACTTTTGGCAAGAAAGATCGCTGTTAGAACAAGCCAATTATATTAAAGTTCCGACTTTTATTGTCGGGGGAACACGTGATTTGTTCCAACGCAGTGAACCGCTTTGGCATGAAGCATTAAAAGGTCATACCACAGTAAAAACCTTTATTGGCCCTTGGGCACACATTCAAGCCGCACAACTTTTCCCAAGTTTGCCTAAAGGTAATGTACCGCGTTTAGACAAAATGCAACTTCAATGGTTTGATCAATATTTAAAAGGTATCAACACTGGCGCTGAAACTCTACCTAACGTCACACAATGGGTACATGGTTATGAAGATTATGTCGTCAGTACGGATTGGCCGCATGTAGCATTAGAACCAGATCGTTTATTCTTAAATACACGTGGAAATCTTGCAAAAGATCGACCAACGTCAAGCTCTGGTGAAAACTACTTATTACAAGCCCCAACTTTCGGTTTATGCTCAAGTACTATTGAACAAGTTCTCATTGGTGCAACGTCTATCCTACCTTTCCCATGTCTGGAAAATAGCAACTTAGCGAATATTCCTGCTTCGGTCTTTAACTCAGTACCTTTAACTGAAGACTATTATTTAAATGGGCCGATGCAAGCTGACTTGTGGATTTCATCCAGCTCTAAAGACAGTGGTTTAGTCGTACGTGTATCCGATGTGGACCCAAGAACGGGCAATGCTAAAACATTAAGCACGGGTATTATCACAGCGTCCATGCGTAAAGTTGACGAATCACGTTCTCGTTATATCAAAGGACAAATGATTCAACCTTGGCATACATTTAAAGCATCGGATATTCAGCCTTTAGACAAAAACAAGCCAGTCTTGGTCAATGTTGAGATTCCAGCAACTGCTGCGCTTATTCCTAAAGGACATCGTATTCAAATTTCGGTGGTTTCCAGTGATGTATGGAAAGGCGTTGCCCCATTACCAAGTTTAACTTCATCGCTTTTGGGATCGATTTCGATCTATTCGAATTCACAATACCCATCAAGCGTGGTTTTACCAAAAGTCCCGACTCAATATCTGAAGCATTGATTTTTAGATTT
Organism: Acinetobacter sp. ANC_7654; assembly: GCF_056779855.1. Lineage (NCBI taxonomy): Bacteria > Pseudomonadati > Pseudomonadota > Gammaproteobacteria > Moraxellales > Moraxellaceae > Acinetobacter > Acinetobacter sp. ANC_7654. Next base: position 371,982 of record NZ_JBWYIR010000002.1, on the reverse strand, counting down.
CTTATAGACAGCGTCTGAGCATGAATCCATGCTCAGACTTTTTATGTTGAATATATTGGTTTGATCAACACCTGTCTTAGAATCGGAGGATAAACTTTACTTTTAATTTTATTGTCCACGATCCAATGCACACAATGTAGTGTTGTATCCTAAAAGCCTTTAAGCGATGCAAGATGAATAAAAATTGTAGCTTTAATCATTAAAACTGCCGAAGCACAACGTTACAGATACATTTCAACATTGAAACAGCCCCATCGCTCATGTAGTTTGCTTGGAAACTGATAAAAAATTCAAAAGTTTTGTACAGATGAGGCGATTGAGTCACAGCGCCACCCATACAGAACTGAGAAGAGGATCCTTCATGAACATAATGAAAACGATGCTGGTAAGTTGCATTACGCTATGCTCAGCAACTACATTTGCTCAAGACTCTACTTTAACAGGCAACAATCCTGCTTACGGTGACAATCCAAATTTAGCCAAAGTACTTGCAGTCAAAGCACAAGAGACTTTGCAAAATACAGCCAACACCGTTGATGATGCGACCAAGCGTGGTATTGCTAAAATCAAACCATCCGTCGATTCAGCTTGGCAAAACACCAAAGAATTCACCAATGAAAAAGCGATTGCATTACGTGACGGTGCTCGTCAAGGCGTGGATACAACTGTTAAATCTGTGCAGCATGTTAAACAGAACCTCGTCGGAGCAGGTGGTGTTCCCATCGAAAGAGGCAGTTTGAGTCAACCCAACCCAACGACAGCACCTGCTGTCACAGCCTCCCCTGCTCCAACTACTGCATCGGTCGCTTTACCCGTTCAAGAAAATTCAGTCAACCTTGAAACTGCGCAATCAGCCAACACCACGCTAGCAAGTCAAAATCAAGCACCTGAAGCAGAACCGACCATTCAGCGTCAAAGTGTTGCTTTACCTAATAGTGGAGCTACCACCTCTAGTCCAGCTGTAGATGACAGTGATGCAGGTGTCCCACGTTAAACCCTGTCGTTTTATTCAAACCTAAGTGGAGTTTATTTATTAGGTTGAGTTTATTTATATCTCTTCAAGAAAAAAGGTGCTTCTCACAGTACCTTTTTTTATCGCTTAACTTCAGTTGACTTGACGGATCGGTTGACCCGCTTTAAATGCAGCTGCGTTTTCCTGTACTTGTTGCACAATGCGTTGACGTGCTTCAACGCTTCCCCATGCGCTGTGTGGTGTAATAATGAGATTAGGGATATCCGAATTCAATAACACATTGCCTTGCTGAGGCGGTTCTATACTCAATACATCAGTCGCTGCCCCTGCGATTCTCCGATTGATTAGTGCTTCCGCCAATGCTTGTTCATTCACAATGCCACCACGAGCACAATTAATTAAATATGCACTTTCTTTCATTAGACTGAATGCTTCTGCATCAATTAAGTCGCGTGTTGTTTCAGTCAATGGACAATGTAAGCTAATAAAGTCTGATTGACGCAGCAAGCTTTCTAAACTGACACGATCAGCGGCTGCAGGTCGTCCTGGTAAATGAGCCACAATCACCTTCATACCAAAGGCTTCAGCCAATTTCGCTACGGCTTGACCAAGTTCACCATAGCCCAAAATCCCTAAGGTCTTACCATTCAATTCAGCAATGGGGAAATCTAATAAACAGAATTGTGATGCTTTATTCCATTCACCCGCACGAACTGCACGATCATATTGAATAAAAGACGTTGCCAAGTTGAGCATCAACATCATGGTATGTTGAGCTACAGCGGCAGTACCATATGCCTGACAGTTACATACCACAATGTTTTGAGCTTTTGCTTGGATTAAATCGACATTATTGGTGCCTGTGGCTGAAATTAAAATTAATTTAAGCTGCGGTCGTTGTTGCATCATGTCTGCCGTAATCACCACTTTATTGGTCACCACCACATCTACATCCGCAATGCGTTCAAGCACTTGATCTGGATCAGTACGCTCAAAGAATGTTACCTCATCAAAGACTTGGTACCACCCCGAAAAATCTAAATCATTCTGATCGAGAGAGAATTGATCCAAAAAAACAGCTTTCACGTTGAACCTCAGCAATATTGATCTGCATTTCGACTGCAAGATTTTCATGATAATTCAACTGATTGTAAGCTTAATTGTAGGTCAACAATAGCTGATTTGACTGTTTTTTTGTCTCAGATTGCGTCGTTGCTGCACGCTGTGCTTTTAGGGAAAATTGATCTTCTTTCAGCGCATTTAAATATGCCGTTGCCAAACGATACGCTTCTTCACAAATACGTTCAGAAATCCGATCTTCTGTGTAATAACCATGTTTCATACAAGTAAAGATCATTTCAATAATGATCAACATACTGTCAGGTTGTTGCGGTAAATAATCATCTACCCGAATTGTTTTAAGTGCATCTCTTAAATCTTGACTGAACTGTTTGAGTTCCATTTGATGACGTAAATATACTTGTCGGTTCAGTGGTCCTGATAAAATCAATAATCGGGCCACAGCAGATTCATTATAAAACTTGGCAGTGGTCTCAATCACAGCTGCAGCCACCATTCGACCATAAGCCGACATACTTTCGTGCGGATGTTCTCGTATGACGTTTAAACCAGCTTCCTTAAGCAAGCTTACCAGTTTCTGCAAATGCAACTGTGCCATATGATGCAACAGATCATATTTTGTCGGAAAGAACTGATAAATACTGGCTCTTGGAATGTTTGAAGCATTGGCAATTTCGGGAATTGAAATTGACTCTAAGCCCATTTTAACTAAAAGTTTTTCAGCAGTTTGAATCACCTGCATAACACGGCGATGTGTACGCGATTGTTTTGGAGGATTCATTCCTGTTTCAGTTTTTACAATTTTCTTTTTATTCATCTGTCCCACCTAAATTCCATTTATATGGGTTTTTGTGCTCAAGTAGACACGTCAAAGATGCATGAATATTCCGATATTCATAAATACATCATCATTTGAATCATTCAAATTCGTTATATATTGCCTGATCTTAACAATGAAACAGAGTCATTCCATCGCTTTAGTTACAAAATAAACACGGGTAAATTTTAAACAATATCGCTTTTTACGACAGATTGAGATCTATCACACACTCTATATTTTTTACTTAAAGATAAAAAAAGCGCCGAAGCGCTTTGATCAATTGCTATGAAAAATTCAGCCTTACTCCACTGAAAATTTTTCTGCCTCACCAACAGTGTCTGATTCAAAAATACAGTTTCCTAACTCATCGCAGTGCATATAGAGATGCTTATAACTGATACTAAAGAAACCTTCGCCCTTTTTCACAATCAAAGGGCTCATATCCGCACTCAGCGCATCATCCATTTTGATCAATTTGGTAACACGGCGATCATTCATACAAATGAGATAGTGCTGTTTTTTAATTTCAATCTGGGCCAATCCAGTACTTTCCACATGTAATGGAATAATATACTTACCATTAATATCAATCACATGTTGTTCATAGCTTTCTAGTTTTTGGGTGATCACGTTAAAGACCAACACTTTGCCAAAGCTGTCATGAAGTTGTGTTTTATTTTCAAACGGCAAATGAATCGAAATACCGAGCTTTTGTAGATCTTGTTCATCTACTCGTTTGTTGGTCAGTAAAATACGGGTAATCGTCTGTTTAAGACTGGCATCAAAAAAGCTACTGTCTAGTTGTAGATCGATGGTTTTTAAAATATTACCTAATGCTTCATTGTGGGTGCCAAGCAGATGTGCGATCACGCTTCGATAGTAAAATTTACTGTTCTTTTTAACTGCTCGAATCTGGCGATAAAAGTAAGTTGCATCAAATTCATGTTCAATAAAATCATGCAATAACGCAGAATTTGCTAATACAGCAACCGCATCATGACCCGTATAAGGTAAATGAAGTGTATTGAGTTGAGGAATAAGTGGCTTAATCTTTTCATAATGCTCGCGATCCAGATCAAAGTAAGGATCATAAACCACGATATATTCTGCATTGCACGCAATATCTGTAGCGGCAATTTGCATGTCAGCATTGACCTTAGGATCGTAAAAATCAGTATAACGGCGGTCTTCAATTTCAGCAGGATTAATTGAATATTGCGGCACCATTGAAACCACACGTGCTGCGCCCAATAACTTACTGTACTTAATCGCTGCGTAGCCGCCCATAGAACCACCATAAGCCACGACACGCTGAAATTGATTCAACAAAGGCGATATTTGCTCGATCAAAGCTTGCATGCTCTGTGATGGGAACCATGACTTTTGTTTTGGCATGACACCTATGACATTGTAGTCATATTTGGCTAAGGATTTTTCAGCATTAATGGCATTGCCTTTGGCACGACTGATCAAGTCACCAAAAGAGAGAACCAATGTTTCTGTTGTTCCTTTTAAATAAATTGCTCTGATGTGTTCGTCTTCAAATACTATTTGCTTATCCATTGCAATTCCAAAAAAGGGTTCTCATCATCTGGTTTGCAAAATGAATCAATCGTTCACTTGCTTACATCACATTGTCGGTGTCATATTTTATAGATACTGTTCAGATTAAAAAGCGCAAAATATGACACATTCACTTCATCCTGCTGCTGAAAATGGGTTTAGTTCTGCGGCTGAACTTTATCAACAAGTCCGACCAAATTATCCACAGGCTATCGTCACCTGGTTGAAAGATGAGTTGAATATTCATCCTGATGCAGTTGCGATTGACTTAGGTTCAGGGACAGGAAAATTCCTGCACTATCTAAAACAAGTCACCTCGAACATAATCGCTGTCGAACCGATTCCAGCAATGCTGGAACAATTGAAAATAGTACATCCTGAGGTGAAGACACTACAAGCATCAAGCCATCAAATTGCGCAATCAACGCATAGTGTTGATGCTATTTTATGCGCACAGTCATTTCATTGGTTTGCTGAACGCCAAACATTGCAAGAAATGCATCGCCTTCTTAAACCTCAAGGACATTTAGGTCTAGTCTGGAACCAACGAGATATCTCAGTGGATTGGGTCAAAGCATTGGCAGATTACATCGCACCTTTTGAGTCCGATACGCCACGCTTTCACAGCAACCAATGGCAAAATGTATTTCAGCAGCAAGAATTTTTTGAATACCAAAGTTTAAGCACCTTCACTCAGTATCAAGTCGGTAGTGTTGAACAGGTCGTCAGCAAACGACTCCTATCTACCAGTTTTATTGCGGCAATGTCAGCAGCAGACCAAGCACAAATGAAAACAGTATTTGAATCGATCGTATTTGAACATACGGGACTCATGCCCCATGATGAGGTTTCCTTTCCTTATATCACTTATGCCTATCACTATCGTGCGCGATAAACTAAACTTAATCTCGATCATTCATTAAAAAACCAACAGAGGTTTGACTCTCATGACGGCAAATCTTCACCCTATTCGACTTTCGATATTTGCACTCTGCTTGAGTATGCCTTTCATGCTCATTGGATGCCAAAAAACAGAACAAAACCCTCAGACCGAACAAAAAGAATCCGTTGATCCATCTGTTGAATTGAAAACACAAATTGAAGCACAGCCGATCAAATCGTTTGAATCCACTCTAAATGACGCACATGACGTTGCTTTGCTGAATCAATATGATCAAAGTTTTGAGCAATTAAGTGATGAGCTAGACGCAGAACTTCAGCAATTAAAAGCAGATGGCAATTTAAATGCGGATATGGAGTTTCAGCGTAAACGAGATCTCATTCAGTCCTCCCTCAATATGTTGAAAGACTTAGATCTTAAGACGGAACAAGGTAGATATATTCAAGGCTTATTTTATCAATACTGGGAAAATCAGATTGAGGTCTATCAAGAGCTCGAACAGTCTCCCGAAGATGAGCTTCGAAATCCTAAAGATGCAATTCGAAATATGAGTGATTATTATACTGCGAAAGCCCAACTCCAACATTGGAGTCAAAATACTAGTGTCACGAAAGAACAATAGCGTACATAGTAAAAGTACAGCACAATTTTAGAAACGGTCTTCTGCCTGCTTAAGAAATACGTACTCGACATTGCCACGATGTTGGGGCATCTGTTTGAGTACGGTCTTGAGCAACTTCCCAAGGTCGCACATACGCCAATTCAATGAGTTCCTGACCAGGATTTAGCGCAGTCAGCTTCACTGTCTTTTCACCTCCAACGCCTACCATCGCTTTTGATTTTTCAGTCGCCAAATATTGTTCTTCAACTTTAAAGAGATGAAGCGGTTGCATAATTTGCCATTGATAACCCGTACTTGGATTTTCTGCTGCATTAAATTCTAAGGTTTCACCCACTTTCATCACCAATAGTGCAGGACAATTTTGCTGATCAGTATAGTGATGGGACTCCGCTTGCACTTCAGAGACTGGATTTTGACATGCGGCAAGACTACTCCCGAGTACGCCAATACATAAACTTATCCATAAGGATGTCTTGCCAACGCTCATGATCCACACTCTCTCATTTCTCTAATGATGAAGACTTTGAGCTGAAAGTCATTTCAAACTCATCAATCTCAAATCCTGTTTAAATATTGCGCTTTTCTAACCATTCAATTGATTCGACGCGAATTAATTTGCATGCACCATCGCCGATACCATTCCAATCCAAAGCTGACTTCCACACCAAATCTTTGGCATTAATTTGCACCAATTCCCCTTCTAAGCGCACCAGATCACCGCGTTGAACTTTCTTAATCTCTTTCGCAATTTCTGGATTAGCCGGGATAATGTGCATGTTACTCACCAACTGTGTTGCTAAGCGTGGGTGAATCGGTGGTTTTGCCATTTTCCAATTTAAGTAGCGGTCATACTGATTAATCGAAATTTGTCGTGCAATTTCAGGTTCTGTGAAAATACCGCGGGTCACGGCATAGTCGATGGGTGAAAATTGGGCTTGCGGATCATCGGTATATTCTTTTGAACCAAGAATACGAAATTCCCCTTCAAAAGGTTCCAGTACCGAAATTTTTTGATCTGCCGAAGCTGGGGGCAAACCATTGGCAATATTAAAGTCGCTCGACTTCACACTGGTAGAGCTATAAGCCGAAACACCACCAAGGGCGATACATAATGCGAGAACTAACTTTTTCAACAGACATCCATCCTTCTTGCTAAGTATCAAAAACAACCCAACCGCAGCACATACATCTACTCTGGACAACATCCGACTGAATTGTATTTAACCTACATCTATATGATCTATCTTAGAACTTCATTCTGAAAAGGAAATTGATGAACAGTAACAATCTATCGTGATTTAGTCACAATTTTGTCTACTGTTAAAAGTGTATTCAACGTGTAAAATAATCAAATAATGGAAGATGTTAAGAACAAAAATGATTTATAAATTTTATCAGCAACGAGTATTCCCTCATATTCTGAATCAAGTCATGCAGTTACCAAGTATGATGGATAGCAGACGCCGTCTTCTGCTTCCGATTCAAGGTGAGGTATTAGAAATTGGTTTTGGTACAGGAATTAACCTGCCATTTTATCAAGCTGTGGACAGTCTCTATGCGCTTGAACCGAGTTTAGATGTATACAAATTAGCTGAACAGCGTATTCAAGATGCACCGTTCCATGTGGAACATGTTCATGCTAAAGCGGAAAATTTACCTTTTGAAGATCAATCTATTCAACATGTCGTCAGCACATGGACATTGTGTAGTGTGAGTCATGTTCAACAAGTTCTAAATGAAATTAAACGTGTATTACGTATCGGTGGCACTTTGCATTTGGTTGAACATGTCGCTTACGATGCACAACAGCAAAAGAGTTTAAAGCGTCTTCAAGATCTTTTAACGCCAGTACAGAAAGTGATTGCTGATGGTTGTCATTTGAACAGAAATATCGAGCAAGCACTGCTTGATGCTGGCTTTGAGATTTCTGAACTCGATTATTTCGAAGCAGAAGAAGTGCCCAAAGTAGGTCGTCGCATGATGCTTGCTCGCGCGACTAAAACCAACTGATCACTTCTAAGTAGTGGATTATTGATCCAAGCTAGTCTTGAAAGTCGATACGGATCGTCTCAAAACGCACACGCCCTTCGGCAATTGCATTCGCAATTGCCATCTGACCTTTGGTGAGCCGTGCTCCACCACTTTTAATATCAATCAATACAACTTCAATATCTTCTGCTGCGCCATCACCATCACGGAAATCTGTATATCCATCAAATACCACATAGTCGACAGGATCACCTAAGAATTTAGCATCACTGGGTAAATATTGAAATTCTGGCATAATCGGTGCTAATTGTTCAGCCATTTTACCTTTCAGTACCGCACGACTGGTATTTACACTGCGTTTTTGAGCAGCAGCTAATGCGTGTTGATGCTCAAGTTCAAGCTCTGCAATATATTGTTCATATTCTGCTTTAATACGGCCATTGCGGGTTGAGCTCAACATCATTGTGGTGATTACCACGCCAATACCGGCGCCTATTAACATTGCCATCCAAATGGACATTGACGTTCTCTATGACTTGTTATGCGGACAATTTAAACAAGAACTAAACTTTTGTCATGTATGCGCGTTTTGGCTGATTTTAATGCTAAGCTAAGATTAGACCTTATTTGAAGCATGTATAATTTTAAACTCATGAAAACGATACTGATTGCCAACCAAAAAGGTGGCTGTGGAAAAACAATTTCTGCGATTACGCTGGCGACAGCACTCGCACAGAAAGGTTATAAAGTTGCATTGGCGGATGCGGACAATCAAAAATCTGCATTACAATGGTTAAAGCAGCGCCCAGAATCAGCAACACACATTCAAAGTTTAGATTGGCGCCATGAAAAATCGATTGGTGATGCACCGAAGAATCTTGATTATCTGATTATTGATGCTCCAGGTGCATTAACAGGCGAACACGCAGAACAATTAATTGCAGAATGTCATGCAGTGGTCACACCTCTGCAACCTTCTTTTTTTGATATCGACAGCACGCGTCGCTTCTTAAAACACATCCATGACATTAAACGTATTCGGAAAGGTAAAGTTCAAGTTCATTTGGTGGCAAATCGTGTCAAACCAAATAGTCAGAGTGCTCAAGAGATCCAACAGTTCTTTACCAAGATTGATCAACAACCTGTTGCTTGGATTTCTGAACGAACAGCTTATGGTCAATTGGCGATGCAGGGTCTCAACATTTTTGATAAAAATCAAAAAACTTATTTATCAATACAACAACAATGGCAACCCTTGTTAGATGTTTTAATTGATGATCCAAGTGATTGGTTCTAAATAAAGAATCCAGATTGTCGTCGCACTTTTTTTTCATTTTCATATATGATGTTAAATGCATACTCGAAATGAATCAGATGTGCGGCAGATACGTTTGAAAATCAAGAATATAGATCAGAGACTTTAGTGCAAGATTTTAATCCAACTTTACAGCGTGTACTTTTATTTGGCTTGTTTTTTATTCTGCTTTATTTGGGATATGACATTGTCAAATACTTTATCGTACCTGTGTTATGGGCTTGTATTATCGCCTATATGACTTGGCCTTTATACAAACGTATTCTCGCTTGGTGTGGTAATCGACCTACATTGGGTGCGTCTGTTATGACATGCTTATTGGCACTCGTTGTCGGTTTACCGTTCACTTTTGCTATCTTCTTACTTCAACATGAAGGTCGAAACTTATTCTTTGATTTACAGCGCCAACTGGCTTCTGGTCATATCACCGTTCCTGATGTGATACGTGAATTACCCATTGTAGGTAAAGAAGTTTCTCGAATTGTACGTGACATCAATGCCGACCCAAATGCACTTTTTAGTAATATTAGTGTATGGATTCAAGGACATTTAAATTACGGTAAATTCGTGATTAGCGAAATTACCAAAAATTTAGTCAAACTTGGTTTCGCCATGCTCTCTCTATTTTTCTTTTACCGTGATGGACAAACGATTGTTCAACAGGTCAGTAAAGCGATGGAGAAAGTCATTGGTCCACGTATCCAACATTATATCGACACGATCTCTGAAACAACGCGTGCAGTGGTATATGGTGTTGGTTTGACTGCCGTTGCACAGTCGATATTGGCAGGAATCAGCTATTACGTTGCTGGTGTTCCAAATCCAATGCTTTTAACCATTATGACCTTTATCATGGCGCTGATTCCTTTTGGTCCTCCAGTGGCATATGGTGCTGTTTCACTGTGGTTATTTTCACAAGGTCAAACCGTTGAGGCGATTGGCGTAATGGCTTGGGGCGTTTGTGTGGTGAGTACAGCCGACAATGTCATTCGTCCTTTGGTCATTTCAGGTGCTACTCAAATTCCGTTCTTATTGATCATGTTTGGTGTACTGGGGGGGTTAGCGAGCTTTGGGTTAGTTGGACTCTTTATTGGTCCTGTAATTCTCGCCATTCTTTTAGCCATTTGGCGTGAATGGTTACATGAAACACTGGAACCAGAACCCGTGCCTAAAGCCACGATGGCCTACGATCAAGACAATGAAACACCACTCTCATAAGTGGTGTTTTATTTTTACTGATAAGAAATCTATACAATCAAATACTTAAATCGTTCTTGTTGCTAAATGCCAAATTTGTTTCAATGCGTTATCACTTAGATGGAACAAGGATAGAACAGCATGCAAATGCAATCGAAAGTTTCAGCATTCAAAATTTCTATGCTCAGTGCATTGCTGAGTTTAGGCTTTGTGGGATGTGCAGCAACGCAAAATACATCTGCATCCAAAGAATCCAACACTAAAATCCAAACCATTCCTGTAAATGCGGTGAGTGCTCAAGGAGTTCATGATCAAATTGGAACGATTAGCTTCCAAGATAGTGACAAAGGTCTTGTGATCACAACGGACTTAACTAAATTATCACCTGGATATCACGGGTTCCATATCCATGAAAAAGGCTCATGTGAACCTGCTGAAAAAGATGGAAAAATGGGTGCTGCGCTTGCCGCTGGTGGACATTACAATCCAAATCAAGCGCCTGGGCATGGTACGCCAAACGATGGTCATTTAGGTGACTTACCAGTATTAAATGTTGACGCGTCAGGTAATGCAAAAACACAAGTGATTGCACCACGTCTTACACTTGCAGACATTCAAGGTCTATCCATCATGGTACATGCAGGTGGTGACAATTATTCAGACCAACCTAAACCACTAGGTGGTGGGGGTGATCGTGTAGCATGTGGTGTTATACGCTAAGCTACACCCAAGACTCATCAAAGGATTAAGCTCTAGCTTAGTCCTTTTTTTATTTCGCTGATGATCTATAAAATGTTGTGAGTATCACTTCATATTCATCTTTATAGACATGATTGACATATTAGCTTATTTTTAAATCTACTATCATAAAAAACGATTATTATAAATTATATTTCCCTTAAACAATGCGATCTAGTCCACATAGATTCTAACTTTGCTACAACAACGATTAGGTAAAATAGGATGTCTTCTTTTGTGGGGTTTGAGAATGAATATTAAGTCCTTACGTATTATTGGTTTACTTGAAGGGATTTCATTCCTACTACTGCTTTTTTTTGCCATGCCAATGAAATATATGTTAGATCAGCCTATTTATGTGAAATATATTGGCATGGGACATGGCGTTCTATTTGTGTTGTTTTTAGTCGTATTATTTGTGGTATGCGAGAAGCAAAAGTGGTCTATCAATGTATTTATTCTTGGGCTGATAGCTTCCGTTCTACCCTTTGCCCCTTTTATTTTTGATCGTAAACTCAAACATCTCGAACAAATACAATGATTAAAAAATCCTCCACAAGGAGGATTTTTTTATGCTGAAGTGGCTCTTTCTTGCATGATCTGATGAACAATTTTTCTTGGAGCACTAAACCACAGTGCAATAAGGATAAAACAAGCCAATGCATATGCCATCGTGCCGTAAGATTCATACATAATGCGTACAATTTCGATCACAACAAAGAATGCAATCATCATAATCATACCTACTGCGGCAGCAACAGTTCCTTTAGATACCTCAGATGCATCTAAACTGAAACGATAAAGCACAGAAAAACTGCAGCCCTCACCAAAACTGATTAAGGTCATACCGATAATTAAGCACCATAACAAATAATCCTGCCAAATCACACCTGCCAAAACAATAAGCGTTCCAACCAACATCAACGGCAATGCAACTAGCACGGTCTTTCCTACCGCATAGCGATCAATGACGCGAATCAGGACAATATTTCCAATAATTAAACCACCCAATACAGGCACCTGTGCATAGCCATATTGCATATTGGTCAGACCGAGCTGTTCGACCAAAATTACAGGTGACATAGCGATCCACAAAATCAGTGGAATTGAGACCATGGGTACTGACAAAGCCAAGCCCATAAATTTTTTATTTTTAAAAATGGCTTTGAAGTCATCCCATACATAGCTTAATGGTTGCTTAGGAATACTCAAATGCTGCTCAGGCATTTTTGCTTTAAGACCAAACCAACTTAAGGCTGCTAAAAAGGCAATCCCAATGAACCCCCAATGCCAAGACACATGGTCTATCATAAATGCGCCTAGCACAGGACCAAGTAATGGTGCGATCAATGAAATATTCGCCATTAAAGCCATGACTTTAATCGCATCTCTTTCCTCAAAAATTTCTTGGATGGCAGCATAACCCACAGCTGAAATAATGGTCAGCCCAATCCCTTGTAAAAAACGAAATGCAAGAAATTGCTCTATAGACTGGGTGAATAAAATGAGCAAACAACAGACCACAAAAAAGAAAACACCTCCAAGGAGTACTTTTTTACGACCTAAGCGATCTGATAACGGACCTAAAAACCACGCCAAACATGCTCCACCCAATAAAAAGAAAGACATGGATGATGGCGCCCACTCACTGCCTACACCAAACTCACGTGTAATCGTAAGCATCGCAGGTTGTACAAGATCATTACAGATATAGACTGAAAATTCGAAGAGCACCAATGCCAAAGGAAACATAATTGTTGCCCGACTTAAGGTTGCTTTACTCACCTTTTGCATGTTTTTTTTCACATGTTTGAATATTTTTTGGAAGCGTAGTTTACGTGAAATGCATCACAATGCCATGACAAAGTTTTGCGTTTTTGTAACCCTGAACTACGAAACAAAGTCTGAAAATTAAACGAAAATTTAGCCTTTATCTTAAATCAATTTCTCACCCAAACATTGACATCATTTGGCATCAATTGCATGGCTTTTCAAAAAAGTACCATGCTTCATTTCCTCAATCGCTTCAACAATCTCATCTTGCGTATTCATGACATAAAAACCACGCCCGACTAAAGGTTCATTTAGTGGCTGTCCCATGAGATATAAAATTTTGCTATCAGACAATGTGGTGAATTCAACGTTTTCACCATGACTTGAAAATACTGCCATTCCCTGATCAGTCAGTAATTCATCATCTGTACCAAATTCAACTTTACCACGGCGCATATACATCAGTGTGGTATCCAAATGTCCTGCTGGTAATATGAGTGTGTGACCTGCTTTTAAATCCAAATCCAAAACCAGCAAAGGACTATGGACTAATGCTGGTCCTTTCACTTGCATAAAGGCTCCAGCAATGACACGCGCAGTACCCGCATCATGAGCTAACTCTACAACCGGGATATTAGATTTGAGTAAGCTTTGATAACGCGGATTCGATTTTTTTGCAGTTGCTGGCAAATTCACCCACAGCTGAATCATTTCAAATCGTCCACCTTCTCGGGAAAATGACTCACTAAATTTTTCTTTATGAATAATGCCTGATGCAGCAGTCATCCACTGTACATCACCTTTCTGAATAACACCTCCACCACCTTGCGAATCCCAATGCTCTAACTCACCTTCATACACGAACGTGACTGTCTCAAAACCACGATGTGGATGTTCTTCAATACCTTTACGCAGTTGAGAAGGTTTCAACGTACCGGGACCAATATGATCGAGAAGCAAAAATGGGGATACTGTATTTCCCAGTTCATAGTGTGAAAAAACAGATACAACCGGATTAAAGTCTCCAACTGAAAAATGACTGTCGTTACGATGGATAAAAGCGAGTGTTTTCATTTTTTATCTTATTTATTGAATAACTTTAGTTTAATGGGGTTTTAGATTTTCCTCTACGTTAATTTTATGATGCTTTCAGTTGTGTTTTATCAATTGAAATATTTTTGTCATCAAAATTTGATGCAATTTGAAACATATAAAATGTTAGAAATCATCTAATCTCAACATTCACCACTGATCAATATGAAACTTTTAATTACTTAATGTTCATGTGGATTAATTCCACAAAGCAAAGGATCTGCAGACTCGATAAAACACTTGTTTTGTCGATGTAATCTCTCAGTACACCTTGAGCTTTTAGAACTATGTCAAAATGCTACATACCAATTAAAAATCGCTGGCGACATCATCATGAAGCTTCGATTCTATCGCTCGTCGGTGGTTGGCTAAATACCGTTGGATTTATTTCATTATTTGGCATTTATACCAATCATGTTACTGGCTATATCGTGACTGCAGGCAAAGAAACGATCTTAGGAGGATTAGGACTGTGGGCTCTTTTTATTGGCATTTTCGTAGTTACGATTGGTATTACTGCGTGGTGTGAACAACGTTGGAAAGACAAGTATCCAAACATCTTACTGGGGTTCTTTATTGCAGAGACAATACTGTTAACGCTCTTCATGCTGGCGGGACTTAATTTCAGCCCCTTTTATACTTTGGCAGAATTTGGCGCAGTACTTACCGCAACATTGGGCATTGCTGCAATGGGAATTCGAAATGCCATTATCCGAACATTACTATCTACAATGGCTACCTCAACCTTAATGACGGGCAATCTTGCTCAACTGACCATTGATTGTACTATTGCTTATGGGGCGCCTCATGTATCAGAAGAACGCAAACAAATTGCCAAACAAAATATTCTAAAAATCTTACCGACTATTTTATCCTTCAGTTCAGGTGCAATATTAGGTGCGATTACTTATATGTTGTTTGGCTTCTTATGTATGATTTTTCCCATTTTAGCGATGGGCTATATTTGCTATCGTGAGTGGCGCTTCTCGTCTGCTCATCCTTATTCGACTCAATAATGCACGCAATAAAAAAGGCATAACTCACTATGCCTTTTTAAACCGAATTTCTGGTCTGATGTCATGGACAAAGCGCGGTTTGGAAAGATTTTGTATTTTTTCCACGCACACATTTGTATTCAGTTTTCTTATTCACTTGCTGCCATTTACCATCGTTCAATTTAAAACTATAGATAAAGCGTTCGGCAGCAATTGAGTCATCCATCAAGCCTGTTTGTGTCACTTTGACTTCTGCTACGGTCGGTGCTTCGACACGATTGAAATACTGACGTAATTCAACAGTCGCAAGTTCATTGCGTAATTCAGGATGTAGCTTCATGACTTGCTCTAAAGGAGTGTCATTCCCATGTACTTTAGAAATAACATTTTTCGTAGTAGCACACCCCGTGAGCATCATGCTAACTAGACCAACTGTGGTCATTATTTTCATCATCATTGTATTACTCAGTTCGCCATTGATCTTTTACATATGATGTTCTGAACTGTTGTGACAAAAAAGAACAGATATGTATGCTATTTTTTTCAGGATCAAATGTATATCACTCGATATCCTTTGGCTGGCATAAAAAAAACAGCACCGAAGTGCTGTTTGGGATTTGCTTAATTCAAATCAAATAACTTCCCTGGATTCATAATCCCATTTGGATCAAATACTTGTTTGAGTGCTTTCATATATTCAATTTCTTCAGCTGAACGTGTGTACTCAAGATATGGCTTCTTCGTCATACCCACACCATGTTCCGCAGAAATTGAACCATCATACTTTTTCACAGTATCAAATACATACTTGTTCACCACCTGACATTTCGCAAAGAATTCATCTTTGGTTAAATTTTCAGGTTTTAAGATATTTAAGTGCAAGTTACCATCGCCAATATGACCAAACCAGCAAATTTCAAAGTCAGGATAATTGTCAGCAACAATTGCATCAATTTCTTTAATGAATGCAGGTACGTGTGTGATGAGCACTGAAATATCATTTTTGTATGGGATAAATGGTGCGATTGACTCAGAAATATCTTCACGCAGACGCCATAAGCTTTCTACTTGGTCTAAGCTTTGACTAAGCACGCCATCAAGTACCCAACCTTGTTTCATACAATGCTCAAAGATTTCCATTGCCTTGTCCATAATTGGCTCAAATGGCGCTTCAAACTCAAGCAATACATAGAATGGGCATTCGGTTTCAAATGGACGTTGCACGTGACCATTTGCCAATACTTTTTGCATCGCAAGTTCACCGAAGAACTCGAACGCAGTTAAATCAATTTTCGCTTGGAACGCGTGAAGAACTGGCATCACTGCATCAAAGTCAGGTACACCGAGCACCATCACTTGTAGATCTTGTGGTTGACGCTCAAGTTTAATTTCCGCTTCGGTCACTAAGCCTAACGTACCTTCACCACCAATAAATAAGTGTTGCAACGCATAACCTGTCGCATTCTTGATCATGCCTTTGTTTAAACGAAGCACATCACCTTTACCAGTGACCACTGTCAAACCGAGTACCCAGTTACGTGTCATACCGTATTTAATGACTTTAATACCGCCTGCATTAGTACCGATGTTACCGCCGATTTGTGATGAACCAGCTGAAGCGAAATCAACTGGATAATACATACCTTGTTCTTCAGCATAGTTCTGAAGTTGCTCAGTGACCACACCTGCTTGTACACGCACCATACGGTCTGCTGGGAAGAATTCCAAAATTTGGTTCATCTTGTCCATGCTGACCACGATTTCACCGTTAGCAGCGACAGCACCTGCAGAAAGACCCGTACGACCACCTGATGGTGTCACAGCAACATTAAATTGGTTTGCTAGTTTCACAATTGCCTGAACTTGTTCAGTCGTCGAAGGAAAAACGATGACTGATGGGTTTGGATCAAAATGTTTAGTGTGATCGCGTCCCCAATTTTGTAGGCTGTCCGCATCAGTTTTGATACGGTTTTCACCAACAATTGACGTTAATTGAGTCAATAACTCTGGGGTTAAAGCAACTGGAGCATTCATCGTTTGCAGACCTAGCAAGAAAGATACAAGTTGTAGATTGCTTAAAAAACAAACCTTTAATCAAGATTTTAAAAGCGTATTTGTTAAGCGAATGTGAAGAAAATATCACCACGACTGGATGAGTCAATTTCACGATTGTGCATTATAAAGCATTTTCCCATGAAACCCCGATAAAATCAGACATTTTGCGAATGTTACTTAGATATGATGCAGTTAATTCAACCGCAGTTTGTCTGATAAGGACTATATTTTGCAAAAATATCCATAGCTCAAGTCATAAAGGAAATGTATATAGCATGCTCACGTATGCTATCATACTGCCACTAAATTTGGCCTTTGTAGCGGAGCCGTAATGAGCCAACATCTCTCTTTGCCTAAAGATAAAATTCGTTTCCTATTGTTAGAAGGCGTTCACCAAAACGCAATCGACACTTTGAATGCTGCTGGATACACCAACATCGACTATCGTAAAACTGCGCTTGAAGGTGAAGCGCTGAAAGAAGCGATTAAAGATGCTCACTTCATCGGTATTCGTTCGCGCACACAATTAACTGAAGAAGTTTTTGAAGCTGCGAATAAATTGATCGCGGTCGGTTGTTTCTGTATTGGTACAAACCAAGTGAACTTGAATGCTGCGATGAGCCGTGGTATTCCAGTGTTCAACGCACCATACTCAAATACTCGTTCTGTTGCTGAACTTGTATTAGCTGAAGCTATTCTTCTCCTTCGTCGTGTACCTGAAAAATCTACAGATACACATGCAGGTGGTTGGAACAAATCTGCAGTAGGTTCATTTGAAACACGCGGTAAAACTTTAGGTATTGTGGGTTACGGTTCAATTGGTTCACAACTTTCTGTACTTGCTGAAAGCATGGGTATGAAAGTGATTTACTTTGATACAGTAACAAAATTACCTTTAGGTAATGCTCGCCAAGTTGGCTCAATGGGCGAACTTCTTGCCAATGCTGATGTTGTATCACTACACGTGCCAGATGTCCCTTCTACACGTAATTTCATGACCAAAGAGCAATTTGCTCAGATGAAACAAGGTTCAATCTTCATCAATGCTGCACGTGGTACATGTGTAGTAATTGAAGATTTAGCTGATGCTCTGAAATCAGGTCATTTGGCTGGTGCTGCTGTTGACGTATTCCCGAAAGAGCCTAAAGCGAACGGTGAAGAGTTTATCTCTCCACTACGTAATATCCCGAACGTGATTTTAACACCGCACGTGGGTGGTTCTACGATGGAAGCTCAAGCAAACATCGGTCTAGAAGTTGCAGAGAAATTCGTTGCTTACTCTGATAAAGGTATGACATTGTCAGCAGTTAACTTCCCTGAAATTGCGCTTCCGTTGACTGAAGGTAAACACCGTTTACTTCACATTCACAAAAATATTCCAGGCGTGTTGTCTAAAATCAACAACCTGTTTGCTGAACACGGCATTAACATCTCTGGTCAGTCTCTTATGACCAAAGGTGATGTGGGTTATTTAGTCATGGACGTTGATGCTACCGCTTCTGCTGAAGCACTTGATACACTTCATAACGTAGAAGGTACAATCCGCGCTCGCGTATTGTTCTAATCTCTAATACGTTTGGAAAACCACAGCTTTTTTGAGCTGTGGTTTTTTTATGGTGTCTCATCTGAGTTGACGTTGGCTCCGCCAACTTAGATGAAAGATATCCCTTTCTAATCTAACCATCATACATTTAAAACCATGTCTTTGTTAAAAATAAACCCGCAGTTACAAGCACTCGGTTTGTTATTGATCGCCATGATCAGTCTACAAAGTAGTGGTTCATTAGCAAAAGTTTTATTTGAACAATTCCCTATCGTTACGGTGTCAGCCCTACGTCTGACATTTAGTGCTGTGATTTTGGCAATTATTTTTCAAGTTTGGAAAATTCAATTCAAACAAATTAAATGGACAGCCATTGTCAGTTATGGTGTCGCTTTAGCTGGCATGAACATGTTGTTCTATCTTGCTATTGATCGTCTTCCGCTCGGTTTAGCAGTTTCATTTGAATTTATTGGTCCACTCAGTGTGGCTTTATATTATGCGCGTCAAAAGTTTGATTTTATTTGGGTTGGTTTGGCCATAATTGGACTGATCCTTTTATTTCCCTTTGACCAAGCCAAACAACCTTTGGATTTACTTGGTGTATTTTTTGCGTTGGCAGCTGGCGCATGTTGGGCACTTTATATTATTGCTGGTCAGCGGCCTTCGGGAGTTTCAGGTAATCACACCGTATGTTTAGGCATGTTTGTTGGAAGTATCATTCTTATGCCGATTGCCCTCAGTATCGGTTTGCCAGCAAGCGTATTTGAAATTAATCATCTAATGTTATTCATCACTTTAGCGATACTCGCCAGTGCCTTACCCTTTACTTTAGAAATGATTGCACTACGAAATCTAACAGCATTAAGTTTCGGTACCTTGATGAGTGTTGAACCAGCTGTTGCCGCATTATCTGGGTTTGTATTTTTGGGTGAGCAATTGTTATGGAATCAATGGCTAGCATTGTTTACCATCATTTGTGCCTCAATTGGCTGCACCTATACCACTCAACACGCCAAACAAAAATGATCTCATACTTAATTTAAACTACATTTTCCATGATGGATTGAAGCACTGTGGTCATCATAATAATGTTAAAATTTGAGCAGTCTCACTCTTTTTAATTCGGCTTCGTTTTCCCAATGCCAAATGCTCAACTCACTGCCGTGCTGTTCATGGTCTTATCCATGATCGCCTATCAAATTAGTGCATCCTTCGCAAAGCAGCTTTTTGAAGTTTTAGATCCATTTACTGTGGTCACTTTACGTCTATGCTTTGCATCAATTATGGTTGTATTGATGTTCCGTTCATGGAAAATTCTTCGTCGCCTTCCTTATTTAAAATGGAAAGATCTTCTCTTTTATAGTGGTTCAGTCGCTTTAATGAATGTCTTGTTTTATGCATCATTAGGAAAACTACCACAAGGGATTGCAGTAGGACTTGAGTTCCTAGGCCCACTCACGTTGGCTTTACTGTCAATCCAACATCGAAGTGATTACATTTGGGTCATCCTGGCAATTTTCGGTGTAGCACTGATGGTGCCTTGGCAAGATGCCAATGCGACTAACTTTTCATATCTTGGGGCTGCTATGGCCATTGGTGCGGGCGTTTGTTGGGCATTCTATATTTATTTTGGACAGAAAGTCGTTCGGCAGAATATCGGCATGCATGCTCTCAGCATTGCAATCGTCCTCTCAGCGTTGACATTATTACCGATCAGTATGGTTCATAATCCATACGCATTAGTTCAATTTGAATATTGGCCACAAGCCATCGTCATTGCGCTTTTGGCTACAGCCATTCCCTATGCATTGGATTTATTGGCATTAAAGAATTTAAGTAAAATGTCTTATGGAACGCTATCAAGTTTGTCACCAGCATTAGGCGCATTGACAGGTTGGTTACTGTTGAATGAACACATTACCTTATTACAAGCCGTTGCTTTGGGTTGTATTATGATTGCATCAATTGGTGTTACTTATCGCGCTGCTAGAATGAAATCACATGGCATAGAAACATAAAAAAGATGGCACATGCCATCTTTTTTTATCATGGGATTAAACCAAACTGTCTTTATCTAATTTCTTATATTTCTTATATTCAGTTTGATATTTTTTAGCCAAACTCTCTTTTTGTTTATCCTCTAGAATTTTTCCTGCTTGCTGAAAAAAGCCATGCTCTTCTTCTTCAAGATGATGATGCACGGTTTCTGACAATTTTTTCGCGATGGCTAACCATCCTGGATTACTGAATTCAGTTTCGGTGAGTTGCTCAAGTAGTTCGTCCATTTCATGATGTTCAGCTAATGCATGACGCGTAATATTCAAACCTGAATCGGTCATCATCAGTGGAATATAGAAGTATCGGTCTTCTGCCACTGCATGAGCAAACAATTCATTTTTTAGTTGCTCAAATAATGTTCGGCGTTCTGGCGTGTCCCCTGAAGTTTGAACCAGCTTCTCAGCAAGTTCACGTTGAACATCATGACTTTCACGTAAAGCTTCAAAAATATTCATCTTGTTATCCTGTCTTATAAATATGATTTGAAAAAAGAAAAACTTGAATGATCTTCAAAACACTCAACTTACTATAAGAGCTTAGTCGATAACTTCGTGATAGGTTTAATAAGCGATTTGTATAGAAAAGTTTAATGTTGAGAATGGTTTACATTAAGATCATCTGATAACTTAATCGAACAATTAAAATAGATACCAGAATTAAAAACAGAATACGAATAAAACCGCTACCGTATTTAAGCGCCAACTTCACCCCGACAATCGAGCCGATCATATTAGCGACAGCCATCATGGCACCTACTGCAAATAAAATGTGGCCTGCAGGAATAAAGAATGTAAGAGCGGCTAAATTGGTCATCACATTACCAATCTTGGCCAAAGCTGCTGCATGCAAAAAATCGACTTGTAAATATCGAATAAAATAAAAAATAAAAAAACTTCCCGTTCCCGGACCGAATAATCCGTCATAAAACCCAATCGCCAAACTTCCTATTCCAGCCAAGATCAGAATTTTAGTGTTTACCGTTTGTGCAATATGAACCTGTCCAAACTCCTTCTTTGACAATGTGTAAATTGCCATCACAATCAGCATCACCAAGACAAAGGGCTGCAAGATTGATTTCGGAATCATGGAAACACTGGCAGCTCCCGCAAAAGAACTGATGGCAGCACATATCGCCACCACCAGTAATAACTTCCATTCAAACTTAACTTTTTTAGCGAAAGTCCACGCAGATGTTGCTGTTCCAACAACCGCAGCTAGCTTATTGGTGCCAAATAATGTTGCTGGCGCCATATGAGGAAAAGCACTCATCAATGCTGGAATCTGAATGAGACCACCACCACCGACTGCTGCATCAATTGCGCCTGCGCAAAATGCAAAAAAAATCAGGCTGAGGATGATGTCTAATTCCATAATTGAGTTCGCTTATAAATTTAATACACGTTTAGGAACTAGACGTTTTTTATCAGTAATTTCAGCTAAACCTAAACACTTTTTTTCGTCAAAAACGAGGACTTGAGATTCGGCAGGATGATCAATATTGCTTTCCATCCCACGACAAAAATATTCTGCACGACCTTCTGGTACTTGAACTTTTGGAAAATGATCCACAGGCGCATAAGCAGGTAACAACAATGCTTCACGTTGTTGTTCAGTTAGACTTTCTAAGTATTCAATGGTGTACTCTGGCACAATACCAAAATGTCCAGTTTGAATACGATGTAAATATGTTAAGTGCCCATAACTTCCTAAAGCTTTAGCAATATCCTCTCCCAATACTCGGATATACGTTCCTTTTGAGCATGTCACATCCAAAGTAATTGAATCTTGAGTGAAAGACATCAGTTCAATCGCGAAAATATGAATTGGACGAGCCTCACGTTCGATTTCAATTCCTTTACGCGCCAGCTCATACAAAGGACGACCTTCTTTCTTTAAAGCAGAATACATTGGAGGAACTTGTTGAATGTCTCCAACGAATTGCTGAATCACGCTTTGAATTTTATCTTCGTTAAGTTCAATCGGTTGTGCTTCGAGCAAAACTTCACCCTCGACATCACCTGTAGTTGTACTATTTCCCAATTGAATCGTCGTTTGATAACGTTTAGTAGATTCCAGTAAAAAGTGTGAAAACTTGGTCGCTTCACCTAAGCAAATCGGGAGTAAGCCTGATGCTAATGGATCTAAAGCGCCAGTATGACCACCTTTTTCAGCACGATAGAGCCAACGCACTTTTTGCAATGCTGCATTTGAGCTAATCCCCAAAGGTTTGTTGAGTAGAAATACACCACTTATAAGACGTCGAGTAATTTTTGGAGATTTAGCAGACATTAGATAATATTCAGATCAGTAAAATACTGCTATTTTATCAAATCCATTTATCGAATATTGATTAAATTTTTATGCATAAAATGTGACATTTGTGGCAAATTATTCTACACCATTAATAATAACTAAATGATTTCATAGGATGTGAAATGAATTCAAAAGCTAAATTTAAAATTACACTGCTGATTGTGGCGTGTCTGATCGTTTTATTCCTTCTCTTTCAATGGTTGAAACCTGACTCAGCTGAATCTGCTGAAAACTCACAACGAGCAGCACAAGATGCCGAAATTCAATCAGAAAATATGGCGCTACAACAAAGTACAACCGTGAATGGTTCTAGCTTTGCAAGTAAAAGTCAGCAAGATATTCAAATCAATTGTCAAATCCAAACCGATAACGCCAACCGTTTGATTGTGAATGAAAATACTAAGAACTGTTTTGAGTTTTTTATTACCCAATACGGCGAAAAAGAGATTCCGCAAATCAAGGCTGATTTTATTAAATTTGCTCAAAGCACCTATCAAGAACCATTACTAGGTCAACTGACAGATTTATGGTCACGTTATGTTCAATATCGTGAAAAAATGGGTGACCTAACACCACCAAACCATGACAAAGAAAGTGCGCAGTATTACAAAGCTATTTTTAATCAGATGAAATCATTCCGTAAACAATTTTTTTCAGACTATGAAATTGAAGGTTTATTTGGTATCGAAGATGAATATCATGATTATACCTTGGCTCGAATGAGTGTTATGGAAGATAAAAATTTATCTGAAAAACAAAAAGCCGATAAATTAAAAGAACTATTCAATGATCTACCTGAAGATTGGAAAGAAAATTTAAAACAACTTTCTCAACTTGAAGATCTGCGTCAATTAACTGCAGAAATTAAAGCTCGTGGTGGTAGCGCAGAAGAAATTCGTCAAATGCGTCTCAGCTTAGTGGGTCCTGAAGCAACACAACGTCTAGAAAATCTTGATGGACGGCGCTTAAATTGGAAAAGCAAAGTCAATCAATATTTGTCTGAGCGTGACAGCATTGTCAAAAGTAATATGAGCCCTAGTGCAAAGCAGGAAGCTGTACAACGCCTCCGTTCTCAACATTTTAATAATTCACAAGAGCAACTTCGGGTAGAAACATTCGAGCAAGTTCATGATCAAGGCGGTCAACTTCCTTTTGCCGATTAATCTCTTCAAGGAACACATTCATTCACAGGGAAGAACGATGAAAAACTTAAAACTTAAATTGATACCTACGACGTTAGCATTCGTCATAACGCTATGCTTATCAGGCTCATTCACTGCCCACGCAGGTCCGGGATTACTCGAAGTAAATGAGACAAAGATCGGTAGTTACGCAAAAACCAAATATCCTATTGTGATGACACACGGTTGGTTAGGCTGGTCTCGCATAGGCAATGAAACATTCAATATTGACTATTGGTATCAAATCTTACCTGATCTATCGCGCAATGGTGCACGCGTTTTTGCAGCACAACTCTCACCTGCTCATACGACTGAATTTCGAGGAGAACAATTAATTTCTCAGGTTGAAGAAGTAATTGCGATCACTGGGCAGAAAAAGGTCAATCTGATTGGTCATTCGCACGGCGGACCGACTGTACGTTATGTTGCAGCAGTAAAACCCGACTATGTTGCTTCTGTTACTGGTGTAGGAGGGACTTTCAGAGGTTCTATGGTCGCAGATAAAATTCAAAATAATGAAGCAACTCGAACAATATTTAATATTTTAGGGGATTACATCATTCCCCCATTAATTGCTTATGCACAAGGTCGTCCTGATATGCCGATCAGCTTTGATGCTTCGATGAAATCATTAACTGAAACAGGCTCTGCTGCATTTAATGAACGTTTTCCAACAAAAGCTCTCGCGTCAAGTTGTACTCGTTTAGGCAGCCCAATAGACAACGGAATCTTTTATTATTCTTGGACTGGTGTTGCACAAACCACCAACCTCTTAGATATCGATACCATTTTAATGCAGCTCGGGCCTTTAGCGTATGGCAATAAAGATAATGATGGCATGGTTGGACGCTGTAGCACGCATATTGGACGTGTGATTCGTGATGATTACAAACTAAATCATACCGATTTAGCTAATATGATGTTCGGTCTCAGAGGTTTATTTGCCCCAGATCCTATTTCACTTTATCGCCAACATGCCAATCGTTTGAAACTGACAGGACTCTAGACGCACAAAATAGCGCAGTCAAATGGAAAGCTATTCATCAGAATAGCTTTTCCGACCATCAGCGACTCTCGACAAAATTTAAATAATGCTTTTTGAACACATTTGCTAATGATTAAATCCTTTAATTATTTCAACTTTTGATTCTTTTTTGCTTTTTATATGTTAATTCGGCAAGCTAAATTGGCATTTTTTGTATCTTGTTGCATTCAATAACATCTTTTAAGGTCTTCTGTATGTTCATCTGGAAGAACATCATAGATTCACTAAAAACTAGGAATAATAATGAAAATAAAACACATTCTAGGCTCGCTGGTGACAGCGCTATGTCTAACATCTACGACAACTTATGCTACTCAAGCTCAACAGATCAAAGTCTCAAGTGTCAAATCTGACTATGCCAAAACGAAATATCCTATTGTATTCGCTCATGGAATGGTTGGATTTATACGTTTGGGCACTGAAAGTCTAGGCATGGATTACTGGTATCAAATTTTACCTGATCTAGCGAGAAACGGTGCAAACACATGGGCGGCTAGAATGTCTCCTTTCAATTCTTCTGAAGTCCGAGGTGAACAATATGTTCAACAACTTGAAGAAGTCATGGCGATTACTGGTGCTGACAAACTCAATCTGATTGGTCATAGTCATGGTGCAAACTCTGTTCGTTATGCCGCAGGTGTAATGCCTGAACATGTTGCATCGGTGATGACTGTAGCCGGTGCCAACAAAGGTACAATCATCGCGTCAGATGTATTAAAAATCGCAGATAAAACAGGAACATCAGAGCTACTGAATGTTCTCATCAGCACTTTTGGTAAAGTCATTATGTGGGCGCAAGGTCTTCCTGCTGATACGTTCCCACATGATGCGATGGCCGCTGGTGTGAGTACATCTGTTGAAGGAACTGCCTTGTTTAATCAAAAATTCCCTCTCGGTTTACCATTAACCCACTGTGGCGAAGGTGCTTATCAAGAAAAAGGAATTCATTTATATTCAATGACAGGAAACAAGCCTTTTACGAATGCCTTGGATCTAGGTGACCCTGTCATGGTTCTACTTGACCGTTTGTCGGTTCATAAAGCAGGAAAAAATGATGGCATCGTTCCAGTTTGTAGTGCCCATTTTGGTAAAACTATTCGTGATGACTTTCCGTGGAATCATTTAGATGAGGTGAACTTGCTGTTCGGAATTAAAGGATTTTTTGCTCCTGACCCAGTTGCAGTTTATAGACAGCACGCCAACCGCCTTAAATTACAAGGACTTTAAATCTCTAGCTCTTTAATTGAGTAATTGCTTTCAAATTCATTAGGCTGGATTTGAAAGCAGATTCAAATCTTCATCAAGATAGTTCATTGATCAAATCTACCTCTCTTTTTTAACCTTAAAAATTTACCATTCATCTATTCGATATTTAAAATGTGATTTACATCACTATAATCAATTTAACTCTAGGATTAGGGTTTGATAATAAAAAGTTGAGGATGATGATGAAATACAACAAAATTATGGCGTGCCTACTTACGTCTGCAGCTTGCTTAACGACTCAATTATCTAATGCTTCTGCATTAGAAGTGAAACCTGTAACCTCGACACTTGGCAAATACAATACCTACGCAAAAACTAAATACCCAATCGTATTTGCACACGGACTAACAGGATTTGTCCGTCTTGGTACAGAGAGCTTTGGTTTAGATTATTGGCACCAAATCCTGCCAGATCTAGCGCGTAATGGTGCTAATGTCTGGCCTACACGAGTATCTCCATTCAACTCCAACGAAATTCGTGGAGAGCAATTGCTTCAACAAGTTGAAGATATTTTAGCCATTACTGGTGCACAAAAAGTGAACTTAATTGGGCATAGTCAAGGTGGACCATCAATACGTTATATTGGTGGAACAATTCCTGAACATGTGGCATCCATGACCACTGTCGCTGGTGTAAATAAAGGATCACCTATGGCAGACTTTATCTTGCGTTCAGAAGGAACAGGACTTGATACTGTGCTTGCGACAGCGATGAATTTTGTCTCGGGAGCAATTGTTTGGGCACAAGGATTAAATGCGAAAAGCCTACCACATGATTCGCTTGCCTCGGCTAAAAGTTTATCTACAGCAGGCTCATTAGCATTTACACAACGTTTCCCTGCTGGTGTACCAACCACAAAATGTGGTGAGGGTGCATATCAAGTCAATGGCATACGTATGTATTCATTTACTGGTAATACACCGTTTACCAATGCCCTTGATCCATCGGATTATGCAATGCAAGCGGCATCTTTCATTGTATCTAAGGAAGGTGCAAATGATGGTTTAGTCCCAGTTTGCAGTGCTCGCTTCGGACAAACGATTCGGGATGATTACCGTTGGAATCATTTAGATGAGGTCAATCAAATGATGGGAATGACTAGCATTTTTGCAGCAGATCCAGTATCGGTTTATCGACAACACGCAAATCGTTTGAAACTTCAAGGACTATAATCTTCTCAAGCCTCCATACGGTCATCACGAAATTATGGAGGCTTATCTTAAAAATCGTTCCCTAAAATTTAAATCCACTTTTCTTTCCTCTTACTTCGCTATACTCTTATTGTGACAACGGAAATTGTCGAGTATTTCAATCCATCTAAGGAATAGAGATGAGAAAATTTATTTTGGGGACATGCCTCTCTTTCGCATGTTTAATTGGCACGAGTTACGCTGCTACAGCACCTGAACAAGTGACTTCAAAATTTCAAACTACTTATGCAAAAACCCAGTATCCAATCGTATTTAGTCACGGAATGTCTGGTTTTATCCGTATTGGCACTGATCCACTCGGTGTAGATTATTGGTATCAAATTTTACCTGATCTCGCCCGTAACGGTGCAAATGTATGGGCTTCCCGTGTATCGCCATTTAACTCATCAGAAATTCGGGGTGAGCAACTTTTACATCAAGTTGAAGAAGTCATTGCACTCACTGGATCGCCTAAGGTCAATCTAATCGGTCACTCTCACGGCGGGCCCACAATTCGATATGTCGCAGGTGTAAGACCTGAATTAGTCGCATCAATGACAGCGATTGGGGCACCACATCAAGGCTCACCAGTGTCTGATTTTATATTAAAAATTCGTGATACAGCACCAATCCTTGAAACACCTATTGTGGCTGTAGTCAATCTACTGTCTAAAGCTATTATTTGGGCACAGGAACTTGATCCAGTATCCTTCCCTCATGACTCACTTGCGGGAGCCAATAGTTTGAGCTTAGCAGGATCAACAATATTTAATCAAAAATATCCTATAGGCGTTCCTCAAAACTCATGCTCTGAAGGTTTATATCGTGAACAAGGAATATATAACTATTCCTTTACGGGTATCGGAACGGTCACAAACCCACTTGATGTAGACTCAGCTTTAAAAATTACCAGTTTATTAATTGATGGTGGTCAAGAGAATGATGGTCTAGTTTCACGCTGTAGTGCGAAATTCGGTAAAACCATCCGTGATGATCTTAATTGGAATCATCTAGATGAAGTCAATCAAGTGCTTGGTTTAAAAAGTGTCTTTGCGCCAGATCCAGTCTCGATGTATCGTCAACATGCAAATCGCCTTAAACAACAAGGTCTCTAATATATTTTTTTGTCTGCACTCATCTCTAGATGGGTCCAGACTGTTTAAATAGCCCTCATTAGCATGACATATCTATCCTATAAATGAGTCACCCATCCAATTTATATCAATAAATTTGCACTTTATCTCTTTTTTATAGACTTAAGTCACAATTTTAGTATCTTAAATTATGGCGATGGATATCGCCTGAATCATAAAAATAAACGAATCACTGAATGAGTATCGAAAATGAAACTAAAAAAAAATAGTCATGAGCCTATGCATAGGTTCATGTTTTCTTCCTGTTGCACAAGCCTCAACGCAAATTAAAGATTTAGCCGTTAACCATACCGTCAAAACACCTAAATCAAATTATGCACAAACCCAATACCCTATTGTGCTTGCCCATGGCTTATTTGGCTTTGGTAGTATGGTCGGTGTTGACTACTTTTATCAGATCACTCCTGATCTTGCTCGAAATGGTGCAAACATCTGGCAAACACGTGTTTCAACGATGAACTCAAGTGAAGTGCGAGGCGAACAAGCACTGAGTCAAGTTGAAGAGATACTTGCCATTACCGGTAAGCAAAAAGTGAATTTAATCGGACATAGTCATGGTGGTCAGACTGTTCGATATATTGCAGGTGTTATACCTGATCATGTCGCATCTGTTACGACAATTGCTTCTGGAAATCAAGGAGCAAGAATGGCTGATATACTAGAAGGTGTTCTGGTAGGTAATATTTTAGAAGCACCTGCTCGCGCGATTTTTGACAATCTGGTATCGCCAGTGATTACATTCGCATCTGGTCTTGATCCAAAAGTCTTTCCTTATGATGCTAAAGCAGCCCTACAAAGTTTAGGAACGAAAGAATCACTCAAATTTAGTCAGAATTTTCCAAATGGTGTACCTACAACCCAATGTGGTGAAGGGGCTTATCGTGTCAACAATACTCATTATTATTCATTTATGGGTAACTCTCCATTTAATACCGCTTTAGATCCATCTGATTATGGCATGTTAGCTTCTTCTCTTTTGGCTGAAAAAGATGGAGATGGAATTGTAGGGCGTTGCTCTGCTCGATTTGGCAAGGTCATTCGTGATAATTATAAATGGAATCATTTAGATGAAATTAACCATCTACTCGGTTTAAAAAGCATTTTTGCACCAAGCGCTGTAGATGTTTATCGTCAGCATGCAAATCGACTTAAACTCCAAGGGCTATAAAACCTAAACACAAAGGGTGAGATTTTCACCCTTTCTTTCAGTTTAATAATGATTAACATTTAGTCGGATTTATCTTATTTTTGTTTAGTTTTTTTTTACAATATTTTTTGACAATAAATATTGTCTTTTTAAGGAAGAAAAAATGAAAACAAAAAAAATGATCCCAGCACTTCTGCTAAGTCTCGTAGGATTATCTCAACTTACATATGCTTCCGGCCTGATCGATGTCGAAGCTAAATACGTAAATACCAATTATGCGCAAACTAAGTACCCTATTGTAATGGCCCATGGCTTTGCATTAGGTTTTAGCCGCATTGGTACAGCACATTTCGGTTTAGATCAGTTCTATCAAATTACCCCTGACCTCGCACGAAATGGTGCACGTGTTTTTGTCGCTCAAATGTCTCCTGTCGAATCAACTGTGGTTCGTGGTGAGCAACTGTTACAACAAGTGGAAACAGCTTTAGCTATTACGGGTAAAGACAAGGTCAATTTGATCGGCCATAGTCATGGAGGACCTACTGTACGTTACGTTGAAGCCATTGCTCCTAAGAAAGTTGCCTCTCTAACTGCTGTTGCAGGCAGTATTAAGGGCTCTCCCCTAGGAGATACTTTCGTAAATAGTAAAGTGCTTAATAGTGTAGCAAAATTAGTTATTGGTGATATTTTGGCACCTGCAATTTCAATTATGGAAGGTAATCCAAGTCTTAGCGTTAATTACGAACAATCCATGTATGATCTTTCTGTAAAAGGTTCTTTAGAATTTAATCAAAAGTTCTCTTCTGCTGCGATCCCAAAAGACTGTAATTCTAACGGTTCATCACAAACGGCTAACGGCGTATATCATTATTCTTGGATTGGTTCTTCAAAGGTGACCAATGTTCTCGATATTTTAGATACCGCAATTGTTGTCTTAGGGACAGCGATTATGCCTAATGAACGCAATCACGATGGTCTCGTGCCTATTTGTAGTGCTAAATACGGCAAAGTAATTCGTGATAATTACAACTTAAATCATTTTGATGAAGTCAATCAAATACTTGGGCTTAAAGGCTTCTTTGCTCCTGATCCAGTATCAATCTTTAGACAACATGCCAATCGTTTGAAGATTCAAGGTTTGTAAGTTTTGATCATAAAAAAATGCGCCAAAAGGCGCATTTTTTTGCTTCGAAGCAAGGCTAAAATTAACCTTGTTTACGAGCTGGTAACTTTTCACGAATACGTGCAGCTTTACCAGAAAGTTCACGTAGGTAATAAAGTTTAGCACGACGAACGTCACCACGACGTTTAACTTCGATTTTAGCTACGATTGGTGAATGAGTTTGGAAAACACGCTCAACACCAACACCGCTAGAAATTTTACGTACTGTGAACGCAGAGTTCAAACCACGGTTTTTCTTAGCGATTACAACGCCTTCGAACGCTTGTAGACGTTCACGGTCGCCTTCTTTTACTTTTACTTGGACAACTACTGTGTCACCTGGTGCAAAAGCTGGGATGTCTTGTTTAAGCTGAGCATTTTCTACAGCTTGTACTAAAGGATGCTTACCGCTCATGGGGTATCTCCAATATGTGTGGGTCAGAAGAGGTCTGATATCCACTGGGGCTAGAGGCTAAGGCGCATAGACCCGATTGACTTTCCCTTCATGCTTGACCGCTTCAATGCATAAAGAGCCTATTTAATACTTCAAGCAATATGCTTGAGGTCATATTTGCTTAAATAAATCTAAAAGATTTATTTTTGCGAATCTTTGAGCCATTTCTTTTGCTGCTTCGTCAACTCAACTTTTTCAACCAATTCAGGTCGACGTTCAAGCGTTCGTTGATAGCGCTGCAAAAAACGCCATTTTTCAATATTTGCATGATGACCTGATTTTAGTACCTCAGGCACATCCAAACCTTCAAAATGATCTGGCTTTGTATATTGCGGACAGTCGAGTAAACCATCCACAAATGAGTCTTGAACGTGTGATTGTGCATCAGACATTGCACCCGGAAGTCTCCGAATAATACTGTCCAATAAAACCATCGCAGGCAGTTCTCCCCCAGATAAAACGTAATCCCCTATGGACCATTCCTGATCAACATATTTTTGGATCAAACGCTCATCAACACCTTCATAACGACCACACAATACAATTAATCCGTCATATTGCACGAAATCTTGTACTGAAGGTTCATTTAAGGTTTTACCTTGTGGCGACATATACACCACAGGTACATGAACAGCACCTGCTCGCGTTGCAAGCTCTTTGGCACGATGAATTGCTTTTGCCAATGGCTCAGCCATCATCACCATACCAGGACCACCACCAAATGGACGCTCATCCACTCGTTTGTAGTTCCCTGTTGCAAAATCACGAGGATTAATACAATGAATTTGCATTAAATCGCGTTTCGCTGCGCGACCGCTAATACCAAAACTTGTAATCGCTTCAAACATTTCAGGAAAAAGCGTAATGACTGCAAAAAACATCGCAGACTCCCGTATTTCCGAAAATATTAGTAATCTACGCCCCAATTGACATAGATACGACCAGTTTCGAGATCAACGCGTTGCACCACATCTTTATGCCATGGAATCATTCGCTCTTCGCCATCGACACTGTCAGCAGTTGCGCGAACTACCATCACATCGTTAGCACCTGTTTCAAACAATTCGTGGATTTGACCAAGATTGACTTCTTGCTCTTCATCATCCAGACCTAACACTGTTAGACCCTTTAGATCAGACCAATAATACTCGTCCACGCCTGGTTGAGGCAGTTGCGATTTAGAAATCCAGATATTTGCGCCAACTAAATTGTCTGCTGCAGTACGATCACTCACACCTTTCAGCGAAACAACTAAGCCTTTACCATGTGGCTTCCAACGTTTCACATCTACAATTTGCCAACCTGCTTTGGTCTCGATGTACCAAGGCAGATAGTCAAATATGTTGCTCATAGGTTCTGTGTTGGAATAGACCCAGAGCCACCCATTTAATCCATAAGCTGAACGTAGCTGTCCAATCTGAATACGATCTTCGGGAACATTCTGTGTTGGTGTCATGGGCTAGCTTCTACCGTATTAAACAGCAGCTGCAGCTTTTTTAGCTTGAGCAGCTAATGAAGCAACACGTTCAGAAGGTTGAGCACCTTGAGCAACCCAGTGAGCGAAACGATCAGCATCTAAACGAAGTTTTTCTGCTTTACCTTGAGCTGTAGGGTTGAAGAAACCGATACGTTCGATGAAACGACCGTCACGTGCATTACGGCTATCAGTCACGATGATTTGATAGAACGGACGTTTTTTAGCACCACCGCGTGCAAGACGAATAACAACCATGATAGAACCTTATAGTTTTTACGGATTATCCCTGCACCGACCATCGATACATTTCAAACCCCTTTCATAGAGGGCAGTATTTTACGTGAACTTTGATCCGATTGAAAGCTCAAAAATTATTTATCCACATTTTTGAATTTAAATTTATTTTCCATCCCAGTTTGTACTTGAAGAAGGTGTACAAGAAGCTGCTTTCACCCAACATTTTTCATTGGCTTCATTTATGACAAAGTGACCATCTGTTTGCATCAATTTTCCACTCACAGGCACTGCACTCAACACCCAACTGTTGTTGGTTACATCTGATATACCAACCGTATAGACAGGATCATAATACGGAACTTCAACTCGATTTTGCGCATTGGTCTGAAATCCCAATTCAGCCAACGTGACTGCTTTGCCATCCGGTTTAATATAACTGTAATTCGCAACCTGATAGTGCTGAAGTCGAGCTGCAATATCTGCCAATGTGGTTTTTACTTCGACACGTTTAGTTTTACGAACATATTCTTGGTAGGACGGATAGGCAATCATGGCTAAAATTCCAATGATGACCACTGCAATCATAATCTCTACTAAAGTAAATCCTGAATTACCATTGTTTTGCATTTGCACCACATCCTGTATATGCATTGACTTCTTTTAAGTCATTTTCCACCAAATATTCTGTTTTACAACGAATACCCTGACTCGTCGCCAAAAACGCATCATAGCCTGTCTGCGTTGGTACAGCTCGAATCCCCCATGCCCGTCCCAAGCCCTGATCTGAACTTAATAAGGTTTTAGGTGTTTTTTCACTGATATCGGCAATACTAATCACATATTTTGGTTTCTTCGCATCAGGCAGGGAAATACTCGTCATTGAAGTATCTTGATCGTAGATATACTTCGCATCAAAACCTCGATAGGAAAAACTACGACTTTTATAGCGTTCAAGTTGTTCAATAATTTTGGATACTTCTTGCTGAGCCTGTGCAGCAGCATTACGTTTTAAATAACTTTGGTAAGATGGCACTGCGATTGTCATCAATATGGCAATTATCACTACAACAACCATCAACTCAATCAGCGTAAAACCTTTTTGATTCATGGTAACCACCTACTGACGCTCAAACCAGTTATAAGCTTTCAGCACTTTGGTTGTGATGTAGTTGGTATAACCACCGCCCAGCAAAGTCGTTTTCTTTTTACCATTCTGGACAATAGGTACGCTGTTTAGCTTACTAATCCCATCAGACTTAGTGTCTGAGATTTCTGCCACAATTTTATTTTGAAGATTAGACGTTGATCCAGCATCTCCACAAACACCATACGGCAAGCAAAGCTTTAAGGTACGACTTGCTCCTTTAATGCCCCCAGTACATTGGTTCGGTTGTTGTGACGACGCATCATTTGGATTGTATAAAGACACATATAAATCTGAATGACTTTGACTATTTGCGATCGCAATATAACCATTTAATGCTTTAACTGTACCAGTATTCGCTGTTTCGTTTTTAGACGTTGTTCGTTGCAGCACATAGAACCAACCACGCTTATTACGGTTCATCAGATGTGGCACTGTTGTACCTGATAAATTAGACCATGCAGTTAAATGAGCTTCGGTAAGGTTTTGTGTTTTAGCAAAATTCGCTTGAAATAAATTCGGTTGTGCCAAGTCATAATCATGTAACACATAGACTCGATTGTCATAAATATTGCTGGTATTTAAAGGAAAGCTGCGATTTCCTGACGCAATACTCACCGCACCAAATCGCTCACCATTCAGATCATGGATGGTCAAAGCAGGCATTTCATAAAAACGTTGGTGATACGCACTAAAATCAGCAAGACGTGTCACTCGTCCAAACGCGGTTGTATTCGTTCCAAGACGATTATTGAGATCGACGCGCCACACTTGCCCACCTAAATCACCAAAATATAGGTGATCGATCAAACCATCCGTATTGCGGTCAAATGCTTTAATTTGACTGACCACACTATATTTCATCTCAGCATGCTTAACATCAACACTGGTTTGATTCGATTGGTTGCCATAGCGTGCATTCCACAATAATTCGCCCGTTTCAGCATCAAAAATATAGACGCCCGCCCCTTGATTAGCTCGTTGACCAGTTAATACAGATTGAGGCTGATAACCATCCGTTTCATAGGCCATATCATAGCCACCACCCACAATCATGACCGTTTTAACTTTGCCGTCAAAACGAATTTTAGCAATGGTAGGTTTAGACCAACTATATCCCATAGCTTTTAAGGCATCTGATTGATTTGTGCCGCTCACTGATGTTGATTTACTCTTTATCGTTCCAGAACTTGGATCAACATGGAAAAGTAATTCAGGTTGGTTCGGATTTTTCATATCCAAGGCATAATAACTACGCCCACCCATGCGCATACCACCATAAATGTTGGCTTTCGCAGCAATAAACTTATTGTTGTTCTGATCAATCTTATATTGAACATCTGAAGTCCATGATCCATCCATGCCATAAATAGGATGCGCAGATGACAATAATGTATTGGACTGTTCAAGTAACGCGTCTCGTCGACTTGGATCTTGAACCATTTCATGAGGTAAGAAACTAAATGCCTCTTCACCAGTTTCTTGATCCACAACATGCAATAATCCTTGCATCGTCCCAAATACCACGTAATCTTTTCGATGAGTCGCATTACGGGTATTCGCTAAAATGGTACCAGACCCCGCGTTATATTTTGCTTCGAGCGTCACCAACAATGGTTCCGAGTGAACAACGCCTCCCATTTGCTGCATCACCTTAAGATCTTTAACCTTATTTAGATCATTCCAAATGTATCCAGCAGGTAAGCTACTTAAGTAGTTTTTATCAAGTCGATAACCCAAAGCCGACAGTAAATAGGGTTGATATACATTTTGTCGCCACCCCGACTTGGTTGAATCAATATAGGTCGCGGCTAGCACATTCTGTGTCGTTAATTTCGTCAGTTGTCCATTCTCAGAACCTACCAATCGTTTTGCTTGATCACCCGTTGTGGCAATCGTTGCATTGGTGAATAAAGGGCGCGTTTTTATTTTGTCTGTAGCAGTAACACCTGCTAGTGGTGAAGGTGTGACAATCCGAGAGAACACGCCCCCTTGAATTGCACTCAAACCATCATCTATTCCAGTATTGTTCCAAAAATCCTGCGTATTGGTTCGTATTGCACCTGATCGATCAAGTACCTCTTTCCCCGCACGATCAATCATCACAGCTTGAGCATTAATACTGTATTTCTTTAAGTTCCCTAACCATAATTGATGTGTGGAAGCCAATACCGAATTTGCTGTGCTCACCTGTGGTTGAAACTGCGGTGCGAACACATAAGGATATGCTGAACTTGTTGATAAACGGTCAAATGGCACCACATAAGTACCAAAACTAGCAGCCTCAAAGTTACCGTGAGAGACGGCAACCAAGAAGGTATTCAATGCATTCTGAATATCTTCACCAGAAGTCGCTTGGGTATACCCCCCAATTTCTTGGCGAGTCCCGTAGGTATCCCCTTTACCAATCACATTCCCCAACTGTTTTAATGCTTGAGCATTCATACTATTGGAAATGTCATTTCCAGAACCTGTATAGCTACTATCAAAAGTACAATGATCGTATAGCCCGTCATTGTCATAATCACGACAGGTTTCTCGTGGATGCTTTTGGAATAAGGGACCAAAACCTACAGTAGATGTATAAACACGCTTCTGATTCGCATCGCTGGTCATCTGTGTTTGATTTGCCAAACGCTGAACCATCTTACCTACGCAAGCCCATGAACTACGGTTTTGCCAGGTGGTTTGATTGGCTGACACAGCATTACCAATATCATCTTCATAAAAAAGATATGGCTGCGTCGCCATTTCCTTAAACTCACCATTGAAGGTCGCGGCACCACTGGCACCTTTGGCATTACCGTAATTGTAATAGACATCTTTTAAGGGCGAGCCTTCACAAGTAAAGCTGTCATCTGCCAACGCATTTTGCATGACAGGGAGTACCGTCTTTGGTCTCAAACCAACTGGCGCCCCATCTGTTAAGAAAAAAACACCTTGCGTACTACATTGGGCATCACTGTTATTCAACTTGTTGAGTGGCGCTCTATAACTACCATCCGCTTTGCGAATGTCCGCTGGCGCAAATGATGCTCCAGATAAACCACGGCTATAATTAGAATATTTAGATGAAGGAAGTAAATCGATGCCTTTTAGGTTAGCCCCAAAGGTACGATTTCCTAGTAAATACGCATAAGTTTCTGAGAGTAATAGTGGTGTGGGCGTACTACCTACGGCTCCAATACTATTAATTTTATTGATTAAATCCGTACGGTGAGCAGGTGTAAGTTGTTTTGCTTCTAGTAAGATTTTAGATGAACGAGCATTTTCACCATAGCTTAACCAATCTTCTGTTGTCCCTATTTCACCCGTTGACGTAAACACCGACACCCCAATATAAACATTATCTGGAATACGATAATTTCCTGATAAGTCCTTTGCATTTAAGGCATCTACCAATGAGTTTTTTAAGGCATTTAAACGGCTAACACTTTGACCTTTATAAGTTGCATCTACTGCACTCATACTCATCGAGTTATCAATCGCCAACATGATAATCGGATTATTTTTTGCTACAGGATTTTGATAAATTTGTAGATCACTGGCGTTCATTTGCATTGGGATCGCACCCAATGCCATCACGACTGCAATACTTTGCGCAATCATCTTTTTTGTAAAATGATTCTTTATCTTTTTATTCACAACACATCCCCATTAAGATTCAGCGCGCTGATAAGCATCAAAAATGTAACTTTGAATTTGGGTGTTATACGGCACACCAATTTCCTTTAAACAGGACGAAATGGTTTGTGCATTACCCACCAATGGTGCTGTATGTGGTCGGCGCAAACAAAGATGGATTTCATCCGTTAAATCTGTCGAAGACAATGCGGGTAAGAGCGATGTTGAATAGACTGTTATTTTTTTAGTATCAGAAGGTTGTCCTATACTTTCAGTGTCAGTTCCAACGTTTGCGTTTGAAAGTGGGATATCATGATCACTGTCTGATGGAGGGCTTACGATTACAGACACCTGAGTTAATTGCGCCTTACGAGCACTGGCATAATCCCCATCATTTGATAAGGAACAAAACCCAGAAACACCATCGACTGAGACATCACTCATTGCTTCATTCCAACGCAATACACTACTGTTGGAAACATTAAACATCGCACTATTGGATTGGTTTCTAAAACAGAATACGACTTCGTTACCTTCATTCTGAATCGAGTAACCAATTAAGCTCAGAGGGTTACCACTGGAGGCAGCATAGCCGCCATGCCCCAATCGATAAAAAACAGTATCGGAAGATTGCATTAACAATTGTTGCGCTTGGCTGTTGGTGGTGATATTCAAACTCACCATACTTTGTCGAATCGCCCAAGTACCAATAATGGTGAGCAGAACTAACATAATCAGTACCACAATCAGCGTTGCACCACGTTGATGTTGAATCATAAGCCCTCCGCTGAATCCATCACACTCATACCATTTCGAATCGCGATCGTTTGTGTAATGACTTGTCGAATAAATTTAGTCGCGACGGTTTTTTGTGCTTTTTTTAATTTTACTTTTTGATCAAGAACTTCAAATTCTTGATGAGGAGAAATTGCTTGATTTTGACCTACATTCTCAGATGACCTTACTAATAAACCGACCTGTATTGAATTAATGCGTGGACGTGGATAAACATTGAGCTTTTTATAATCTTCAATACTTATATATCTTTGCTGTGCCGTATTATCGTCATTAGAAATCCCCAACAGATAGTGAAAGTGATCAACACGATGCATCAAAATTTCACCATTCGTTGTTCCAAAGACAGTCTTTTTATTATTAAAATTTTTTAAAATTTGAGTGCTGTTACGCGTGTACCACCCTGCTTCACAGGCCAAGACCAATGCATCGTGTGGTTCTTTTTGAATATTTGCATTTGCATCTTTACGTAGAAAAAAACGTTGAACAATATATCGTCCAGCATCGTAATTATTACCTTCACAATCCACACCTTGTGTATCAGCATAAAACTGCATGACCAATTGGTCGCTCATTCCCGCTTGAGCAGGTTGTGAAGATTCAGCTGAAACCAACTCTATATTACTCGGCATACCAGATTGCGATACAGGCACAACCTCCGTATTTGGAATATTTCGTGAAATATTGACAGGAATATTGGTCGCATTAAATGCCAAATCACCAGATGTAGGCACCACTGGAGACTGAGCTGAAGTGATAACAATGCCACCATGCGTCAAACGATCATTAATGATATTTACTTGACCATAATTTGCTTTACGAATTTCATAAGTAAGAAAGCGCAGACCAAAGTTGCCGTTATCTTGAACCTCCGACATCCCTTTCTGCATCGTGAATCCCATCTGCCCTGTAAAAAACAGATGTACCGCAGCAGCGGTAATCAATAATCCAAGCACCAAAGCGATCATAAGCTCGACTAGCGTCAAACCTTTTTGTGTATACCTAAGATGCTGCATCAATAAAGCTCCATAACGATGCATTGCGCTTTTGGTAAATAACTTCCACCATGGGTACATGCATCTTTTGCAGAAGCATCATCGATAGGTTTTGTTTTTCCCCAGGCTACGTAAATGCATCGGCGAGATTGCAAATTATTACTGACTTGGCAATTCGGCATTTTGATACTCATACCAAGACCATTGGCATTTTTTATTATCTGGGCAGCATCATAATGGGCAAAATCGGCTGCTTGAACACATGGATTCGTCGTTCCTTTTTGCACACATGATTTGGCTGTAGTTGTTTGTGTTTCTGCATTTATTCTAGCTTGATACTGAGTATAAGCATTTGAGTTCGCACGTATCTTCTCAGATAAGTCACGCGCTAAATTCATGGCTTGTAATTTAGACATTGCTTCATGTGAAGCATCAATTGCGCGCATTTGTAAAAATGAAAACCCCAATACCCCAATGGCCAAAACCAATAAGGCAACTAGAATTTCAATCATTCCTACCCCCTGTTGCGCAGCACGCATTAGCATGTCCCCTCTGCTTTTAAATATTGTGTTCCCATTCTTGTAATTGCTATCGTTTTAGAAACACCTAACACCTTATTACAAATAGAAAAATTTATGTCAGATGTAAAGTCAGAAATTCCCCCATCCATCCAGAATGTGACTTTTTCTTGTGATGAAGTCAATTTATTTTGCTCTTTGGGTGTCCAATGAAAGATTGTATTGCTATCTGATTGATTCGACTGAAGATCTACAGTCACATCTTTTCTTAACAATGTTGCTTGATTACGCGCCATCATCAGCACGCTTGATAATTCACGCACATCTGAATTTAGGCGATATTGCGCAACAAGATTTTTAAAAGATGGAATAGCCATGGTTGCTGTGATTGATAGCACAATTGTGGTAATCAGCAGCTCAATAATGGTAAAGCCCCGTTGTAAGTCTTTCATATTCAAACTTTTGTATTTATTTATTAATGTTACAAAAGTAATATTTTATAATTATAAAACCAACACAGTTATGACAAATGGTATGAAAATGAGGATAAGATCACGATTTTGCAATCTGTTCACTTATCCTGCTATGTCATTGATAATTCATTATTAAGCTTGAGTAACTTGAATTCTCAATTCTTTAGGCAAGCTAAAGGTTATGTTCTCTTCTCGCCCATTTAATTCCTGTGGTGACGTAGCGCCCCAATCTTGTAGACGCTGAATCACTTGTTTAATCAAAATTTCAGGTGCTGAAGCACCTGCAGTAACACCGATTTTAGTGGTTTCAGCAAACCATTCTTTTTTTAGCTCATCCGCATTATCTACGAGATAAGCATGCTTACCCATTCGCTCTGCCAATTCTCGAAGACGATTAGAGTTCGAGGAGTTTGGAGAACCAACCACTAAAACGACATCACATTGAGTCGCTAAATCACGGACCGCATCTTGACGGTTTTGAGTTGCATAACAGATATCATCTTTACGTGGCCCTTGGATGGCTGGAAATTTAGCACGTAAAGCATCAATGACCTTTGCAGTATCATCAATTGAAAGTGTCGTTTGAGTGACAAATGCTAACTTATTAGGATTATTCACCTGTAAAGCAGCAACATCATCTTCATCTTCAACCAGATAAATTGCACCACCATTTTTCAGATCATATTGACCCATGGTGCCTTCAACTTCTGGATGCCCTTCATGACCAATCAGAATGGCTTCAATCCCTTCACGCGCATATTTTGTTACTTCGATATGCACTTTTGTCACGAGAGGACATGTGGCATCAAATACTTTTAATCCACGGCGCTCAGCTTCTTGTTGTACAGCTTTTGATACACCATGTGCACTAAAAATCACAATATTGTCATCAGGAACTTCATCTAATTCATCTACAAAAATTGCACCACGTTGGCGTAAATCGTCCACAACAAATTTGTTATGTACCACTTCATGACGAACGTAAATCGGAGGATTAAAGCTTTCAAGTGCACGATTAACGATCGCAATAGCGCGGTCTACACCAGCACAGAAA
Organism: Acinetobacter sp. ANC_7654; assembly: GCF_056779855.1. Classification (NCBI taxonomy): domain Bacteria; kingdom Pseudomonadati; phylum Pseudomonadota; class Gammaproteobacteria; order Moraxellales; family Moraxellaceae; genus Acinetobacter; species Acinetobacter sp. ANC_7654. Next base: position 330,039 of record NZ_JBWYIR010000002.1, on the reverse strand, counting down.
CCACGTGGATTAGCTAAAACAATTTCCATAAGACCCTCAAACGATCGCTAAAATTTGGTCAATGAATCAGAATATTTTTTAAAACAAATGCGAATTGCTATTTAGTTTAAAAGCACTCTGCTCTAAAATAGAGAAGATATTTTATCATATCAGGAAAAATATCATGTCGGGTCTCTTGTTTGTCGTTTCAGCTGCTTCTGGAACTGGCAAAACATCATTAGTTAAAGCCCTACTTGAGCGCGTAAGCAATTTACACGTTTCTGTTTCACACACTACTCGAGGTCAACGCCCTGGTGAATTAGATGGTGTGCATTATCACTTTACCAGCAAAGAATCTTTCATTGAGCAAGTGAATCAAGGTGGTTTCATCGAATATGCGGAAGTTTTCGGTAACTACTACGGCACTTCACAAGCGACTGTAAAAGAACAACTTGCAAAGGGTCATGATGTTTTACTTGAAATTGATTGGCAAGGTGCAGAACAGGTTCGCAAACTTTTTCCTGAATCAAAACAAATTTTCATTCTTCCACCTACTCAATTTGATCTTCGCCAACGCCTATCAAACCGCGGTACAGATTCTGTTGAAGTGATTGAACATCGCTTAAGTTGTGCAGTAGAAGATATGCAACAGTACGTAAACTTTGATTACATCATCCTGAATGATGATTTTAATAAAGCTTTACATGATCTTGAGTCTGTCATTAATGCGAACCGTCTTTCATTATCACAACAGGCTCACCGACATAAAGATTTAATTCAAAAATTAATCACACCGAATTCGTGATTAAACTTGAGTCTATAGACAAAGCATTTTATACTGCGCAGTCTGTTAAAAAATTTCATACATACGAGAACTCTTATGGCACGCGTAACCGTTGAAGATTGTTTAGACCATGTAGACAACCGCTTTGAGCTTGTACTAGTGGCAAGCAAACGCGCGCGTCAACTTGCTCGTCAAGGTATCGAACCAACTGTAGAATGGGACAATGACAAACCAACAGTGGTTGCTTTACGTGAAATCGCTGAAGGTCATGTCACTAAAGATATCTTGAAACAGCGTGAGCAAGATTATCAAACGTCTAGCTTAGATTTAGCACTTTCTGCAAATAACTTAAACTTAGATGGTTTTTCTTTCCAATAAGCTTAAGCCCTGCATTTAAAAGAGCCTAGTCCAATGACTAGGCTTTTTTATTGAATTTTTTTAGAGAATGATTCGACAAAATTGAAAAAATTTGTTAAAAAAATTAGAGCTATTCTCTATTTAAAAATAGAGCATTGTAGCAATATGAATTTTTAGTAAAGTCTTTTACTTTTTACTCTCTTCCACGGATTCAAAGGTGTAGTATGCCAGGCCCATTGGTCAGCCAAGCTAAGCAACAGCTAAAAGTCATCATCGACGCGTATTTATCTGAAAAGGACGTCGACAGAGTGCTTGTGGCCTGCGATTATGCTGACATGGCGCATGATGGTATTACACGCAAAAGCGGTGAACCCTATATTCTGCATCCGATAGCCGTAAGTTGTATTCTGGCGCATATGCGTCTAGACCCAGAAACGTTGATGGCAGCACTACTGCACGATGTCATTGAAGATACCGACTTTAGCAAAGAAGACATTACTGAAAAATTTGGCAAAACAGTGGCTGAGCTGGTCGATGGTGTTACGAAATTAAGCCACTCTAGTGACAAAGAATATAATAAAGCAGCCTCATTCCGAAAAATCCTACAAGCCACATTACAAGATCCTCGTGTGATCATCATTAAACTTTCAGACCGTTACCATAATATGACAACTTTGGAAGCTTTAAGACCAGATAAACGTGCCCGTATTGCACAAGAAACTTTTGATATATTCGTGCCAATGGCACGTTTGGTCGGCATGAATGAAATGGCTGACAATCTTGAACACCTCTGTTATCAAAATCTTGATCTAGATATGTTCAATGATGTTCAAAATGCTTTGGCGCAAACCAAACCTCAACGCTGTAAGTACCAAGCCATTTGGGAAAAACATTTGAGCGATCTCTTGGAAAACTTCAATATTCCCGGGCGGATCAAAAAGAAAAACAATAACATTGAATTGCTACGCCACTTTGTTAAAAACGAAATTAACCTTCAAGAACTCACACATAGTCATGCGTTTGAAATCGTTCTCCAGACCATTGCCGATTGCGATCGTTTAGTTGAGTTGTTAAAAGATAACTTCCAAGTTTTAAATTACCAAGATCATATCCGCCGCCCTCTCCCTGGTGGCAATCAATCCTTGATGCTGCGTTTGAAAGGCGAGAAAACAACGCTTTCGCTCACCATACAAACTGAACTTATGCGTAAGGCTGCGCGATTTGGGGTGGTATTAGGTGAAAATGCTCCTCAAACATGCCGATCTGCCATTCAGGCATCTATGCAGAATTTGCATACCTTAGTCGGTGGCGACTGTGCAAAGACCACGTTTAATGATCTATTGGATTATTTACATCAAGAAAAAATATGGGTCTATACTCCTCAAGGTCACTTACATGAGTTACCACAAGGAGCGACAGCAGTAGATTTCGCCTACTCTGCAAGCTTGTTCTTAGGTAACCATGCCGTCGGCTGTAAAATTGATGGTGAAATCAAACCGCTTTCTACACCACTCTCAAGTGGTCAAGTCATTGAGGTGATTACAGATGTTCTCGCTTCACCCAACCCTGATTGGCTGAGCTTTATCAACACTCAAAAAGCGAGACGCTCTATTCAAAATATTTTGCGAGACCAAGATATTGATGAACAGCGCCTTGTCGGTCAACAAGCGTTAAATCGTGCATTAAAGTTATTTAATACGTCTATTCATGATCTAACTGATCAAAATTGGACTGAACTATTACAATGGCGCCATATTCCAACCAAGAATCATCTTTTTGAACAAATTGCTGTAGGTGATTTACTCCCACAACTTGTGGCGAACCATCTCTTTGCTCAAGATCATCATCAAGATCAAGCATCCAGTCGCCTGATCTTAGGTACTGATGGTGTAGATGTAAAATATGCCCATTGTTGTAATGCAGTGTTAGGCGATCCTATACAGGGGCATTTATCTCGCCGTGGTCTTATTGTTCACCGTGCTCGCTGTAAGAACCTTCTACACGAACAACAGTTACATCCTGAAAATATTATGCCGTTGCACTGGAAAGATGAAGGTGAATCAGAAATCAACTTCAATGCTTACTTATGTATCGATCTATTATTAAGTGATGAGCAAATTTCAGAACTGATTTATATCTGCCGTAAATCAAAAATCGGAATCGAGTCCGTTCGACAATACGAATCAAAAACCTATCTGAGTATTGTTGTTCATAGTCGTCAACAAATTGCGCAAATCATTCGTGAACTCCGCATGCAATTTGGTTTTCCGCGTATTTCACGCATGTCAGCTCCTCTTGCTGTTGAAGAAGTCTCACAAGCCTGCTAAACAAATACAGATTAGAGCTTTCACCTATAGTGTTCATCCTTTATGATGAAGCTAGATTTGAATAATGGAGAAATAGATGTCCCGCCAAGTCATTCATACTGAAAATGCACCTGCTGCAATTGGTACTTACTCTCAAGCCATTCTTGTCGGCGATACACTTTATCTTTCAGGACAAATTGGATTAGATCCATATAGCATGGAATTGGTTGAAGGCATTGAAGCTCAAATTCGTCGTGTATTTGATAATCTAAAAGCAGTTTGTGAAGCTGCAGGTGGTTCTTTAGCTGATATTGCTAAACTGAATATTTTCCTCACTGATTTATCTCACTTTCAACTGGTAAACCAAATTATGGGTGAATATTTCGCTCAGCCTTACCCTGCACGAGCAGCATTAGGCGTTGCAAGTTTACCTAAAGGCGCACTGGTTGAAATGGATGGTGTTGTGATTATTTCTAAATAATTTCAATATCTTAGAAAATACCATCTATAAGGTGGTATTTTTTTATCTAGAAAAACGATGAATTAAACAGCATTTTTAAATGAATTTCATTGACAAACGATAATAATTATCAATAATATCAACTATCGCATTTATCCTTGTGGTTGAGCAGAAATGTACGTTTGTTTATGTCGTGGAATTACAGATCAAGATATTAAAGATGCTATGGCAAATGGCGCTGAATCTTATCGTGAAATTCGTGACTTGCTTGACCTAGGCACTTGTTGTGGACGTTGTGTTCCTGAAGCACGCAGTATTATTAATGAAGAACTTGCTGAAATAGCTGCCAGAATTTCAATCGCCGCTTAACTCAGAATGTGCTAAAAAATAATAACAACTCATTCTATAACTATAATTCAGATTTCCAATTTCTCCCCCCGCTTTGACTCAGCGGGGTTATTTTTTGCAAAAGTGTATTTGATTGCGATTTTCATTTGCTGTTCAATAAATTACTCGTCAGGCTTTAGCAAGTTGGGTTAAGATAATCTCTATCGATAGCCTTCTATGATAGGCTGAATTTTGAGTTTGGAGCTAAGATCATGAAAGGCAACCGTGACGTTATTCATCAGTTAAATCAGGTGCTTTACCACCATCTTACAGCCATCAACCAATATTTCTTACATTCACGTATGTTTAATGATTGGGGCATCGAACAACTCGGTTCAGCGGAATATAAAGAATCTATCCGTCAAATGAAGCATGCAGATAAAATCATTGAGCGCATTTTATTTTTAGAAGGTCTTCCAAATCTGCAACATCTGGGTAAGCTCTATATTGGTCAACACACCATCGAAGTGCTGCAATGCGATGTTCGGAAAGTAAAAGAAAATATTGAAACGATTCAAACTGCTGTGAAATTAGCAGAAGAACAACTCGATTACGTTACGCGCGATTTGTTACAAGAGATTTTAGAAAAAGAAGAAGAGTATTTAGATTGGGCGACCACTCAACTCGACCTTGTCGATCAAGTTGGTGTAGAGAATTATATTCAAAGCCAAATTTAATGATTGAAATAAAAAAATCCCCTTTCGGGGATTTTTTTATTTCAATAAGTCATCATACTCAATATGCTGCTTATGCAATGTTTCTAAAATCCATAATTGATGCTTCGCTTTTTGCTCCTTACCATTAAAAGCCAACACTTGTGCATACTTATGTAAATCATATTTTGATGCCAAGTTTGCAACCATTCGCTCTAGATCAGCAAGTTGTTGTTCTGTCATTTCAGTTTTAGGATCTAGTCCAATCCACCACACGCGCTCTTTAAATTGAGTAATCAACCAAATTTGCTTTTGCATGGTGTGTTGTTGATCTGCTGTTAAAGCTTCAGCCTTTGATGCGAGTACACTTTGCTCTTTATATAAAAAATAATCCCGTGTCGTGACTAAAGCACCCACAATCGTGATAAGAGCAACCACTGCGAACACTCGACCATTTATTTTCACTGAAGGCAATTTTGCATATTGCGCCTGAATGATGCCCAGTAAGAAACCTGCTGGAAGTAGAAAATAAGCATAATGCAAAGGAAACTCTAACATGCCATGAATGAGAATCGCACATACCATTAATGTTGCAATGATCGAGATATTATCCTTCACTCCTTTATTGAGCCACAGTAGCCAAGCTGTAAAGTACAGAAGAATAAGCCCACCTAAAATCAAACCATTCCAGACCAACAGATCTAGAATCATGTTGTGTGCACTTTTATACCAAAGTGAAACTTGGAAGGTATCGGTAATATAGTATTGCGCTAAGCCTGTTTGATTCCATCCATACCCCCACCATTGTTGATGCAGAATTGCAGCTATCATTTGTTGCCACATATCTAGACGAATATCACCTGCACCTTTTGCCACTATTGCTGAGCCTTGAACAGCAGTTTGAGTATCTGTAACAGCAAAAAGCCATTGATTAAGAGATGCTAAATTGGATGAAAGTAATATAAATAAGCCAACCCATAATGCGAGATGGATATGAGAAAATCGATTCTGTTTTTTGACTTGTTTGATTAACCAATAGATCACAATAAAAGCGCAAACGATAATACTTGTTCGAGATTGTGCTAACACCACACCAAACAGTGTGATTAAAGACATTGGCACAAGAAAAAAACTAGAAATTATTTTCTTTTCAAATAGATAAATACTACTTAATAAACTTAGAATGAGTAATGTCGCTAAATTATTCGGCTGAGCTAAATTCGCATACGGGCGATTGCCGTTAAATGAATAAATAATACCTGAAAAGAAGGTATGCATATCCAACCACTGTAGCACAGCAAATATAGCTGAAATAACTCCGACTGAAAAAAATGTTAAACAGGTAATTTTAAATACTTGTTCTCTATTTCTCTGCTCAAGGCAAAGTTGATATCCAGCAATCACCATCAACATAAAGAACAGAATATAAGCAAAACTAAATAAAGCATTGCTGAAATAGATGTTCTGTCCAAAAATAAATTGAATAAGTGGAATACTTAGAAATGGCAATAAATAAAGCTGTGGTTTTGCGATTTTTACTTTAGATTTTGCTAAATATAGCAATAAAAAAGAGACTGCGATAAACGTCAATACTTCTGAACCGAAGGTTGGCCAAGGAGAACGGTGATACGGTAAGAGCAAAGAAAGGATAAAAATAAAGACAGAAAATAGTAAAAGTAGCTTCTGCATATGAAATTCAATATAGATACACTAAACTTATTATACTCTTTAAATGAGTGAACTCAGTAATTTCAATTTTCTGAGGGTATTTCGACACTTTGTGTCTTTATAAAAAGACTTTCATAAGAATGATCAATACCATACATAACCTTAAGTATTTTCAATTGACGCTCAGCCATCTCCTTGCGCCCATTATGCGCTAATAAGATTGAATATTTGTACAAATCATAAGGAGTTAGAAAAGAATTCAAATTACGCTCAGCAAGTTCAAGTACATTCTGATTTACCTTCATATATGGATATTGTGCAATCCATCTTGCACGATCTTCATATTTATCAAAGAAAAATGATTCGTAAGGTAATTCAATTTCTGTTTTTAGTTCATTCATTTCATGAGTATTAGCAGCAACTATATTGTCCGTGATCTGTGCGTACTCTGTAAAAACTTGAACCACTATCAAGAGACCAATAATTGTAGCTAAATATCCGTACTTATTACTTATTTCAATTGTTTTAATTTTTTGCTCTGAAAGACAAATACCACACAAAAATCCAAATGGTAATAAAAAATAAGCATAATTTAAAGGATATTCAAGCATAGCATGAATTAACATTATAGAAATCATTAGCCCCGAGCAGAGTGTCTCGATACTTTTAGATTTTAAGACAAATAACCAGAACATGCGTCCAAAATATAGAATAACAATCAATCCTAAAGGAAGACCACACCATACCAAAATGTCTAAAATAATATTATGCGAACTAGATATCCATTCTCGACCATGGTAAGTATCGATTACTGCATATTGAGCTGAAGTTGTTTGTCCCAAACCATAACCCAACCAAGGCTTTTCCTTAATTGCATGAATCATTTGATTCCATATATCAAAACGTAGATATCCTGAAGTTACCCTCTCAGATATTCCATTAATTTTTACTATATTAAAATGCGAATAAAGTAAATCATTAATATAGGGTAAAGATATTACTAACATCCAAAATAAAAAAAACATACCAAGCATATAACATCTTGTTAATTTGAGAATTATTTTTTTTGATTTAAATACAACCATGATTGGAATAAAAAACATTATTACCCAAGCCGTTCTAGATTGAGTAAGCACAATACCAAACATTAAAATGATCAGAATCATGAAAAGAAAAAAATTATTTCTATTTGATTTTTCATATATATAAAAAACTGATATAAGACTTAATAATAAAAAGGTTGATAAATGGTTAGGTTGGGCAAAATTAGCATAAGGTCGTAGACCTATTAGATTATTAGTTAAATATTTAATTTCTAGGTTAAGCCATTGGGAAATAGCATATATTGATGAAATCAACCCCAAGAATATGAAAACCTTAGCAGTAATGTTAAATAAATTTTGAATATCCCCCTCTTTGACCATCGAATAAGAAATAGTCAGAGAGGCAATAAAAGAGAATAAATAAATTAAATAAAATTTAACTTCACCATTATTCGATATTAAAAAATTAGTTATTAAAAAAAAACCTGTATAAAATAAAAAAATCAATGCAAAATTTAATGGGACTCTATTTTTTTTATTTATTAAAAACAAAAAAATTAATGACAGAAATATAAATATTTCTGAAAAAAAACTTGGATATGGCTTATTATGAATAGGATTTAATATACCTAATCCATAAAAAAAAATGCTTAAAGCTAGATAAATTCTCATAAAAAAAGGGAGCTATGCTCCCTTATATATCATTTAAGACATCGGTGTAGCTGTAGTTGTACAAGTTTTAGGTTGGAACTCAGTTGCAACATTAGTCGCACATACCCAAGGCTTGATTTCACCAGTATCTGCGACATCTGCAGCACGTGTCCACTGTATAACTTTACCGTTAATTGAAGATGTACCTTTTAATTTACATTCAATTTTAGACTCTCCAGTTGCAGCCACACTTACTTTAATATCACAACGACCAGTAGTTCCCTGAACCCCCAACACAGAAGGTGTCGTTACTGAACTTGCTAAACCCTCAGCTAATTTAGCTTCTGCATTTGTTTTAGCAGGTGTAATTTCTGAAAGGCCAGCTGCAACTTGAGACTTAGCTGTGTAATTTTGATAAGCAGGAATCGCAATCGCAGCAAGAATACCGATAATTGCAACAACAATCATTAACTCGATTAAAGTAAAACCTTTTTGAGCGTTCATAACATCTCTCCTAATTTTTAAGTTCAAAGTTAACAACCTCTCCCCAAAATAGATTTTGTTGTTGCTAACTAACTGATGCTATTTTCGTATAACGCTTCAAGGTTGCCAATAAATAATTTTCAAATTTATTTTTAATGTTAATTTATGTAAAAAAGTGACATTTTTTGTCACTTTTCTTAACTCAATTTAAAATAATTGGCTGATTACTGAGCTCATTTTCTAAATCTTGCACTTTATCATCATAAAAACGATTCAAAATTTCCCCGACTTCCATCACGCCAACAATAACACCCTGTTTATAATTTTTATTTTTTAGCTCACGAATCATGTGATCACAGATTGCTTGCCAATCCTGTTGCGTTGTGGCCTTTTGAATTCCACGATCAATCACAATTTCAACTTTCTGCTCACATAGATTTAAATATATCAGTACACCACTATTAAACTCTGTATCCCATACACCTAATTCAGCAAAAAGTTGTTCTGCTCGCTGACGAGTATTCATTGAATAAGCCAAGGCACATGGAATATATCCCTCTATGACCACTTGGATCTCTCCAACATGACCTTGCTCCGCTTGTTTCACTGCCTCTGCAATCGCATTTTGATCCATTTTGGAAAAATAACGTTTAGATGCAGGCAAATAACAAAAGTGCCTAATCCAGCGCTTGAAGCTCGGTTGAGATGTTTGTTGCAACTTAGGTTCAGTGATAATTTCTGTCGTTTCAGTTTTTGTTACCATGAGCCTGACGCACCTCCCCCACCAAAGCCACCACCACCGCCACTAAATCCACCCCCGCCAAATCCGCCTCGACCGCCACTGCCGCCGCGTCCTCCGCCAGATAAAAATGCTTGGAAAATCAACTGTGCGATTGATGTAAATAATAAAAAGAAAATTCCAATACCCACAATCAAGCTGATTAAAATCCCTGAACCATAAATCATACTCGCAGCAAAAGCAGTAACGCCCGCGACCGAAGCACTTAAACGATTACCAATAATAAAAGAACCAATCACACCAGCGATTAAAATAAATAATACCGTGTTAAATGTCTTTTCCTTTGCATATTGCGCTTTTAAGGCTTGTTCTTGTCTAAGTTTCAGCTCTTCAGCAGCCTGTTGGGCAATTTCAGGATCAAGGTTAACAATTCGTTCAATTTCTCTAACCCCTGCAATTAAACCCTGTCCAAATTCATTGGCTTTAAAATAAGGGGTGATTTGTTCGCGAATGATTCGACTCGCAACGATATCTGGAATCACACCTTCCAATCCATAGCCTGTTGCGATATGTAATCTTCGATCATTAATTGCCACTGCGATTAATAAACCATTATCTTGTTGAGCAGAACCTAACCCCCAAGTCTGTGCAGTCCGCATTGCAAAATCAAAGATACCTTCCTGACCAGTTGTTGGAACGATTACGATCCCAATTTGAGCCTTACCCTCATTATATAGACCGCGAATTATTGTATCGAGTTCTGACTTTTCTTGAGGAGAAAGTATATTCGCCTGATCTATCACAGGTTCATTTAATGTAGGGAGTTGACGTTGTGTGTCTCCTTCCTGCATATCATTTGAAACAGTAACAGGAGGTGCTGGAGTTGGTTTATTTTGCTGAGCACTTGATGATGGATTTGTTGAATTGGGTTGAATCACTTTTCCCAGCACAATCGCGTCAGACTCATGATCTACTGCTGTTGCAGTTTCTGCATGAACCATTTGCAATGTACAGGTCATCGCAAAGACAAATAGCCATGAAATCAATTTCATACTATTTTGTCTAAGATGCTGAGTTCTCATGCTCATATTCATCAACTTCTAATCATTGATTTAATCAAAAGAAACATTCGGTGCCTTTTGTGCACTCGCTTCAGCACTAAAGTTTTCTTTTGCATCCATGCCAATGACTTTCGCAGTTACGACTTGTGGGAATTGACGAACATAGGTGTTGTAATCTTGGACGGTAGAAATATAGCGATTACGCGCAACTGCTATACGATTTTCTGTACCCTCTAACTGCACCTGTAAATCACGAAATTGCTCATTTGCTTTAAGGTCTGGATAATTCTCAGTCACTGCCAGCAAACGTGATAATGCACTTGTCATTTGTGATTGCGCTTCTTGGTATCGTTTAAACAATTCTGGATTTTCAAGTACTTCTTTATCAACTTTAAGCCCTGCAACATTTGCACGAGCCTCTGTGACTTCAGTTAAAACTTGTTCTTCATGTTTTGCATATCCTTTAACTACATTCACCAAATTCGGAACGAGGTCTGCTCGACGCTGGTATTGGTTTTGTACCTCAGACCATGATGCAGTCACCGCTTCATCTTTCGCTTGAAGTGTATTGTACCCACAACCTGTGAAAAGCAAGGAACTTGATAATGCGAGTACAACAGCTGATTTTTTTAAAATTTGCATGACATCAACCTCATTATTTATTTGTATTTGTTTAATTAAAAATATTGTATACGCAAATTCAAAATTGAATGTAGCATTTATTTTATGGCTTTAATTTATATAAAAACATTAATATAAAAAAAGCCACCCTAAGGTGGCTTTTTGTTTGAAATTACTCTTCGTCTTTTTTATCGTCAGCTGGAGGTAAGTCCTTCACAGCTTCAGCAATTAGACCAAACATGTAGTTTCCGTATGCATTAGTTTTATCATAATGGAAACGTAAACGAGGTGTGATACGTGTCTTAATACGACGACTCAGCTCATGGCGCAGAAAACCTGATGCTTTATTTAAAACATCTAGAGTATCTTTATTTGCTGCTTCACTTTGCTCATCACCAAGTTCACGACCCATGACCGTGACATAAACTTCAGCATAGCCTAAATCTGGGCTCACTTTCACCGCTGAGATGGTCACAAGACCACCTAAGCGTGGATCTTTCAGCTCCTGACGGATAAGTTCAGACAATTCACGCTGAACCGTGTCCGCCATACGCTTAAGACGTTGACTACCCGCCATTAAAGACTCCGTTTAATTAATTGAACATCATAGACTTCGATTTTATCGAGCACTTTGATGTCTTTATAGCCTTTGACTGCAAGACCACATTCCATACCAGCACGAACTTCTTCAACCACTTCTTTATAACGGCGAAGTGATTCAAGTTCACCTTGGAACACAACCACGTCATCACGTAAGACACGAATTGGTTTATTACGGTGTAATAAGCCCTCAAGAACCATACAACCTGCTGCCGCACCAAATTTACTTGAGTGGAATACTTCACGTACTTCAGCCACACCAAGAATTGTTTCACGATGTTCTGGTGCAAGCTTACCACTCATTGCATCTTTCACATCATCAATCAATTGATAAATGATTGAGTAGTAACGGATGTCGATACCATCTGCGTCAGCTTTTTGGCGCGCTGTATTATCTGCACGAACGTTAAAGCCTAATAAGAATGCTTCTGAAGATTCTGCAAGTGTGACATCAGACTCAGTAATCGCACCAACACCTGAACCAATGACACGCACTTTCACTTCATCAGTTGAAAGTTCAGCCAATGCAACATGAAGCGCTTCCAATGTACCGCGAACATCTGTCTTCAGAACTACATTCACAATCGGCACATCTTTTTTGCCCATTGAAGCCATTAAGTTTTCAAGACGCATTGCAGATTGACGCTCTAAACGTTTTTGACGTTCACGATCCATACGCGCATCAGCCACTTCACGTGCTTTCTTCTCATCATTTACAACAAGAACTTCGTCACCTGCCATTGGCGCTTCTGGAAGACCTAAGATTTCAACTGGAATCGATGGACCTGCAGACTTAATACGTTGACCATTTTCATCAGTCATCGCACGTACACGACCGTAAGATGCGCCTGCAAGAACGAGGTCACCTACTTTTAATGTACCATTTTGAACAAGAATCGAAGTAACCGCACCACGACCTTTATCAACACGTGCTTCGATTACAACACCTTGTGCCGCACCTTCTTCAGAAGCTTTTAGCTCTAGAAGTTCAGATTGAATCAAGATCAAGTCAAGAAGTTCATCAATACCTGCACCCGTGTGCGCAGAAACCATCGCGACAGGGACATCACCACCCCATTGCTCAGGCACGATTTCTTTAGTTGTCAATTCATTCAATACGCGATCTGGATCAGCAGATTCTTTATCCATCTTGTTGATTGCAACAATGATTGGCGTACCTGCTGCACGAGCATGGTCAATCGCTTCCGCTGTTTGTGGCATAACACCATCATCAGCTGCGACCACCAATACAACGATATCAGTTGCTTTCGCACCACGTGAACGCATCGCAGTAAATGCTGCGTGTCCCGGAGTATCTAAGAAAGTGATAATACCTTTATCCGTTGTAACGTGATAAGCACCGATATGCTGGGTAATACCGCCCGCTTCACCTTGCGCTACTTTCGCACGACGAATACGATCAAGAAGCGATGTCTTACCATGGTCAACGTGACCCATGATAGTAACCACTGGTGGACGCGTTGTTTGTGCACCACGTGCTTCTTCAGCCGCTTCAAGCAAGTTATCTTCCGCTTGAGTATCTGATACTAGAACTGGGTTATGACCCATTTCTTCAACAACTAGAACTGCTGTATCTTGGTCGATTGATTGGTTTTGAGTGACAAGCTCACCCATTTTCATGAGTGTTTTAATTACTTCACGAACCTTAATCGCCATTTTTGCAGCAAGGTCAGCAACAACAATAGTTGCACCGATTTCAACATCATAAACTTGCTTTTTAACTGGCTTCTCGAAACCATGTTTATTAGCTTGGCTTGATTTCAAACCACGTTTATGAGAGTTGTCACGGAAAGATTGCTCTTCTTGACCGCGACGACCACCTTTCTTAGGAGAACGTGCACCTGGTGTGTTATTACCACGCTTAATGTCACGGTCTTCTTTCGCGAATGAATCTTCGTATGCTTGACCAACAAGACCAGCAGCCAATGGAGAATCATCGACCACACGAATCGTTGCAGTTGCATCTTCATTAGAGTACTTAGAAGCCATCTGACGCATTTGTTCAAGCGTACGTTGTTGTGCTTCTTCAGCTGCTTTACGACGTGCTGCTTCTTCGACTGCTTTTAATTTAGCAGCTTCAGCTTCACGTGCTTTTTTCTGTTCTGCAGTTTCAGTTGGCTTAGTTGCTTGTTTAACAATCGGTTTATTTGTTGACTTGCGCTTAACCACAACCGCAGCTTTAGCAACTTCTTGCTTCTCACTCGATTGTTTCGCTGCAGCACGCATTGCATCTAAGTTCGCTTTCGCTTTACTTACTGCAGGTTGCGCCTTCTCTTCAGCTTGAGCTGGTTTAACTTCAACTTTTTGCTGTGCTTTTGCTTCAGTTTCAGCTTTTGCTTTTGCCAATGCTTCAGCTTTAATTTGTTCAGGATCTGGCTTAGTGAACGTATGCTTCTTACGAACTTCTACGTTAATAGTTTTAGCTTTACCTGATGTACTTGCTACTTTTGCAGTACTCGTAGTTTTACGTTTCAACGTGATTTTTCCTGCGCTGCCGCTGTCTTGCCCATGCGCTTTTTTCAAATGAGCGACTAAACGGTCTTGCTGTTCTACTGAGATTGTGTCTTCTGCCTTAGATTGAGGCAACCCAGCATCTCGCACCTGATCTAATAGTTTTTCAACTGGAAGACCTACGCTGACTGCTAACTCTTTAATTGACTTATCCGTCATGTATGACCTCCTCGTTAATTAAACCATGATTCACGTGCTTTCATGATCAATTGACCTGCTTTCTCAGCACCTAAACCTTCGATATCAGAGATATCATCAGTTGCCTGATCTGCTAAATCATCTACTGTGATTACACCGCGAGCCGCTAATGCATAAGCAAGCTCTGAACTCATTCCTTCCATCGCTAGAAGCTCTTCGCTCGGTTCTTGAATATTTTCTTGCTCTTTCAGTGCATCTGCTAATGCAACTTCTTTCGCACGGCTTTGTAAAAGCTCAACCGTTTCTGCATCTAATTCGATTTCATCAAATGTTTCAGCTGGAACGTAAGCAATCTCTTCAAGTGAAGTAAAGCCCATTTCTACCAATGCCATCGCAAGGTCTTCTTCAATATCAAGACGACCTACAAACATATCGAGATATTGCTGTGCTTCATTTTGTTGACGAGCACGGTACTCTTCTTCAAGCATCATATTGAGCTTGTAACCAGTTAACTCAGAAGCTAAACGTACGTTTTGACCTTGAGAACCAATTGCACGCGCCAATTGATCGCTTGTAGCAAAAATAATATCTGCTGTGCGTTCTTCTTCATCAATCACAATACCCGATACATCTGCTGGCTCTAAAGCACTTGCGATATATTGAGCTGGATCATCTGACCAAACTACAACATCAATACGCTCACCGTTCAATTCTTGCTGTACAGCTTGGATACGTGTTCCACGCATACCAATACATGCACCAACTGGATCAATACGATGATCGTTCGTTTTCACTGCAATTTTAGCACGAACACCCGGTTGACGTGCAGCAGCTTTAATTTCGATGATTTCTTCAGAAATTTCTGGAATTTCTTTTTTCATCAATGCCATTAACATTTCTGGCTTAGCACGAGAAAGTTGTAGCTGCGCACCACGACCTTCACGGTTTACGTTAAATAAAATCGCATTTACACGCTGTTTAGGACGTAAAATTTCTTTTGCGATCATTTCTTCACGTGCAAGATATGCTTCCGCATTCTCACCGAGGTCAATAATGAAACCATCTTTAGTTTGTTTCTTTACTTCACCGTAAATTAACTCACCAACTTTAGATTCATATGCATCTGCAATAAGCGCACGTTCAGCTTCACGAATTTTCTGAACAATAACTTGCTTCGCGATTTGAGCTGCAATACGACCAAATTCAATTGATTCTACTTCAAGCTCACGCACATCACCGATTGACCATTTCGCTGGATCCACATCAGAAATCGCGTCTTGGCATGCAGGCATTTCATGATCTTCATCTGCTACTACAGTCCATTGACGGAAAGTACGGTATTCACCAGTCTTACGATCGATTTCAACGCGCAACTGTGCTTCTTCAGAATTTGTGCCTTCGTAGAATTTTTTCTTCGTTGCAGCAACTAGAGCTTGCTCGAGCGCTTCGAAAATCGCTTCACGACTAACACCTTTTTCATTACTAACCGTCTCAGCAACGGTAAGAATTTCACGGCCCATAAGTCACCTACTATTCAAATTCTTTTAGTTAAGATTAATTTAGTCTTGGTAGATCAAGTTGGCCTTATCGATATTGTGACTATCGATCTCGAGCACTTGTTGCTTTTCAACTTCAACTTGGATCATTTCATTTTCTACATCTACAGCAACCAGTTTCGCTTGGAATTTACGGCGGTTATCCACTGCAGAAATCAAACGTAAAGCAACTTGTTGACCAATATATGCTTGCATCTGTTCAAGTTTAAAGAAAGTACGATCCCAACCTGGAGATGACACTTCTAATGCATATTCACCAGAAATTGGATCATGAACATCGAGGATTGCACCAACTTGTTGGGTAACACGTACACAATCTTGCACACCCACACCACGACCAAGATCAATTTCACCGTCTTCGGAAATAACAGGTTCTTTGTTTGGATCTTCAGGCTTGTCAATGTAGATACGTACTAGCGAACGCTTACCCTGAGGTGTAAATTCTAAACCCCATAGTTCAACATCGCATGCCTCAACAGCGGGTGCGATCAGTTCATACAATGCTTGGGTTTTATTTGATAACTTCATTTACTCTCGTCATTTATGTGCGATTCAATCGGCCAACAGACCGACACAGACTAACTATAGTGATAGCATGATTATTTGACCAATTGATGTCCACACTACACGATAGATAACAAAAAAGGGCGCATTCGCCCCCATTATTGCACAGAAAAGCAATGCCCACTGTGCAAAAAGGCCCACCTAGTTGTGAGCCTCTTTAGAAACTTGGTAGCGGGAGCTGGATTTGAACCAACGACCTTCGGGTTATGAGCCCGACGAGCTACCAGACTGCTCCATCCCGCATCAACGTGCAAAATTATATCTAAATTTGAATCATTTTTCAATCAGAAAAACTTTCTAATTAGACTTGATTAAGTTGCACCTTAATCAAAAGTGGTAGCGGGAGCTGGATTTGAACCAACGACCTTCGGGTTATGAGCCCGACGAGCTACCAGACTGCTCCATCCCGCATCAACGTGCAAAAAGTATATCTCAACTCAAACTTTGTTTAAGTTGCCTATTTTAAGTTTGCATCTTAATTATAGGATTGATTGGTAGCGGGAGCTGGATTTGAACCAACGACCTTCGGGTTATGAGCCCGACGAGCTACCAGACTGCTCCATCCCGCATCAACAGATTTTGCTGCAAACACCAACTTAAACTTCTGGATTATAAGTTGGTGCGGAAGGGGGGACTTGAACCCCCACGCCCGAAAGCACTACCACCTCAAGGTAGCGTGTCTACCAATTCCACCACCACCGCAGCTGTGACGCATTCTAGTGGTTTCAATGAAAAATTGAAAGCGAAATATTCAATTATTCAGCTGGTTTTGGTGCAGTTGATGAAGTTTCAGGCGATTTTTGATCAACTTGCTCAGTTGTGTTAATCGTTTTCAAACCATAAGCATCTGTCGTTTGCTGCTTCGCAAAGTAAGCCAAGCTAATACTTGTGATAAAGAATAAAGCAGTAAGTATCCCGGTTAAACGAGTTAAGAAGTTACCAGAACCAGAAGCGCCGAATACAGTCGCTGCACCGCCACCGCCAAAAGACGCACCTGCATCTGCACCTTTACCATGCTGTACTAGAATTAAAATAATCATCAATAACGCTAAAATGATGTGTAGCACCAGTACAAAAGATTGCATGATGAACTCCTAATTATTTTGATTGGGCAAATGCTTGCGCAATTTGAACAAATGATTCTGCATTGAGTGATGCACCGCCTACGAGGGCACCATTGATATCAGGGCATGCTGCCAATTCAACAGCATTCTCAGGTTTTACACTACCACCATAAAGAATTGCTATGTTTTGACCTTCAGGTGTAATTTGACTCAATCCTTCACGAATTTTAGCATGCATTGCTTGTGCATCATCCGGGGAAGCTGTTTTACCAGTTCCAATTGCCCAAATTGGCTCATAGGCGACGGTAATATGCACCCATTGCTCTGGATTCACAACACCTGCAATGTCACAAATTTGTTGTAACACCACTTGCTCAGCTTGCCCACTTTCACGCTGTTCAAGGCTTTCACCCACACAATAGATGATATGTAAGTTAGCAGCTAAAGCATTTTTTATTTTTTCATTAAGAATCGCAGGCGTGTCATTAAATATTTCACGACGTTCAGAATGTCCAATTAATACATAATCGACTTGGCTATCCTTTAAAAGATCTGCGCTAACTTCACCTGTAAATGCACCAGTACCCGCAATACGTGATACATCTTGAGCGACCACAAACACTTCATGAGCATCTGTTGCAAGTTCATTTTTTACTTGGAGTAAAGCCAATAAAGTTGGCGCAACACCAATTTTACAAACATCATGAGCGATTGAAGCTTGCTCAAGCTGTTGTTTCAAATCAGCTAAAAGCTGTTGCGTGTTAGCCTGCATTGGGTTCATTTTCCAATTGCCTACAACCCACGGAGTAATTGTCGAACCCGACATAGATCTAACCTTCTATCAAAAATGCGCACATTCTACACGGATTTTAAAAAATTAACGTAAAAATTCAATGGATACAGATTCAGCACCTAGAATTCTTTAAAAAAAGACAACATAAGACACAATAACCAACAGAATAAGTGAAAAAATTCAATTTTTTCATAGTTTTCGGATAATATTAATGATTTTAAGTATAGAATTTTCTACTTATAACCGTATAATTTTAATATTCGAATTATAAAATGAATTTAAGGCGTATTGGGGATGACTTTAGATCAAAGTGGGCCAAAATTTTCTGGGTTAAGTCGTCGTTTGGTTGATGAAGGCATTTTGACCTCCCAGCAAATGCAAAATGCTATTATTAATTCAAAAAAATCTCATCAAAAATTAGTACCTTACCTCGTTGAACATCTCAAAATACGAGCAAATACGATTGCTGAAATGGTTGCTCAAGAGTTTGGCGAGCCATTGTTCGATTTAGATGCATATAATGTTGAGTTACTACCCAAAGATATCGTTGCAGAAAATCTTGTTACAAAACATTTAATCTTACCTTTATATCAACGAGGTATATCTTTATTTGTAGCGACGAGTGATCCTACAGATATCGAAGCATTGGAAGCAATTCGATTTAATAGTAAATTAAACGTCGTTCCTATTACTGTAGAACATAATAAACTTGAAAAACTGATCGAAAAGCATTTTTCTGAAAATGAGAATTTCAATTTCGGTGATGAAGATCTTGACGTTAACGTGGTCGAGAACGATACACCGCAAAATAATAACGATGATGGTCCTTCAGGTGATGATTCCCCGATTGTTAAGTACATCAACAAGCTTTTGGTTGACGCCATTCGCATGGGTGCATCAGATTTACACTTCGAACCTTATGAAAAAACGTACCGAGTTCGATACCGCGTTGATGGTGTTTTAAGAACTATTGCAAATCCACCATTGCAACTCGCGAATCGATTAGCTTCACGCTTGAAAGTTATGTCTCAAATGGATATTTCAGAAAAGCGTATTCCGCAAGATGGCCGTATTAAGCTTAAATTATCTCGTACTAAAGCGATTGATTTTCGTGTTAACTCATTACCAACCCTATTTGGCGAAAAAATCGTATTACGTATTTTGGATCCGTCTAGTGCAATGCTCGGTATTGATGCATTAGGTTATGAAGAAGATCAGAAAGCTTTATTCCTTGAGGCACTTGAGAAGCCTCAAGGCATGTTACTGATTACGGGTCCAACAGGTTCTGGTAAAACAGTATCGCTTTATACAGGATTGAATATTTTAAATACTGAAAATGCCAACATCTCTACAGCAGAAGATCCCGTAGAAATTAACTTAGAAGGCATTAATCAGGTCAACGTCAACTATAAAGTGGGCTTAAGCTTCTCAGTCGCATTGAAATCATTCCTGCGTCAAGATCCTGATATTATTATGGTCGGGGAGATTCGAGATCTCGAAACAGCTGAAATTGCAATTAAGGCAGCACAAACAGGCCACATGGTGATGTCTACACTTCATACCAATAGTGCTCCTGAAACCTTAACCCGGTTGCGCAATATGGGGGTTCCCTCTTTTAATATTGCAACTTCGGTGAATCTCGTCATTGCTCAACGACTTGCTAGACGACTGTGTGTACACTGTAAAGTACCTGCTGATATTCCTAAACCAAGTTTATTAGAAATGGGATTCACAGAACAGGATTTAGCAGATCCAGATTTTAAAATTTATCAACCTGTCGGTTGTCCTGAGTGCCGTGATGGTTATAAAGGACGTGTCGGTATTTATGAAGTCATGAAAGTGACATCTGAAATTTCGAAGATTATTATGGATGATGGCAATGCATTAGAGATTGCAGCTGCATCTGAAAGACTGGGGTTTAAGAATCTTCGACGTTCAGGATTAATTAAGGTCATGAACGGACTTACTTCTTTACAAGAAGTGAATCGAGTGACCAGTGAATAATTAAAAATAAGGAAATCATTATGGCGGTGAAAAAAGCACAGATGATGCCAACGTTTGTATATGACGGCGTGGATCGCAAGGGAACCAAAGTTAAAGGTGAAATGCCTGCGCGTAATATTCAACTTGCAAAAGTCATGCTCCGCAAACAAGGCATTACGGTGCGTAGTATCCGCGAGAAGCGCAAGAATATTCTTGAAGGCTTAATGAAGAAGAAAGTGTCTACTTTGGACATCACCATCTTTACGCGTCAGCTTGCCACCATGATGAAAGCAGGTGTACCACTTGTTCAAAGCTTTGAAATTGTTGCAGAAGGCTTAGATAATCCTGCAATGCGTGAAGTGGTTTTGGGTATTAAAACTGAGGTCGAAGGTGGTAATACTTTTGCAGGTGCACTACGCAAATATCCTCAGCATTTTGATCAGTTATTCTGCTCATTGGTAGAATCAGGTGAGCAATCAGGTGCGCTTGAAACCATGCTCGATCGAGTTGCGATTTATAAAGAAAAAAGTGAAGTTCTCAAACAAAAAATTAAAAAAGCGATGAAGTATCCAATTGCTGTCATTGTGGTTGCAATTATTGTGACCATTATTTTGATGGTCAAAGTGGTTCCTGTCTTCTCTGAGATGTTTAGCTCATTTGGCGCAGACTTACCTGCGTTCACGCAACTCGTAGTGGCAATGTCTGAGTGGGTGCAAAAATATTGGTTTATTTTAATTATTGGTATCGCTCTGACCATTATCGGCTTTATTGAAGCCAAAAAACGTAGTCAAAAATTTGCGGATGCATTAGATCGCACGGCTTTAAGGCTGCCTATTTTTGGTGATTTGGTTTATAAAGCAATTATCGCACGTTATAGCCGTACACTTTCAACCACATTTGCTGCCGGCGTCCCTTTAATCGATGCACTCCAATCAACAGCTGGCGCAACGAATAACGTGGTATATGAGCAAGCAGTTATGCGTATT
This sequence comes from Acinetobacter sp. ANC_7654, assembly GCF_056779855.1. Taxonomy (NCBI): domain Bacteria; kingdom Pseudomonadati; phylum Pseudomonadota; class Gammaproteobacteria; order Moraxellales; family Moraxellaceae; genus Acinetobacter; species Acinetobacter sp. ANC_7654. The sequence goes on along the minus strand of NZ_JBWYIR010000002.1, from coordinate 308,631 downwards.
CGTGACGACGTTGCGACTGGTCAACAACTTCATTTCGCTATGCGCTCGACCAATTTATTCCCATCTATGGCTGTGCAAATGGTAGCGATTGGTGAAGAATCGGGTTCACTCGATGCTATGCTAGATAAGGTTGCAACGCATTATGAAAGTGAAGTCGACAATGCTGTCGATGGCTTAACCTCCATGATGGAGCCTTTGATTATGGCCATTCTAGGTGTCTTGGTCGGCGGCTTAGTCATCGCAATGTATCTTCCAATCTTCCAAATGGGTTCTGTGGTGTAATGAACGAAATAATTGCGTATTTAATTCAATCGCCTACAGCACTCTATTTAACTGTGGGAATCATCAGCTTATGTGTCGGCAGTTTTTTAAATGTTGTCATTTACCGCACACCTAAAATGATGGAGCAAGAATGGCGTCAAGACTGTCAGATGTTTTTACATCCCGACCAAGCCATAATTGATGAAGATAAGCTCACGCTAAGTAAACCTGCATCGACCTGCCCAAAATGTAAAACACCTATTCGTTGGTATCAAAATATCCCCGTGATAAGTTGGTTATTTTTACGTGGAAAATGTGGTGAATGTGAAAATCCGATTGGCATTCGTTATCCACTGGTAGAAGTTTTGACTGCTGTTTGCTCATTAGTGGTCGTCGCGGTATTTGGTCCAAGCCTACAAATGCTTTTTGGCTTAATTTTAACGTGGACACTGATCGCACTCACATTCATCGACTTCGATACACAACTTTTACCCGATCGATATACTCTCCCCTTGGCTGCACTTGGTTTAGCGGTAAATAGCTATGCACTCTACACCTCACCTACCTCCGCCATTTGGGGTTATTTGATTGGTTTCCTCTGTTTATGGGTGGTGTACTATTTATTTAAAATTGTGACAGGCAAAGAAGGAATGGGATATGGCGACTTCAAATTACTGGCCGCGCTTGGTGCATGGATGGGTCCATTTTTATTACCGCTCATTGTCCTACTTTCATCCTTAGTCGGTGCAATCATCGGCATCATTTTGATGAAAGTCAAAAAAGAAAATCAGCCCTTTGCTTTTGGACCTTATATTGCGATTGCTGGATGGATTGCATTCTTATGGGGTAACGAAATTATGAAGGTTTATTTAGGGGGTTAAGCTAAAATAAGCCCCATTATGATAATTACAAGGTTTTTTACATGCGCTTTATTTTGGGCTTAACAGGTGGTATTGGAAGTGGAAAAACTGCTGCAAGTCAGTGGTTTGAAACACAAGGTATTACTGTTGTTGATGCAGATATCGTAGCACGTGAAGTGGTTGAAATTGGAAAACCTGCACTACAAAAAATTAAAGATCATTTTGGGGATTGGGTGCTATTGGAAGATGGCGCACTCGACCGCAGAGCGTTAAGAGACCATATTTTTAAACATCCTGAAGCTAGAAAGATATTAGAAAATATTACGCATCCTGCAATTCGCCTATCGATTATTGAACAACTACAACGGGCGACCAGTCCTTATGCCATTTTAGTTTCCCCACTCTTATTTGAAACCAATCAACACCAACTTACTCAACGTACTTTACTGATCGATGCATCCACAGAATTACAAATCTTGCGTGCTTCGCAACGTGATCATCAAGACATTGAGCAAATTAAAAAAATAATGAGTGCGCAAATGTCTCGTGAAGAAAAATTAAAACGTGCAGACGATGTTGTTATTAATGATGGTGAACTTGATCATCTCTATCAACAACTCGCAGTAAAACACCAATATTATCTCGATATTGCACAACAAGCTTAGATTTTAAAAAAGCAGTCTAAGAAGACTGCTTTTTTTGTTGCTCAAGTTTTTGGCTTAGTGCATCTTGGCGACCCAGCCATCGCCATGGTTGTAATGCGCCTATCGCCATACCCAACAACCCAAATAACATCGCAATACTTAAAGGTTCATTTAACAAAGGCACTGCCAAAATTGCAGCTAAAAAAGGCGCTAAATTGGTAATGCTCCCTGCTTTAAAAGCCCCGAGTCTTTTAATCGCTTCCACATAAGTTAAAGTTGCAATAATGACCACAAATATGCCATGAAATATTGTCTGAAACAGTAAATGCTGAGGCTCAGGAGTACTAAGATCTTTGGGTAAAAATAACACGTAAATGGGTACATAAATCACGGCTGACCAGATGGCAACTCCACACATCGCCTGCCATGCACTCAGTTGGAATTTACGCAGTAATACGGTAAATATTGCCCAAAAAATGGCGCTCAAGAAGAATAATCCATCACCAGCACCAAAAGGAATGCCTGATTCACGATACATCAGGAGACTCATAATACCGAGCACGGTGATCATAATGAGCAAACTTGCCCATGTATGACGATCAAAAGCCTGTTTCATCAATATAAAAGCCACGATGGCAGTACAAATAGGAATACAACCATTGAGAAAAATTGCAGCATGCGCAGTCGGTGCATAGTGAAATGCGCTATAAGCCAACAAACAATAGATCACACCACCAATCATTGCCAAAATAAATGGTTCTTTTTTAAGTAAAAAAGAGGCTTCTCTACGATAAAGTAAAATCGGCATTAAGATCAAAAAAGCCAGTGAAAAACGCAGTGCCACAATGTCCCACGTATTGATGTGCCATAGCGCATTTAATCGTGCAGTGAGGGTAAATCCCCCCCAGATGCACATGGTAGTAATAAGAAAAAAATAGCCTTGGGCTCGATCTGAAAGTGCCATCTCAAATTAGGCTTGACGTTGTCTACACGCTTCGTAAAGTGCCATGCCTGTCGCCACACTCACATTCAAACTTTGTAAATTGCCACTCATTGGAATATAAACTTTGTGATCGCATTGCGCCTGAGTAATCGGTCTTAAACCAGTATCTTCAGCACCCATAATCACTGCGACAGGACCAGTCAAATCACATTCGTGAATAGGTAGAGCATGCTCATCTAACATCGTGCCAATCACTCGAACATTAAAATCATCTTTGATTTTAGCTAAAGTACGAGCCAAATTCGTCACTTGGATAAATTTAACTTTCTCTGCACCACCAGCAGCAACCTTACGAGCCGTTGGTGTTAAGCTCGCAGAACGATCACGAGGAACAACAACCGCGTGTACGCCCATGGCTGCCGCAGTTCGAATACACGCACCCAAATTATGCGGGTCCGTCACTTGGTCAAGCGCCAGTAAAAAAACATTGTCTGTACTTTTGATTAATTGCTCAAGATCATTTTCATTCAGCGTTGGATGAGGACGAACTGCAGCAACGACACCTTGATGAAAAGGTTGTCCAGCCAGTTTTTCAAGGCTGTCTCGGCTCGCTTTTTGAATACTAATTCCGAAAGGTTCAGCCAACTCAAAAATACGTTTTAAACGTTGATCTTCACGACCTTTTAGTGCAAATAGAGTCAAAACGCGTTCAGGTTCTAACTCCAACAATGACTCCACAGAATGAACGCCATAATAATATTCGGGTTTAGCCATGAACGACCTCAACTCACTAAGACAATACAATAATATAGAAAAGAAAAATCCCGCAAAGCCAACTTTACAGGATTTTATATAGCGAATAGTTTAACCGATTTGACCATTGAATGTTGGTCAAATTTTTTTTTGGTAATTAACCTTCGAAATGACAAACGTAGTCTAATACGTCATCTGTTTCGATTTTGAAACGGCTCTCACCAGGCACGTAAAACGACTGCCCTGCACGGAAAAGCTCATGTTCTTCATTGTCTGCAATTGTGACACGACATTCACCAGAAATAATTTCCATACGCTCTGGTACATGTGTTTCAAAAGTAAGCGGTTGTTCCGTCGGTAGAATAACCCCAAGTGTTTTTTTCGTACCGTCTTCAAATTGAACAGTGTGGCTAATACACGTCCCGCCAAAATAAACATTTGATTTTTTTACAACAGATACATGATCAAATTGTGATGACATGCGTATTCTCCAAATAATGCGCATTTTATAAATTTTAATTGCCGTAGTTTAATTGCGCTCGAGCAACTAATCAATCAGTGTTTTGCAATGGTTTTTATAAGCAACTTTTGTTCCCTATTGATGAAATTTAAAGATTTTTTTGATTTCTTCTATATATCTTTTGTACACAGGTAAAAGAATATATTCAGTCACTAGTAATCAACCTAATTTCAGTTAAAATGCAAACTAAAAGTTCTCATATTCAAATGTCGTGACTTGAGACTAAAACAAAATTTCTCTATCTTAGAATCCACACTTTCGCAGCTCGGATGCGTTTATGCTGACACACCTTAATCTGATCAACTTTGCTTTAGCCGATAACTTAGCCATTGATATTGATCAAGGTTTCAATGTTCTTACGGGTGAAACTGGTGCAGGTAAATCTTTATTACTCGATGCATTATCAGCGTGTTTAGGCGAGCGTACTGATACGAATTACGTTCGTTATGGTTCAGATAAGGCTGATGTTACAGCCGTATTTAGTTATCAAGATCAAAGTCCTGAAGCTGAATGGTTAAGCACTCATGAGCTGGCAGATGAATCGGGTGAAATTCACCTAAGACGGGTAATCTTTGCTACAGGTCGTAGTAAAGCTTGGATCAATGGACGTCCAAGTAGTCTGTCAGAATTAAAGGAAATTGGCAGACTCTTAGTCCAACTTTACAGCCAACATAGTCAGCAACAATTGTTAGAACCGCCCTATCCAAAACATTGGTTAGATCGTTACAGCAACTTTGGTCAACATACGCTTGCTGTCAAAGACAGTTATAACGCATGGCAAAAAAATATCCGACAGCATCAAGCTGCGCTTGATGCACAGACCACCCGCCTTCAACGCATTGAGACAATTAATCTTCAATTAGAAGAATTAGAAGAAGTGGTTCGACTTGACTATAAAGAAATTGAACAAGAGTTCGATCGCTTAAGTCATCATGAACACATCATGCAAGATTGTAGTTATGCAATCAACGTTTTAGATGAGTCTGATCAAAATATCACTCAGGAAATTTCAAGTATTATTCGCAAGCTTGAATCTCATGCAGGTCGTAGTGATTTACTCTCTGAAATTTATAACTCATTATTAAATGCGCAAAGTGAACTCGATGATGCCAGTGCGAATTTAAAACAATTCATTGACCGTCAGAGTTTTGATCCTGAACGAATGGAAGAGTTAAACACACAACTGGAAATATTCCATCGTTTAGCGCGCAAATATCGAGTACAACCCGAAGATTTAAAATCAGAATACGAACATTGGCAGGCAGAGCTAGAACAATTACATCAGCTTGAAGATCCAGAGACTTTGGCTGAGCAAGTTGAAATTTCACATCAACAGTTTATAGAGAAAGCTCAATATCTAGATGATATCCGTCGTAAAGCAGCAGAACCCTTAGCCAAACTCTTAACAGAACAAGTCAAGCAACTGGCTTTACCAGAAGCTCATTTTGAATTCCGTTTTGATCCTCTGGAGCAACCTTCATCTGAAGGGTTTAGTTTTATTCAATTATTGTTCACAGCAAACAAAGGGATCCCACCTCAACCGCTTGCGAAGGTTGCGTCTGGTGGTGAATTGTCACGTATTGCATTGGTCATGCAAGTCATGAATGCAGAGAAAACCGAAGCTGAAGTACTCGTTTTTGACGAAATTGATGTAGGTATCAGTGGTGGAACAGCTGAGATTGTCGGTCGCTTATTGGCTGGATTAGGTCAACATGTTCAAATTCTATGTATTACACATCAAGCCCAAGTTGCAGCGCAATCGGACCAACATTTGTTAGTGAAAAAACTGCAAACAGACCCTGCTAGCAGCACTATCGTTGAGCTTGATGAAGATCAACGGATATTAGAGCTTGCTCGCATGACTGGTGGTGTCGAAATTAGCGAGACCACCCTTCAACATGCAAAACAATTAAGACAATTAAAGTTTCAGACCAGCACATCTTGATTATTTTAAAAGGATTGTTGAAAACCCATAAGTCTAGTATGTTGAAGTAAAGTGATACTCAAACATAGGAGAAGCCATTAGGTGAGTAAACAATTTCTAACGCACCGTTGCCTGATTGCCCCACCTGATTTAGCAGATGATTTCTTCGCAAATAGTGTGGTCTATATCGCGCGTCATGATCATGAAGGTGCGCAGGGAATTATGATCAATCGTCCAGCTGGGATTCAGGTTAAAGAACTCTTAACAGATCTTGATATCGTTGCAGATCATGTTCACCCACATGATGTCTTACAAGGTGGTCCTTTACGACCAGAAGCGGGTTTTGTACTTCATACAGGTCAACCTACTTGGCATGCGTCCATCGCTGTAGGTGAAAACCTTTGTTTAACAACTTCAAAGGATATTCTTGATGCAATCGCACACAATGAAGGTGTTGGTCGCTATCAAATTGCTTTAGGCTATGCAAGTTGGAGTAAAAACCAGTTGGAGCAAGAAATCGCTCGAGGTGACTGGCTCATTTGTGACTCTGATATGGATTTGATTTTTAACTTACCCTATGACGATCGCTGGGACGCTGCCTATAGAAAAATGGGGGTCGATCGTACATGGCTTTCATCTGAGATTGGACATGCCTGATTCAACTACCGCTCAACTCATTATGGCCTTTGACTTTGGCACACAAAAAACAGGAATGGCTGTAGGATCGTCTATTATTGAAAGTGCTACCCCACTTTCACTTTTACCGATGAAAGATGGCATTCCCAATTGGGATGATCTTCTCAAAATTGTAAAACAGCATTCTCCAAATCTGTTTTTAGTCGGGCTACCACTGAATATGGATGATAGCGAATCGGAACTATCAACACGAGCACGTAAATTTGCCCGTCGTTTAAGACACCAAACCAATATAGAAACATGGATGGTGGATGAGCGATTAACAACTCGCGAAGCGCGTGATGAACTCGATCATTATCAGGTGCAAGGGCGTGGAAAAAAGTTGTCCGCAGACAGCTTGGCAGCCGCTTTATTTATTGAAAGTTGGTATCGTAATCCTCAAGGTATTCAACCTTAAAAGAATACTTGCCATTTCATCTAGGATAAAAATAGCGAAAGGTTAAATTGATTCTAGGCTCTAATACTTTGGTTGATTTCGCTAAAGTGTGTTTCCAAAAACGCTGTGTTTGACCTTTCATCACAATCAACTGTCCTGATTGTAGATACATTTCCGCAGTATGAATTTTATCACGATGTTTAAATCTAAATTTTCGGGTTGCACCGAGACTCAGTGAGGCAATGACGGTCTCGCCATGTTCAGGATCTCTTAATGCAGCCTCATCATCACTGTGCCATCCTAAACCTTGAGTTCCATCTTCGTACAAATTGGCCAAACAAGAATTAAATTGAACTCCTGTTATAAGTTCAATTTTTTGCTTGAGTGCTAATAATTTCAAATCCCAAATCTGTGCTTGTTTATCCATTCCTGAATAGTGATATTGATAGTTTTGGTCACCATACCATACGACTTTACGACCCGTCTTAAAATATTGGCCGTATAAAATCACTTCATCCTGTTTCCAAGCCAAACCTTCTAAAAAATAATCGAAATAATCCTGTGATTCAGCATGAGTAAGTATAAGGCCGTAATCTTCTACAATCCCATCACAAGGTAGGAGATTTGAATTGGGTTCGGGTGCAAACAGCTCAAAGTTCATAACCAATTTGCCATGAAAATATAACCGTATATTAGCTGAATATTTCAACTGACAAATTGAAACATTGTGAACGCTTGTGACACTGGACAATCAAGCTTAGACTGGCATAAATCTAGACAATAAAAACAATCGCTTATGAATTTATGGCAACTTTTTCTAAAACTTAAACCTTTCGTTCGACCTTATCGCTTTTTAGTGATTGCCACTCTCTTTCTTACGCTCATCGGCTCATTCACAGCTCAAGTGAATGCACTCACTTTGCAGTATGCGGTTGATGAAATTAATGCGCTGGTTGAGAATGGCTTTGGCTTAGCCGAAGGCTGGAATATCCTGATTACCATTACAGCGATATTATTGGGTAAAGAAGTGATTAATGCTTTTGTCCAATTCGGACAAAAGTTTTATGGTGAAAAACTTAGAATTTTTATTTCACAAGATTTAGCACAAGGCATCATTGAAAAATTTCTGACCTATAGATTAGCTTTTTTCAACGAAGAGAATAATCAGGCGGGAAAATTACAAACACGAATCGATCGTGGTATTGGCTCTCTGACTCGTCTAGTTCAAATATTCTTTATTGACATTTTGCCGTTATTTACCAGTGCGATCGTGGCTTTAGGATTAATGTACTACGCCAACTTTTATGTTGGCTTGGTGGCGACCACTATCGTTCCAATCTACTTCTGGTTAACTTATAAACAAGCACAAAAACTCGGAGGCTGGCGTCGAAATTTACGTGATGGTCGAGAAAAGAAAAGCCAAGGTATCCTCGGAATTATTAATTCAATTACGGTTATCAAATCTTTCAACCGCGAGTCAATAGAATCAACCAAACAACTCAAACTACAAAAAGAACTCACAGATAATCAAATGCAAACCCGTCAAGTCAGCTTTTTATTTGATGGGTTAAAAACCTTTATTGAACAAATAGGTATTGTTTTAATCATCATCCTAACTGCGTATTTTGTGCTTGATGGTCAGATGAGCATCGGTATGATCATGTTTCATGTACTGTTGTTCAATAATGTATCCGCGCCAATTCGCTCCTTACATCGTATATATGATGAAGTGAATGATGCCATGATCTATTCAGAAAGCTTCTTTAAAATTTTAGAAGCAGATGATCAAATTGAGCCTACAGGTCAACTCAAACCGCAAATTCAAGGAAAATTTACGCTGAAAAATGTTGAATTCTTTTATCCAAATGGTCACCACGCACTAAAGAATATCAATATGGAGATTCGACCCAATAAAATTACTGCATTAGTTGGCTTATCAGGTGCGGGAAAATCAACCTTAATCAGTCTTTTAGATAAATTTTATGAACCTAATCAGGGGTGTATCGAACTCGATGGCATCGATCTCAATCAAATTGATACACAATATTTGAGAGATCATATTGGATTAGTCCTACAAAAAAATCATATTTTCCAAGGGACTATTCTTGAAAATATTCGCTATGGTAAAACAGATGCTACTGAAGAAGACGTGATCATTGCTGCTAAAAAAGCATCCATTCATGAGCAAATTTTACAACTTCCAGATGGCTATCATTCCGATGCATTGCAACTCTCTGGAGGACAACAACAGCGTATTGCGATTGCTCGTATGTTCTTGAAAAATCCACCGATTATCTTTTTAGATGAACCGACAGCGAGTTTGGATGCCATTGCTTCGGAACAAATTAAACAAAGCCTTGATGAGATTAAACAAGGACGTACTGTCATTATTATCTCGCACAGCCTGTCGCAAATTATTGATGCGGATTACACCTATGTCATGAAAGAAGGCGAAATTGCCGAGCATGGAGAACATGATGCTCTTTACCATCAAGACGGTGTATATAAACAAATTTTTGATGCGATGGCTAAAAGTTTGAATATCGAAAAAATTGCAAAAACTTTTGAAGACGATGGGGATGAGGAAACCCATAGTTAAAGTTTAATCTAGGTAACCTTGGCATTGAAGCAGTTGAATCAACACACAGTCATCTGCTTCATAGAGCTGACTTAACTTCGTGTAAGGATCACCATCGAGCGCTAATATTTGTGCAAATGCAGGTTCAGTTTTTATATCTTTTTGCTTAAGGCGAATGATTTCCTGTTTAAATTGGTCATTTGCCAAATCTAATATTCTATGTTCAACGTAGAAGTGCTGGAATCCCACCTGCTGATGAATTGGTGTTGTAGAACAAAATATCTCAATTGACCAAGCACAATATTCGAATCGGCAAATCCAAGTATCACGTTCAAAATAACTTCGCTCAATGCACCATGCCTTATAGGTTTGAAATAATTTTAGTGTTTCAATCAAATGATTCTCTTGCTCAATCGGATAACTACAAATGTGGTCGATATCACTTTGTGCTATTGCAATTCCTAAAGGTGGCGTACCGACCACTGTAACTTGATACCGCTTGAGTATTTCCAAAAGGTTTAAGTCATCAATGACTTTTTGAAAGTGTATTTTTTTCATTGTTATTTTTAATCTCTAAGATGATTCAACTTTAAAGCGGTTGAATCTCCCAATATGAATTACTTTAACCCTCAGCAGAAAAGCTTAAGCAATTAAGGTTATTTTTGATTTTCGATAACATCTAACGTATAAACAGTTTTAATATAATTTCGATACTGCGTTGAATAAGAGATTTCCAAACAACGCATAAGGTATGCTTTCTCTTTTGAATATTGATAGCTGCCTAACGCTTCTTTGAGCGCTTGATCAATATAATTTTGCACTTGTTTTGCCGCCTCATGGCTATGCTCACCGAGTTGAAAATATCCACCTCTCGCAATATTTGCTTCATTTGCATAAATCTCGGAATGAGATAGACAATACGCGATTCCATCATTATGCAAATACTCTTGTGCCATTGATAAATCATCCGCATAAATGCTTGAACTCGACAAGATACTCAAAGCAATAGCAAATTTACTTCTCATTTTTTAAATCACGTTCTCAACGAAATAAAAAAAGCGCCTTTTGGCGCTTTAAATACATTAGGGTTGTTTTAGATATGGCCATGCCGCTCTTAAATAAATAAACATGGACCACAGTGTTAAAATTACAGCGGTATATAACAAACCATATGCAACTAATTCAAGTGGTTTCCAATTGAGTAAGAACACGGAAATAGCAATCATCTGAAAAGCTGTTTTATATTTGCCAACCGTAGATACAGCTACATTGGTACGTGCACCGAGCTCAGCCATCCACTCACGTAAAGCAGAAACCGTAATCTCGCGTGAAATAATCACAATCGCAGCAAAAGCCATCGAAATTGTAGGTTGCCATTGCACCAAAACAATCAATGCTGCCGCGACCATTAATTTATCCGCAACAGGATCTAAAAAACGTCCGAATGCAGAAGTCTGATTCAATGTTCTTGCCAAGTAACCATCAAACCAATCTGTGACAGCAGCAATCACAAAAATTGCAGTCAGAATGATATGACGCGTCATACCCCCTTCATGCCCACCCACACCAATCGCAGGAGGCCAATAGGCAATAATTAAAAAAACAGGTATTAACGCAATACGTGCTAGCGTCAAGATATTTGGTATATTCAGGATGCGACCTGTAGACATAGACACCGCCAGTTTGCCCCAATTACAGCTAAAATTTGCAATAAAAACTTGAGCTTTGATTCTTTAATCCGCTTACTTTAAACGATTCACTACCCGCTGTCGACTAGGCAAAAATCGCGACAGTCTGTCTACAAATTGCAACGAGACGGTCATTATGGTCCCAAATATGGGCATATTCAGTAGAATAACCATGCGCAGAATGATCTGTAAATACTTTATATTTAAACCAATCTCGTCGGTCAGCTTGAATAGGTTCTAACAGCGTCACATACCAAGAAATTGAACTTCCTGGTGCTGGTTTTTTTAATATAGGAAAAATTCCTGCAGGCCAAATATCTAACATTGCTATAAATTCAGGCATGCTCAGCGGACCTGCTTCAAATCTAGATTCTGCATATCGAAACCACCCACCAAAATCGGGCTTTTCAGCAGCCGTACAAGGGTATTTCCCTTCAGCCCAAATCAGATCATAGTTCTGATAGCATTGCGGCATAAGAGGATGATAAGGCAACTTAACTAAACTTTCAGGCGAATCATACTGTGGTGCTGTGCGAGTTTGATCCATATTCACAACTGATTCACGGTCTGAACCAAAACTTGCCAGCAGAATTCCCTGTACAGCATCATCCTGCCAAATCCGAGCCTCAATATTAGTCACAGATTTACCTTGCCTTAAAATTTCCACTGTCACTTTGACTGGCTTTTCCTGAACAGGACCCACAAATACCACACTGGTGCTCAATAATCTTTTTTGAGGGTCATGAATCATTTGTGTTGCTTTGTGTAGCATCATCGCCGTGGTTAAACCACCAAAAATGGTACGACCTTGCAACCAACCCTCAGGGATCCCCACCCATTCTTGTTGATCAATTTCTTGAAATACCTGTCCAAATGACATGTGCAACCCTTTTATTTTAAATTTCTTATCGCGCTAGCATGCTGAATTTTCAGATTGAGGTAAATGATCAATGACTCGCAGGTCAATGATCATTTTGGCAAATTGATATGCATGATTACTCATGCAAGATTTTGTACACAGTCCGAGCGAGATTTGCACCAAAACCTGGGACTAAATTCAGATCCTTTTCAGAGGCTTTTAATACCCCTTGAATCCCACCAAAATGTGTTAATAAATCACGGCGACGTTTTGGTCCTAGCCCTGGAATAGCTTCTAAAACTGACTGCCCACGACGTTTATCGCGCTTGGCACGATGTTTAGTAATGGCAAATCGATGCGCCTCATCACGAACCTGTTGAATTAAATGTAGCGCTTTATGGTCTTCAGGCAGTTGAATCTTTGTACCATCAGTGAAATGTAAGGTTTCCAAACCAGGCTTACGCCCTTCCCCTTTTGAAACCCCCACCATGAATGCATCCAATCCAAGATCTTGCATGACCTGCATTGCCATATGTAATTGCCCTTTACCACCATCGATGAGAAGCAAATCTGGCAGCATTGCTTTCTTATAGCGTCGTGTTAAAGCCTGACGCATGGCAGCATAATCATCACCGCCAGTGATATCTTCGATAGCAAACTGACGGTAATCGCGCTTGCGAGCCCCTCCACTATCAAAGACAACACAAGAAGCGATCGTTGCTTCGCCCATCGTATGGGATATATCAAAACATTCGATACGATCAATTGGACGTCCGACCACCTCTTCTAACTGATGAAAACGTTCATTCAATTCATAATGGTTAGCAAGTTGTCCTTTAATGGCATGCTGTACATTCATGGTCGCAAGCTCGAGCCATTCTGCACGGGTTTCTCGAACTTTTGATTTAATCAGAATTTTTTTGCCAAAATTTTGTTGTAGTGCCTCTTCTATGTCTTTCTTGTCTGGCAGCTCTACGTTGACGATTAATTCTGTTGGAATCTCATCGGCAACTTGGAAATAAAAGTTCGCGATAAAATCTGCCAGCATTTGTCCCAAATCATCGCCCAACATATCTGGGAAATAACTTTTTCCTCCCAACATCTTGCCATTACGCACATGCATAATCTGAACGCACGTTACCCCCGCTTGGTATGCGATCGCCAATATATCTGCTTCACCTTTGACTTTATAAATCGCTTGTTGAGTTTGGACATCACGCAATAATGCCATCCGATCACGATAAAAAACGGCTTTTTCAAATTCAAGAGCTTCTGCTGCCGCTTCCATTTTGGCAATTAATTCTTGATTAAGCTCACGTGTGTCCCCTTGTAAAAAACGAATAGAGTTATCAACATCATCTTTATAATCTTCAGGTGATATCATACCCACACATGGAGCTGAGCAACGTTTAATTTGATACTGCAAACACGGTCTTTTACGTTGCGCAAAATAACTATTTTCACATTGGCGGACATTGAATAATTTTTGTAAGACCACCAATGTATCACGTGCATTATAAGCACTTGGATAAGGTCCAAAAAATTTACCTGCTTGATGTTTCCCCTTACCACGACCTGCTGCAATACGTGGATAAGGCTTATCACTGGACACAAAAATATAGACGTAAGATTTATCATCTCGCAGCATGATGTTATACGGCGGTCGATGAAGCTTAATTAAGTTTTGTTCAAGAAGTAATGCTTCCGTTTCTGAGCGGACCACCATGGTTTCAATATCATGAATGCGGGCAACTAAAGCCTGTGTTTTGGGATGCTCAATGGTTTTAACAAAATAGCTAGAAACACGATTTTTTAAATTCTTCGCTTTTCCCACATACAACAACTCTCCATCTTTACCTAACATGCGATAGACACCAGGCAAAGTCGTAAGATTGGCTAAGATTTTTTCAATGTGTTCACGTGCGTTTTCGTTCACAAGCAGCCTTTAATGTAGAGTCAGTCATTCATGCAACAGCATGAGCTTATTGTGATGGTAACGCGCTCTATTTCAAGTGCATTTCGGTAGACGATTTTAAAACCTTGTTGATCCAACAGTTCAGGGCAATGATCGCAGATTTTATAATCAGCTGATTGTTAAAAAGTCTGAGTTGTTAAATTCAAGTTTGATATGCTTTTCAACTGATTCATTCATGGATGCGCCAACATGACTGCGACCGATCGTGCTTTTCACGCCATACAACCTGCACTCTCATCCCATAGTCCTTCAGAAAAAGATCGACTCATTGGAAAGTCTCGCTTTCATTTTGAACCAGCCAAAGTGATGCAGTTATTGCGTGATCGTATCATTGGGCAAAATCCAGCCTTAGATGAAATCGAAAAAATGCTTCACGTAGTCAAAGCTGACTTTTCAAGTCCTGAACGCCCTTTGTCCGTCACCTTGATGCTTGGACCAACAGGTGTTGGTAAAACAGAGACTGTTCGTTTGATTGCTGAAGCGATTTATGGTCGTCCTGATGCATTTTGTCGTATCGATATGAATACACTGGCTCAAGAACATTATGCAGCCGCTTTAACAGGCGCTCCGCCTGGATATGTCGGTTCGAAAGAAGGTCACAGTTTATTCGATGAAACTGCGATTAATGGCTCTCATACCCGTCCTGGCATTATGCTGTTTGATGAACTTGAAAAAGCCTCTCCCGAAGTGATTCGTGGCTTAATGAATGTGTTGGATACAGGTCGTCTAACCCTTACTGCTGGAACAAAAACGATTGATTTTCGTAATTGTATGATCTTTATGACCAGTAATGCAGGAGCACGCGCAGCACAACAATATTTAGATAAATTAAATGTTTTACCGCAAAAACTTCAAAATCTATGTTTAAAACGCCTACCCACGAAAGCCATTATTGAAAAAATACTGCATCGCAGTTTTGATCCCGAATTTCTGAATCGAATTGATCGTGTCCTTCATTATCAACCTGTTCAAGATGATGCACTCCCTAAATTGGTTGATATTGAACTGGAAAAACTCAATATTCGTTTGCAACATCAAAAACGTCAGGTTCATTTATCAGACCTTGCCAAAGCATATTTCTATCAGGGTCATGATATCCGCTTTGGTGCACGTCATTTAGCACGTAAAATAAGAACTGAACTAGAACCCATTATTGCGATCTACTTTCTAAAGCATCCAGATCAACTTCATCTCAAGCTGGATTGCAAAGACGGTCAGCTCACGATCATCAATTAATAAAAAAAGCCCATTATGGGCTTTTTTTAAACAAATCATCTTAAACCAGGAATCGTGACAAAGGATTCTGCTGCCGTTTTATTATAATACGTACACCCTTTTTCAATATTTGCCATTAACAACTGATAACGCTGTCTATTTTCTGCAACATCATCGTTCATTAACAATTTTTCATAGAGTTTATATTCATCATCAGTCGTACGCTTCAAAGTTTGATGATATTCAGCAGGATATAGTTTGCTTTCAAATTCAATGGCTGTTGAATCATCTAAACTAATCTTCATACTGGTGTCAAAAATACTGCTAAAATTCATACCCATCCAACGATCTTTAGCGAGTTGAAATTTAACAATTGGATTTTTGTCATTTAAAAGATCAAGATACAGCAAGTTATCTTCATAAAATTGGTTAAAACTCTCTTCCAATGGTTCACTCGTGTTTGGATAGAGTTGTAAATAATCTACTCTGTTTTGTTCTGCTTTCTTTCTATAACAATAGCTACCTGAAGAAAAATTTTTAAGACCATCTTTGGCGATAAACAATCTCACATTAGGGCTCAAATCATTTCGATCAATGTTGCGATAACCTGGTAAAACTGTATCAAAAACATTTTTACCCGATAGGTTTACACGCTCCATTTCGATATCCGTTTGGATGTCACCAATGATATTCATCGTCCAATGACTAGGACTATTCACACTGAGCGTATTTTGGGCTTGATCATAGGTTTGATAGATACGATTTCGCGTAACAATCACACTATTCAACGGTTTAAAACTATCCGTATAAGTAAATTGTCCATTTTGAAATTCAATATAATTTAAGCCGAATCGATCATTAGAATTATAGTAAATTGAATAGAGTTGATCACCGTTTCGAAATTGTGTACTCGGTGATGATTCATACGAATCTCCCGACCCACCGCCGCCACAGGCACTTAAAAAAAACGGTAAAATACTTAGTACTAATATTGTTTTTTTGAGATTCATTTGAATTTTCTTTTGTATATTTTACACACAAAAGCATAGCTTTTATTGAACCACTTCTCAATTTTAATTTACATCATTTTAAGTAAAATTAAAAAATGCGCCCTGAGGCGCATTTTGATCTGAATGCTCTTAAAACACATAAGGTCGAATAAAAATCAGGAAGAATATCCCTAACATCAAGAACCATTTTAAAAAGTAATATAACTGACGGTTCTTCGCTTTCAGTGCTTTTGCTTTCACACGCAAGCGATAAATATAACCAAATGCTTTGTTCAGACCACCCGTTTGATCCCCTGCTTCATTCGGTGAACTTGCCGCAGTCATTACATTTTTACCAAACCAATGATTAAACCGTTCCATCCAACGTGTCTTTAAAGGGCGCTCTACATCAGCAAAGAAAATAATACGATTTTGATCCGTCGTGTTTTCTGCATAATGAATGTAGGTTTCATCAAACACAACGCTTTCACCATCTCTCCATGAATACCGCTGACCATCTACATCAATAAAGCAACGATCATCATTTGGCGTCAACAACCCTAAATGATAGCGTAAAGATCCCGCATAAGGATCACGATGACGAACCAAGCGACTATCAGGAGCAAGCTCAGTAAACATCGCCGCTTTAATGGTCGGTAATGTTTTAAGCAATGCTGTCGTTTTAGGGCACAGTTCTGCTGCTGAAGGATGTGCAGAGTCATACCATTTTAAATAAAAACGCTTCCAACCAGTTTTAAAAAATGAATTAAAGCCTAGGTCATCATATTTTTCAGAGGCTTTGATCCCACCCTGCTCATATAAAGCTTTGGCTTCATCACGAATCATTTCCCAATTTTCATCTAACACTTTTAAATCTTTAAAATGCTGTGTGTCGATATAAGGCTGGTTTGGCACCTTAGAGAACATATACATCAAAAAATTAATAGGTGCCAAAATGGTCGAATGATCAAAGAATTGACGATAGAACGAATGTCGTACTTTTCCACGACGTTGAATATACAGTGCCGATATGATGAATATCGCGAGAATAATCCACTTGATCATTGATTGACTCGGTTTATCTTTGGTTAGCGGGTTAAATGAGGAGATGCTGCACCTAAATTGGAAATGAATTGTTCCAATTTAGATGTATAGATAATCACGTAAATTGTATAACGACTACCCCAAACAACGAAACATTGTGTTCTACAAATAGACTTTTGATGGCTTTATATTTCAGTTTATTGACTTTTATGACGAAATTTAAAGTGCAAAATAACTTGAAATTACCTACCTACCCCAGATATAAGTTGAAGTGTTTTTAAATAAAATGCCAATTGAAACAATCGCTTTATTGTAAGAAGAACAAACTCTACATTCGCATCTGCTGTTTTATAACGCATGCTGGTGCAATAAATAGATGACCATTGCGTCACGGCTTGATACAACTTGTTATGTTCTTTTTCGATATAGTTATCGTAAGATTAGCGAAGCTTTAATGTGCGCAGGAAATACGCACTTGCTTCACAACATCAACTTAGAAGTCCTCCAAAAAAAAGGAGATCAGGGCATGATCCACGCTGGCAATGCCATTACCGTCCAAATGCTTTCGGACGGAATTGCAGAATTCCGCTTTGACTTACAAGGTGAGTCGGTTAATAAATTCAACCGCGCAACAATTGACGACTTTAAAGCTGCAATTGCTGCTGTTCAATCAAACGCTGAGATCAAAGGTCTTATCGTTACATCTGGTAAATCTACATTTATCGTTGGTGCAGACATCACTGAGTTTGGTGAAAACTTTGCGCAAGGCGAACAAGTCATTGTAGATTGGGCGATGCCTGTTCATGAAATTTTCAATTCATTCGAAGATTTAAATATTCCTAAAGTTGCTGCAATCAATGGTATGGCATTGGGCGGCGGTTTCGAAATGTGCTTGGTGTGTGACTATCGCGTGATGTCAGAATCAGCACAAGTTGGTCTTCCAGAAATTAAACTTGGGATCATTCCTGGTTTCGGTGGTACTGTTCGTCTAAGCCGTGTTATCGGTATCGATAACGCTGTTGAATGGATGGCAATGGCGAACCCGAAAAAAGCACCTGCTGCACTTAAAGATGGTGCGGTCGATGCGGTGGTTGCTGCTGATAAATTACAAGATGCTGCGATCTCTATCGTTAAACAAGCAATCGAAGGTCGTTTAGACTGGAAAGCGAAGCGTCAAGAAAAATTAGATCCTATTAAGTTGAATCCATTAGAACAAATGATGGCTTTCAACTCATCTAAAGGTGTGGTACTTGCGAAAGCTAATCCTGCACAATACCCTGCGCCAAAATTATTGCTTGATTCTATGCAAGCGGGCTCAAGCTTAGATCGTGCTGGTGCACTTCGCCAAGAAGCTGAACACTTTGCAAAAGCAGCGGTAACGCCACAAGCAGGTGCGTTGATTGGTTTATTCATCAACGACCAAGTTGTGAAGAAAACTTCGAAAAAATATGAACAAGGCGCTCACCCTGTAAATCAAGCTGCAGTACTTGGTGCAGGTATCATGGGTGGTGGTATTGCTTATCAAGCGGCAAGCAAAGGCACACCAATTATCATGAAAGATATTGGTAACCCACAACTTGCTTTAGGAATGAAAGAAGCAAACGGTCTTCTGACTAAACAAGTTGAACGTAAGAAAATCAAGCCTGCTCAAATGGGTGAAACGCTTGCACGTATCCGTCCGACATTAAGCTATGATGAGTTTAAAGAAGTCGATATCGTGATCGAAGCGGTAACTGAAAACCCGAAAGTGAAAGGCATCGTACTCAAAGAAACAGAATCTAAAGTACGTGAAAACACGATCATTGCATCAAACACTTCTACGATCTCAATCACGCGTTTGGCTGAAAACCTTGAACGTCCTGAGAACTTTGTTGGGATGCACTTCTTTAACCCAGTGCATATGATGCCTTTGGTTGAAGTGATCCGCGGTGAAAAAACTTCACCTGAAGCGATTGCAACGACTGTCGTACTCGCTCAAAAAATGGGTAAAACTCCTATCGTTGTCAATGACTGCCCGGGCTTCCTTGTAAACCGCGTATTGTTCCCTTACTTTGGTGCGTTTGACCTTCTTCTTAAAGACGGCGCTGACTTCCAACAAGTCGACAAAGTGATGGAAAAATTTGGCTGGCCAATGGGTCCTGCATACTTAATGGACGTTGTCGGTATTGATACTGGCGTTCACGGTGCAGAAGTGATGGCTGAAGGTTTCCCTGACCGTATGAAGCCTGATTTCAAAGGTTCAATCCAAACAATGTATGAAGCACAACGTCTTGGTCAAAAGAACGATGTTGGTTTCTACAAATATGAATTGGACAAGAAAGGCAAGAAAGCAAAAACTGTTGATCCAACAGCGTATGACGTGATTGCTTCTGTCGTGACTGGTGAAAAACGTGAATTTGATTCTCAAGAGATCATTGACCGTATGATGATTGCTTTCTGTAACGAAACTGTTCGTTGCTTAGAAGACAACATCGTTGCAACACCAAACGAAGCAGATATGGCAATGATCATGGGTGTAGGCTTCCCTCCATTCCGTGGTGGTCCATGCCGTTACATCGATCAAACTGGTGTAGCTGAGTATGTTGCGCTTTGCGACAAGTATGCGCATTTAGGTAAGGCTTATGAAGCGCCACAAATGTTGCGTGACATGGCTGCTAACAACAAAAAATTCTACGGTTAAGGAGCAACGTGAATGGCTACTTTAAATCCACGTGACGTTGTCATCGTTGATGGCGTACGTTCAGCAATGGGTAAAACCAAAAATGGTATGTTCCGCAATGTACGTGCCGATAACTTATCTGCTGAATTAGTTCGTGCATTGGTTGCTCGTAACCAGTTTGATGTGAACGAAGTTGAAGATGTGATCTGGGGTTGTGTGAACCAGACTCTAGAGCAAGGCATGAACATCGGTCGTAACATCGTGTTATTGGCAGACTTACCAAAAACTGTTGCAGGTCAAACTGTTAACCGTCTTTGTGGTTCTTCAATGCAAGCAATTCATACCGCAGCTGCTCAAATTGCGACAAACCAAGGTGATATCTTCATCATCGGTGGTGTTGAGCACATGGGCCACGTTGGCATGATGCATGGTATCGACTTGAACCCACAAGCATCTAAACATTATGCAAAAGCATCTAACATGATGGGCTTAACTGCTGAAATGTTAGGTCGTATGAATGGCATTAGCCGTGAAGAGCAAGACGCTTTTGGTGTTGAATCTCACCGTCGTGCTTGGGCTGCTACTCAAGAAGGTCGTTTCAAAAACGAAATCATTGGTGTTGAAGGTCATGATGCAAATGGCTTCAAAATCCTTTGTGATGTAGACGAAGTGATTCGTCCAGATGCGAACCTTGAAGCATTTAAAGCGTTGCGTCCTGTGTTTGACCCTAAAGGCGGTACAGTGACTGCTGCTACATCATCAGCGTTGTCTGACGGTGCATCTGCAATGTTATTGATGTCTGCTGAGCGTGCGCAAGCACTCGGTCTTAAGCCACGTGCTGTAATTCGATCTATGGCAGTTGCAGGTTGTGATGCTGCGATCATGGGTTATGGCCCAGTTCCAGCAACTCAAAAAGCGCTGAAACGTGCTGGCTTGAGTATTGGTGACATTCAGACTGTTGAGTTAAACGAAGCATTTGCTGCTCAAGGTCTTTCAGTATTGAAAGGTCTAGGTTTACATGACAAACAAGACATCGTGAACTTAAACGGTGGTGCGATTGCGCTTGGTCACCCATTGGGTTGTTCTGGTGCGCGTATCACAACGACGTTGTTAAACGTGATGGAACAACAAGATACACAAATCGGTCTTGCGACGATGTGTATCGGTCTTGGTCAAGGTATCGCAACTGTGATCGAACGTGTTTAAGTTTTAAATACGTGACCAAAAGAAACCCCGCTTAATGCGGGGTTTTTTCTCTAAAAAAAAATCTTGTTAAAAAATTTATAAATATGAAGAAAAAAAAGACATATTTCTATCCAGTATTTTATATCGTTCTCAGTCTTATAATTTTCTATTTTGGATGGAAGTTAGAAAATCAATATGAATTGCCTTTCTTTAATCCTCTATTAGTTTCTAGTATTGCTTATGGACTGGCTATTACTTTTTTAACTCCCATTTTTCTTGTTGTTATCAATCAGTTTTATGTCCGAGAAATTGAGGAGAATCGCAAAAAATTCCGTTATAAAAAAATTAATAAATTCATGAATTATTTTATATTTATACTTCTTACAGGGTTTGTGTTATTTTTTGTTTGGAGGTTATTTTCCCCGCAATTTATCACGCTTACAAACTTCGCTCTGATCAAAATAAATGAAGTCATTGGCAAGCCAGTTATCAAAGAATTTCTATTTAACGGTACGGTACAAGCTAATCCAACTCATCAACAAAAAATTAATATTGGCTCACACAAACATTCTATTTATGTTATTGATACTGTTACTCACAAGATAAATTTTACGCTATCTGATAATAAGAGAGAATACTCATTAAAGCAGTATTGCTTAACTCAAAATTTGAACCTTAATATTCAGAAATATAAAATTCAAATTGAAGGTTATAATTCTTTTTTGGGCTTTAGTGCTCAACAAAATCAACACTTGAGCAACCATGTATCTGCTCAACAAAATATCAATTTAGATCTTAACACTTTAAATTCATGTGAATTAATCTACTATAATTTACCTAGGCTTTAAGATAATTTGCAAATTATCAAACGTGTTTAAGTTTAGATACGTGACTAGAAGAAATCCCGCTGTTTGCGGGATTTTTATACTTTAGAAATCAAATTTTATTTTAGATTACTCCGCCATCCATCACCCAACAACTGATTTAAACGTTGCTCATCAAAGGTCATTGGAATCGCGCCTGCACCCTGTTGGATATGAGTCAATGCTTTGTCCCGATCAATCCCTAAAGGCTCCAACATTCTAAAAATGCCTGAACTCGGATCATTCGACTGTAAACCTGCTGCAACAGACAAAACATACTGCTGCTGTAAAGGTGATAGATGACTCATATCAGGCACTGGAGTTTTCGGTTGAATATTCAGTGCAGGTGAACTTTGCTCTAAAGCAGCATTTTGAATATTCTGCTCTTTTTTGATCACTTGATGTTGCAAAGATTGACGCACCTTTTGATCCTCTTGAAAAGGTGTAACAGTCGTCACAACTTCATCACGTAAGTCATCGTCCGCCATCAATTGAATTGAAGGCAGGCTTGCAACATCTTCAGCATGAGACAAACTCATCAGCAAGGCTGAGATCACACCGAACATCAAACATAATTTAGAATTAGTCATAAGTAAGACTCTGACATGCATCGTTCAAATTGAGCATCAAGAAACAAGAATAACTAAACAAATAGATCCATTCTTTAATTAAACTACACCAATTTATTTACGTATTCATCAGCACTCAGATAAATGTTTCAAGTTTTTTTTAAAAGTTTTGCTAAGCAACTGAATTTCAAGACTCGGTCTGATTTTACAAATATGGACTTCAAAGCTTAACTTCAATTCATTATAAAAATAGAAAACTCATACATATCCATCAGCCATGAAAACTAAAATAAAAAACAGCCTACTCGTTATATTTTTATGTCTCACATCACTCTGGGCAATCTTATTCATTTGGACACATCAGCCTGTTAATACCATTTTCACTTATGCACTGATCTTGTTTTGGGTTGGACTTGCCATCATTACAGGGATATTCCATTTCAAGCAACACAGCTATAAGCCCTATTTCACATGGGCGTATTTGATTATTTTTTTGATTGCCATGAATAGCTTTTTTTCCTTAGAACCACGCAATGATCGCGTTTGGCAGGATGAAACCGACAAAATTATTCAATTCCAATTCAAAGATGGCAAAGTGGAATTACAGAATGTCAGAAATTTTATTTGGCACAGTGATAAAGACTACGTGATGCGGTGGGAAACACGACAATACGATTTAGAAAAGTTAGATCGTATAGATTTAGTGGTATCACATTTTATGCAAGGTCCTATTGCGCATGTTTTTATTACATTTGGTTTTGATGATGGCGAACATCTCGCTTTTTCTTTAGAAGTTCGTCAGGAAAAAGATGAAGGATTTTCCACCATTGGCGGGTTTTTTCGGCAGTATGAATTGGCACTGGTCGTAGGTGATGAAAATGATTTGATTTATACCCGCTCAAATATTCGCGAAGAAGATGTCTATATTTATCCAATTCAAATGAATCAAACCGAAATTCAGATGTTGTTTTTAGAATTCCTGAACAAAGCCAATCGGCTAAATCATACCCCAGTTTGGTATAACACCTATATTAGTAATTGTACGACCATCTTGTTTGATTTATTAGAACATGCAGTAGGACAAATTCCACGAGATTATCGCGTGACATTGCCAGGTTTAATTCCAAACTATTTATATGACAAAAAAGTCCTCGATAATGGTATTACTTTAAATCAATGGAAAGAAAAAGCACATATTAATCCTAAAATTGAGCATGTTCATGATGTACATTTACTTTCAAGTAAAGCCTTTTCTGCCTTACTCCGTGAGTAAAGCATGCGTCCATTTTTTATAACCACGCTGAAAGAAACAACCAAGAAAGTTTGTTTATTGCGTTTCTTCCTGAACAGCAGGCTCTGAACTTGGACTTTGATTCACTGTTTGTGCTTCAATCACTTCGGCATTTTGATTTTTTAACTGATCAATTTCGCGTTGTAATTGATTTAATTCGCGATATAACTCGTTAAAGCGATTCACACTGAGATCACTTTTAAATAGGATCATTTCGTTACGGCGTTGCCAGTCATGATTCTTCAAAAACTCAAACATTTCTTCAGCTTTTTTTGTGATCTTAAGTTCTAAAGCAAACAAAGCTTGATCATTATTATGCTGTCGGCTGAATTTTAACTTTTCTTTCATTGGCTCACGCAAGTCTGCTTTCATCTCCAAAGCATCAAGCGCTTGTAAAGCTGTCGCATAAATTTGTTGGTCACGCGTTTGATATTCAGATTGAATTTTCTTCACTTGGACAAACATCTTTTCAGTGTCTTGGTATTTATTCTTTTTATCTAATTCTAGGCGCCGAACGTTCAGAAACTCATCCCACTTGGCTTGATCTAACTCACGTAAATACATATTTCGTGATTCAATATTGTCTACCCAATACTTCAAAATAAATTCAGAAAGTACTTTATAGTCACCATTCAAACGCTCATCTTCAACTTTAAAATTCAGAGGGGTTTTCCAATCCTTCGCTTGAACATAAAGCTGCTCAATTTTTTCCGTCATCACCAAATCAAATTGTTGACGTTGCACTTCATCATTTTTTTCATTTTGCGCGTAGGCACAATAACCAAATAATAAGGTCACCATGACGATAACCACAGCTAAAATTCCGCGCATCTCAAACTCCTATCCTTTTTTTGTTTGAGTAATGAATCACTTGCGAACAATGACAAGCACATGATGTGTATTGTATAGCATATTTTTTAAGCAGAAATAGGAATGAATTTAGTGGATATTGCTGTGATTTTGTCGATTTATTCGTGATTCTGTGATCAAGTTTCAATAATTTATTACGCAATATTCATATTTTCGACAGAAACATAGCGGGTTGAAACTCTGCGTTTCAGATTTAGACCTTTAATTTTGTTGTCATTGCCCACACTATAGATTCATAAATGATGATTAGAGATTTTTTATGCGTGTAGATGTGTGGTCAGATGTAGTATGCCCTTTTTGCTATATCGGAAAAAAACGTTTAGAAGCAGCAGCTGCTGCAACTGGTGTAGAACTTGAAGTCCATTGGCACAGTTTTCAGCTAGATCCTGATGCACCGCCACGTCAAGAAGTCTCAAATAGCGAACGTTTAGCATTAAAATATGGGCGTACTGTCGCTGAAGTTGAAGAAATGCAACGCAATATTGCGGAAATGGCAAAAGCAGAAGGCATCGAGTTCAATTGGGAAAATGCCAACTCAGGAAATACATTCAACGCCCATCGAATTATTCATCATGCACAAAGCTTAGGATTGGGTTCGGAAGCAAAAGAAGCCTTTTTTTATAGCTATATGACCCAAGGTTTAGCCATTGGCGAGCGTGAAACTCTCGAAGATGTTGCTTCGCGCATTGGTTTAAATCCAGTTGAAGTGGATGATATTTTGGATTCTGATCAATATGCCGATTTTGTCCAATTTGATGAAGAACTTGCACGTGATCAATTAAAAGTGACTGGCGTACCATTTTTTGTATTCGATCAGCGTGTGGCTTTGGCTGGTGCTCAACCGACTCAAGTCTTCCAAGATGTGATCAACAAAGTATTAACGACTGCCAATGAACAAACAGATCAACCCACTGTTGAAGATGCAGAAACTTGTACTGATGAACATTGTGACGTGCCACCAAGCAAATCATAAAACATCTTCGAGAACCTAAATACTGGCTTAAGGTTGCATGACTTAAGCTATATTTAGACTGTTATAAAAATAGAATTCAGCGTTGCATAAACAAGCCTATTCAAGTGAATCGGAACTTAATATACTTCATGTATAGATTCACTGCATGACTCTATACATGGTAAATTTTTATAGACCTCTTTCCCCAAGGAGGTCTTTTTTTATCTATAAAACAATCATTTAATAAAATTATTTCAGTTTCAAGTCTTCTCATTATCTGTTCCAATTTTAAATCACTTTAATTTCATTGTTGTTTATTGTGAATTTTGTTGAACAATTCATTAGAATAGATCAAACATTGATTTTTAATAATATCACGATGCTTAAGCCCATTTTTAATTTTATAAATAAATTCAGCGGCTTAACAATGAAAATGACTTAGAGCGAATATGAAAAGAATCATGCAGCAGTTCAAATCGTCAACCTTAAGTCTTGTCTTAAGTTGTAGCTTTTTAAGTACTTTCGTGTATAGCCAAGATCAGATAGATCACTTGACTGATCCTTATCAAACAGATGAAATCAGTGTCAGTAGCGAATTCCCTACTTTAGACTATCCTTTAGAATTTCAACAAAAAGATTGGCCAACATCGGATGAAAATAGCTTAGGTTGGATTAACTACGTTCCTCGCATGGTAGATTCAACCCCCACACTATTCCCTGAACAATCCAATAAAAGAATATACGCCCCGACCCAAGCGACTGAAGATTTATCATGGATTGACCGACGTCAAAAATCGATTCGCCACTGGGCAGACCGAACCGCTCAGCGAATCGATGGTTGGTTTGGTGAAGGTTATGAAGATGAAACCGCCAAAGCAACGCTACGTGTAATCTTTGATAATAAATGGAATAAGTATGATGATTACGAATTCAAGCCACGTATACGCGGTAAAATCGACTTACCAACCTTAGAGCGTAAATTAAGTTTAGTCTTTGGTGATGATTCACTGGATAATGAAATTGACAACAATATTGCCATTACCAATGAAAATCCCGCTGCTGATCCCGACAAAAATGTCGACACTAAGCGAATCCGTGAAGATAACAGTTCGATCGCATTACGTTGGTCACAACTGTCTGATAAGTTACCTTTCGATTTAGATGCTGATTTAGGTATTCGATCTGGAGATGACATTTATGCCCGCTTGAAGGCAAAAAAAGATTGGACTCTCGGGAATGATTTTTCCTTTCATGCTGAACAAATCTATCGTTATGGTATAGATAGTGAAAATTATCTAAGAACCAATTTGGAACTCACCCACGCACGTCCAAATGAAGCGTTTATTTCAAATCAGCTTTATCTAACTTATGCAGATGAGCAGGATGATGATTGGACTTGGGATAATCGTACCTATCGCCAACATCAGTTTTTCCATGATAACCGCTTTAACTACGGTATGTATGTGGGTGGTTATTACAATAACGATGATTTACGTATGAACAGTTGGGGACCTTTTGTTTCGTGGCGCCAACCCTTATTCCGCGAATGGTTCTTTGTTCAAGGTGACCTTAACTATTTTAATGATAAGCGTGAAGATCGATCACACTATCCTCGTGCTTTAGTTCGTCTTGAAGCTAGATTTTAGCGCTCGATAATAGTCATAAAAAAAGCCCATCACTGATGGGCTTTTTTTGGATCTTAGATTCTCAAATGACAGGCTTTTGAATCACGATACGATCATTACGTGTAATACGTGTTTTTTTAGGCGCCACTTCAGCTTCAGTTTTAGGTAAAACATAACCGACACGATCTGTGCGTGCGATACGTTTACTATCCACAAAAGAATTAATATCAAACTGTGGAATTTGATGCTTCACTACGGTTACACGATCATTTCGAACAATTTTTTTCACATCTTGTTCTGCATAAGAGACATTGGTTAAGCTCAGACAAAACATGCTAAATGCGAGCATCATTGAAGTTTTCATAGAATATTCCCAATATTTAATGATCGCTATTATAGATTAATTATTATTGTTTAATATGTTTTCCAAATCAAAACTTGGACGTATTTTTTTATCATTAACATCGAAAAAATTTATCTATTTTAACCCAAAGCTTAAATAGTTCCTTTTACATCCTACGACGGCGCTGCATAAAAAAGCCTATCCGAAGATAGGCTTTGGATCACAATTTAAAATATGCGCTTATTTCAATAATAAGCTGTTAATGCGTTTTAAATATGCAGCTGGATCTTCTGGTAAACCACCTTCCGCAATCATCGCTTGATCAAAAATCACATTTGCAAGATCGTCAAATTGTGCTGAACCATCCAACTTTTTCACCAATGGATGCTCAGGGTTAATCTCTAAAATTGGCTTGCTTTCTGGGACTGCTTGACCTGCCTGTTTTAACATGCGAATCAACTGTGGAGACAACTCGCCTTCACCCGTCACCAGACACGCTGGAGAATCAACCAAACGAGTGGTTACGCGCACTTCTTTGGTTTTGTCTTTTAATGACTCAGACAGCTTTTCAACCACAGGTTTAAACTGCTCAGCCGCCGCTTCTAATGCTTTTTTCTCTTCAGCATCCTGTAAATCACCTAAGTCTACAGCACCTTTTGCGACATTCTGCATTGGTGTCCCGTCAAACTCATGAACAAATTCCATTGCCCATTCATCTACACGTTCAGTCATTAGCAGAACATCGATGCCTTTTTTCTTGAATAATTCAAGTTGTGGCGAGTTTTTAGCAGCGGCTAAGCTTTCCGCCGTTACATAATAAATCGCCTTTTGACCTTCTTTCATTGCTGCTTTGTAGTCAGCCAATGAAGTGGTGACCTCATCATTGTTTGAAGTTGCAAAGCGTAGAAGCTTCAAAATTCGGTCACGATTGGTGAAATCTTCACCCAAACCTTCTTTTAAGACAGAACCAAACTCAGCATAAAACTTCTTAAATTTCTCTTGATCTGCTTCATCTTCAGATTTAGCTAAAGTATCTAAAGTTGTTAAGATTCGACGTGTGTTACCTTCACGGATGGTTTTAACATCTCGACTTTCTTGAAGTAATTCACGACTCACATTCAACGGTAAGTCTGCGCTATCCACAACACCTTGTACGAATCGTAAATAGTTCGGGATGAGATTATCTGCATCATCCATGATGAAGACACGTTTCACATAGAGCTTGATACCTGCTTTCGCTTCACGTGAGAAAATGTTGTGCGGTGCTTTACTTGGGATATACAGTAATTGCGTATATTCAGTGCTCCCTTCTACACGGTTATGCGCCCATGTAATAGGTGCTTCAAAGTCGTGACTTAAGTTTTTATAAAACTCAATATACTGTTCTTCAGTAATGTCATTCTTACTACGTGTCCACAATGCGCTGGCAGAATTGATCGCCTCCCATTCACCCGTTTTGACATACTGGCCTGGTTTCGCTTCTTCGCCCTCAGCTGCTTCTTCTTGTTGCCATACCTCTTTTTCCATTTGAATTGGTAAACTGATATGGTCTGAATATTTATTGATAATTTGCTTTACTTTATAACTTTGCAAATAATCTAATGCGTCTTCGCGCAAGTGTAGAATAATATCTGTACCGCGACCTTCTTTTGTAATTTGCTCAACTTCAAATTCGCCTGTACCACCACTGATCCAACGTACACCTTCTGAAGCTTCAGCCCCTGCACGACGTGATTCAACTGTGATTTTATCAGCGACAATAAAGCCAGAATAAAAACCGACACCAAACTGACCAATTAACTGTGCATCTGACTTTTGATCACCGGTTAATTTAGACATAAAGTCTTTAGTACCAGATTTAGCAATCGTACCCAAATTATCAATAGCTTCTTGTTGGCTTAAACCAATACCGTTGTCTGAAATGGTGATGGTTTTATTATCTTTATCCAATTGTACGCGTACACGTAAATCTGGATCATTTTCATAGTATTCAGGATGATTAATCCCTTCAAAACGTAATTTATCACATGCGTCTGAAGCGTTTGAAATTAGCTCACGAAGGAAAATTTCTGGATTTGAATAAAGTGAATGCGTCACTAAATGTAAAAGCTGAGCAACTTCCGCTTGGAAACTATGTTTTTGTGTATTCTGCTCGCTCATAAACTACTCCTTAAACACATCAAAACAATTTTTTTGAATGCTTAATGAATGGTGTAGCTTCTAATTTTTTCAATGGTCAAAATTAATTTTTTTTAAAAAGGACCTTGTTTGTAAATTCGATCAAGATGTATTTCTAGTTTTTGCTGACGCATTTGATAGACATGATTTAAGCATTGCAAATTTGCTTGGCATTGATCACGTAATTCCAGCCATTTGACTTGTTCATTCTGAATGATTGATCGCATTCCCATCGGTACTAAACGACGAAGAATTTGATAAGTGGCAGCCATTTTAACATCTGCATCATTCAGGATACGATGTTCACAAACAGCTTTCTCAGTTTCGGACTGCGCTTTTTTGCAATCAAAACTCGCTGCAAATACTGGAACACTTCCACATGCAGCCAGCACAATGATGAGTTTTATGAATTGGTTCTTCATGCATACTACTCTGTTATGAGCTTTCTAGATTATTGAAAAAAATTGTTTTTTTATATGGTATTTTCTACCTGTTATAGTACGACACATAAAAAAAGCCCTATTGATTAATAGGGCTAGGCGCAACTTTATTTTTAGAATTTGTAGCTGTAACCAATGCTATAGATGACTGGATCTATATCTAGCTTGAACTTTGTTGTTCCATCTACAGTCACTTCAGGGTTCAAATCTGCATAACGTACGTCAGCGAATACACCCCAGTTTTTTGCATCAGCTGGTTGGAAATTGAAACCTAACTGCGCTGCATAACCAAAATCTTCTTTTACACTTTGAACGCCTTGCTCATCCCAAGCAATAAATGCTGTTGCACCAAGACCAACATAAGGTGTAAATCCCGAGGTATTTTTAAAATGATATTTCGCAGTCAGTGTTGGTGGTAAATGTTTAATCGTCACTGCATCAGCGCCATTAATCAAAACATCATGGCGAACTGGAGTCGCTAATAATAATTCAGCAGAAATTTGATCATTAAAGAAATATTCCACCGAAGGGGTAAAAGCAAATTCATCATCGGCTTCCACTTTAGCTCCTCCTAGAGCAGTCACAGTGGTATCTTGCGTTGGAGAAATTGCAGATGCACCTACCTTAAGTTGCCACTCTCCTGCCAGTGCATTTGCTGACATCCCAACTAAAACAATCAGTGCAATTTTATTTAACATTATTATAACCTCTGAAAGAAATATCTAAATAAACCACTATTTAAATATAATAAACATGCCAAAAATTAATATGCAACTCTCAAAAATTAAATAAAATACATTTTATTTATAAACAACTGATTATAATAATAATTTATTTTAAATCATACCAATTTAGTCAATTATAAAACCATCAATTATTTTAAATAACCTATTGATCATATTATTTTACTCGGAATTTTTTATTTAATCCTACTATTTTAATCTGATTTAAAATAAAAAAAGGCGATTATATTAATCGCCTTTTATTCAATCATTTTTTAAATGTAGTTATAGGACCATTGCCGCGATCCAACCAAAAATCATCAATGGAATATTGAAATGAATAAATGTCGGAATCACACTGTCTTTCATATGATCATGTTGACCATCCATATTCAAGCCTGATGTTGGTCCTAAAGTCGAGTCTGAAGCTGGAGAGCCTGCATCACCTAGAGCTGCAGCAGTACCTATGAGCGCAATTGTTGCTGCTGGACTAAAACCAAACTGAATACATAATGGGACATAAATGATTGCAAGAATTGGCACTGTGGAGAATGATGATCCTATACCTAGTGTAATTAACAATCCGATGAGTAACATCCAGAATGCTGCCCAACCTTGACTATCACCAATCCATGCGACTGAAGCCTCAACTAGCGTTGGAACCTGACCAGTAGCGCCGATCACGGCTGCAAAACCTTGTGCTGCGATCATAATAAAACCCACGAGTGCCATCATACGCATACCAGTAATGATGACATCGTCAGCTTCTTTCCACTTGAAAATACCTGCACAACTTAGGATCGCCACACCGACTAAACCAGCTAAAATCATCGAATCAGAATACAATTGCACTGCAAGCGTTGCTAAAACAGCACCCCCCGCCATATAAATCGTAAATTTAGAAACCTCCGGTCTCGCAGAACCTTCTTGAACACCCATTTCACCCGAAATGCTTTGTGGTTGTTCTTCGACATGAATGTCACGATATTCTCGTGGTTTACGATAGCTATAAAACACTGCGATTAATAAACCTACGAACATCCCAAACACAGGAATCGCCATCGCAGAAGGGATTTGATCATAATCAATTTGGAAGCCAAGTGGTTCACCAAAAGTATTGATGTTTTGACCTAAAATATCATTTAGGAAAATTGCACCAAAACCGACTGGGATCAACATATAAGTTGCACATAAACCAAATGTGAGTAGACATGCAACCAATCGTCGATCAAGCTTTAAATGGTTGAATACCATCAATAATGGTGGAATCAATACAGGAATAAAAGCAATATGCACGGGAATTACGTTTTGAGAACAAACAGCCGCTATTGCAACCGTTGCAAAGATGGCATATTTGACACGATTTTGTATTTTAAGATTAGCCTCACCTTTAAGTGAATTAATCATTTTATATGCTAGAAGATCTGGCAAACCTGAACGAGCCAAAGTTAAGGCAAATGCACCAAGTACACCATAAGCTAAAGCAATCTGGGCACCCTTGCCCAAACCACCATTAAACGCTTCCATAGTGCCTTGTAAACCAAGACCAGCCAATAGGCCTCCTGTTACAGCACCAATGATCAGTGCAAATACCACAGGCACACGAGCCAAAGAGAGGCCAAACATGACCCCAATGGCAGCAAGAATTGCAAACATAAGAAATAGGAATCAGACAAAAAAACTATTTTATCAGAATTTGTTTGTAATAAATCTGCTCATCAGGGGTTGATACCTTCACTCGTCAGATTCTATTCGCCTTGCGCATTTTTTTTTGCAAATTTTTTAATATACGATGCGATCTCTTGGGCACGACTTAAAACAGCCCAATGATTCGCATCTAGCTCAACACGTTCAAAACCTGTCGCCCATTTTGGAATTTCGTCAATCAACTCTGGACTTACATATTTATCGCGTTTTAAGACTACCGCTTGAACGGGGCAAATCGCATGACGTTGACGAGGCATCGTTAGACGTGGAATAAAGTTTGCCCGATACAGTGCCACACCATACTCACCATCCTTAGAGATATTTTGGTTTACAGGTAAGCCTTTTGTATCTTCAAGAATTTCAAATATTTTGCCCCAGCGATCTGGATTGAGAAAATTCCACATCGTCGGTGCAACTACGGGTAGCTGAAATAGTACGATGTACCAAGACTTAATCAATTGCTTAAAGAACTTTGGTTTTTGATGTTTGAATTGTTCACGCATCCAATAAGCAGCATGGTCCAAGCATGGTCCAGATATAGTGGTATATGAAAGAATACGACCTTTAAATTTAGATTCAGTTACGGATTCCCATGTTTGAATTGAGCCCCAATCGTGTGCTGCCACATGAAAGTTTCGATTTGGCAACAGATGATTTACCACACTCTCCAAATCCAAAGACAGTTGAGCTAATGCATAAGCGCGAATCTTTTTCGGTACGCTCGATTGACCAGCGCCACGCACATCATAAGTTACAACAAAATAATCTTCGATTAAATTCGAAATGATTGGTTCCCATACTTCTTGATTGTCTGGATAACCATGCACAAGCACCAATGCCGGCTTATTCCGATCTCCCCATGTTTTAGCATAGAGTTTTTGTTGATCTGTCGTGTTAATCCAATGCGATTCAAATTGCATAATATGCTCAACCTTTTTTGTTATTGATTGACCGTTTTCTTGGTCTACGATGATTTTCGATCAATGCCAGAATATTTTTTGTACTTTAGTATGCTAACTAATGAAATAAAAATAATTGACCTAAATGAGTATTTTGAAAAAGCTAACGACAATTCCGTTAATCTCCAAGTATATGTTTAATAGCTTTGCACCCTTTCAAGGCGCAGGCATTACTATCGATAAAATCGACTTAAAAAATCATCATATTCGTGTAAAAATGCCACTTACACGAAAAAATAAAAATATTGTGGGTGTCCACTTTGGCGGTAGCCTTTATTCTATGGTTGACCCATTCTATATGACATTACTCATGTATCACTTAGGTGATAAATATATTGTTTGGGATAAGGCTGCAAGCATCGATTTTTTAACTCCTGGTCGTAGCACTGTTTATGCAGATATCCGCATTGATTCCAGTGAAATACAACTCATCAAAGAGCTCGCTAGCAATCATGCTCCTGTTTACCGTAACTATACTGTGAATATTATGGATGAATCAGGCTTACGGATCGCAGAAGTTCACAAAACTGTGTATATCCGTCGCAAGAAGGCAAAAGCCACACGTTTCCGTTAATAAAAAAAGCGCTCTATGAGCGCTTTTTTTTATCACTTTAGCAAATTAACGATTATTTTGTTCTATCGCTTTTGCTCTATCGCTGCTCCTGCACCGCCGCCAATTGCACCACCAATTGCAGCGCCAGAGTTACCACCAAAAATACTTTTACCGACTGCAGACCCGATTGCACCGCCTACACCACTATAAGTGGCATTACGATCTGAGCCCCCTTGAGATTTACTACCTACAGCGGCACCTGCACCACCACCAAGCGTTGCACCAACACCACCACCAACATTATTACCAACACCACCACCAAGTGCGCCGCCTGCAGCAGCTGCACCAATACGCTGTTGATTCGGCGTCATGCTTTCACAACCTACAAGTAGCATTGTAGATACGGTTACCATCGCCATGACAGCTGTTAACTTTTTCATCTTGATGTCCCTCTTTGTCTATTTATATAAGCATATCGCGATCTAGAGAATAAAATTTTCAATTTCTGTTACAAGACAACGCGAAAATGATGCTATTTGTAAAGAGTTTTTTTCAAAATAGATATTTAGCCTCAAATTCACATTATCAAACTCAATAAAAAAAGGCACCCGTAGGTGCCTTCTTAATTCAGTTTAGATTAAAACTGATCTTCATTTAATGCTTGTGAGAACGCTTGGTCAACTTCAGAGAAGTCATTAACCAATTCGTGTTCAGCAGCTTCTGCTTCTTGACGACGACGCTCTAAGTGGTAAGCCAAACCTGTACCCGCTGGGATCAAGCGACCAACAACCACGTTTTCTTTTAGACCGCGTAAATCATCTTCTTTACCTGTTACAGCAGCTTCAGTTAACACACGTGTTGTTTCCTGGAACGATGCAGCAGAAATGAACGAGTCAGTAGAAAGTGAAGCTTTCGTGATACCCATCAATTGACGTTCAAACTTCGCAGGGAACTTGTTCTGAGCAAGTACTGCTTGGTTTTCTTGGACAACACGGATGTAATCCACTTGCTCGCCTTTGATGAAGCTTGTATCACCACCATCGATGATCTCAACTTTACGCAACATTTGACGTACGATGACTTCAATGTGCTTATCGTTGATTTTTACACCTTGGAGACGATATACGTCTTGAACTTCATTCACGATGTAGTTCGTAAGTGCAACTTCGCCTTTCAAACGTAAGATGTCATGTGGATTTTGCGGACCATCAGAAATCGTTTCACCACGGTTAACATGCTCACCTTCAAACACGTTAATCGTACGCCACTTAGGAATTAACTCTTCGTAAATCTCTGAGCCATCATCCGGTGTGATCACCAAACGATTCTTACCTTTAGTTTCTTTACCAAAGCTTACAACACCTGAAACTTCTGCAAGGATCGCATGTTCTTTCGGCTTACGTGCTTCAAACAAGTCAGCTACACGTGGAAGACCACCGGTAATATCACGAGTACGTGAAGTTTCTTGAGGTACACGACCAATTACATCACCCACACCAATTGTTTCGCCATCTCGGACAGTCACAATTGTATTTTGTGGTAAGAAGTAGAACTGTTCACCACCATCAACTGTATCTAATACAATCGCTGGACGTAAGTCTTTACCAGAAGCTGGACGAGACGTTACAGGTAAAATTTCAACTGTCGTCATACCAGTTGCATCATCTGTTTTCGAGGTTGCAGTTACACCATCAGCGATTTGGCTGAAACGTGCTTTACCAGCAACTTCTGTTACCAATGGATGCGTATGCGGATCCCAAGTCGCTACAATACCGCCAGCTTCTACCGCACCACCATCTTTAATCAAGATTGAGGCACCGTAAGGAAGTTTATAACGCTCACGCTCACGACCGATGTCATCAGTGATACCAATCTCACCAGAACGAGAAACAGACACTAAGTGACCTTTAGCGTGTTGAACTGTCTTCACATTATGGAAACGGACAAAGCCTGCATTACGTACTTGAACACTGTTCGCAGCAGAAGTTCGGCTCGCAGCACCACCCACGTGGAATGTACGCATCGTTAACTGTGTACCTGGCTCACCAATGGATTGAGCAGCCATTACACCCACTGATTCACCTGGATTCACCAAGTGACCACGTGCAAGGTCACGACCATAACATTTCGCACATACACCAAAAGTAGATGCACAGTTTACTACTGAACGCACTTTAACTTCATCGACACCTTGCTCTTCTAGGTAGTTTGCAAGTTTCTCATCGATGAGTGTATTACGTGGCAGTACTACTTCATCAGAACCTGGTCGCTTCGCATCTTCAGCTAATACACGACCAAGCACACGAGTACCTAAGTTCTCGATAACATCACCACCTTGAATGAATGGCGTCATTACGAGACCGTCAAAAGTACCGCAATCTGGCTCAGTAATCACTAAGTCTTGCGCTACGTCTACAAGACGACGTGTCAAGTAACCCGAGTTCGCTGTCTTCAATGCTGTATCGGCCAAACCTTTACGCGCACCGTGTGTTGAAATGAAGTACTGAAGTACTGTCAAACCTTCACGGAAGTTCGCTTTAATTGGTGTCTCAATAATCGAGCCATCCGGTTTTGCCATCAAACCACGCATACCTGCAAGCTGACGAATCTGTGCTGCACTACCACGGGCACCAGAATCAGACATCATGTAGATGGAGTTGAATGATTTTTGTTTCTCATCTTCGCCCTGTTTGTTCTTAACAGTCGTGTAAGACAAGTTATCCATCATCGCTTTCGCTACTTGGTCATTTGTACGTGCCCAAATATCGACAACTTTGTTATAACGTTCACCGGCAGTTACGAAACCTTGTTCGAACTGTTGCTCAATTTCACGAACTTCAACTTCAGCTTTCTCGATGATTGAATACTTCGCAGGTGGAATCACCATGTCTTCCATACCAACAGACACGCCTGAACGTGTTGCTTGACGGAAACCGAGGTACATCAATTGGTCAGCAAAAATAACAGTATCTTTCAAACCTAGCTTACGGTAGCAAGAGTTGATCAATTTAGAGATGTTCTTTTTGGTCATCTCAACGTTGATTTGCTCGAAGCTTAAACCTTCTGGCACAACTTCCCAAAGTAAACAACGGCCTGGCGTTGTATCAACGATAATAGTTTGTTGCTCACGCTCACCATTTTCATTGATCACAGTTTGATGTACACGAGCTTTAACGCGAGCATGTAAATCAACTTGACCTGTTGCAAGCGCACGGTTTACTTCATGAGTATCCGCGAACACCATGCCTTCACCTTTGGCATTGATTGCATCACGCGTGATGTAATACAAGCCTAAGACAACGTCTTGCGATGGAACGATGATTGGTTCACCGTTTGCTGGAGACAAGATGTTGTTCGTTGACATCATTAACGCACGAGCTTCTAATTGAGCTTCAAGTGTTAATGGAACGTGTACCGCCATTTGGTCACCATCGAAGTCGGCGTTGAACGCAGCACATACGAGTGGGTGTAGACGGATCGCTTTACCTTCGATCAATACAGGTTCAAATGCTTGAAGACCTAAACGGTGAAGTGTTGGCGCACGGTTCAACATCACTGGATGTTGACGAATCACAGATGCAAGAACGTCCCAAACTTCTGGAGTCTCACGCTCAACCATTTTCTTCGCAGCTTTAATGGTAGTTGCTTGGCCAGACGCTTGTAATTTCGCGAAAATAAACGGCTTGAATAACTCAAGTGCCATTTTCTTAGGAAGACCACATTGGTGAAGACGTAAAGTAGGACCTACAGTAATTACCGAACGACCAGAATAGTCAACACGCTTACCAAGTAAGTTCTGACGGAAACGACCTTGTTTACCTTTGATCATGTCTGCCAAAGATTTAAGAGGACGTTTGTTCGAACCAGTAATTGCACGACCACGACGACCGTTATCTAACAATGCATCTACAGACTCTTGTAACATACGTTTTTCGTTACGTACGATGATATCTGGTGCAGCTAGATCAAGAAGACGCTTTAAACGGTTGTTACGGTTAATCACACGACGATAAAGATCGTTCAAATCAGATGTCGCGAAACGACCACCTTCAAGTGGTACAAGCGGACGAAGATCTGGTGGAAGTACTGGAAGTACAGTCAACACCATCCATTCTGGTTTGTTATTCGACTCTTTGAACGCTTCCATTAACTTCAAACGCTTAGATGCTTTCTTAAGCTTCGTTTCAGAAGTTGTATTTGGAATTTCTTCACGTAAACGAGAAATCTCAGCTTCAAGATCGATGTCTTTCAACAAATCTTGAACTGCTTCAGCACCCATTTTCGCAGTGAATTCATCACCGTGCTCTTCTAATGCTGTGAAGTATTCTTCGTCATTCAGAAGTTGGTATTTCTCAAATGGCGTCATACCAGGATCTGTTACAACGTAAGATTCGAAATACAATACACGTTCGATATCACGTAGCGTCATGTCTAAAAGAAGACCGATACGGCTAGGCAGTGATTTTAAGAACCAAATGTGTGCAACTGGTGAAGCAAGCTCAATGTGACCCATACGCTCACGACGAACTTTCGCAGTTGTTACTTCAACGCCACATTTTTCACAAATGACGCCTTTGTATTTCATACGCTTGTATTTACCACACAAGCATTCGTAATCTTTTACTGGACCAAAAATTTTGGCACAGAATAAACCATCACGTTCAGGTTTGAACGTACGATAGTTAATTGTCTCTGGCTTTTTAACTTCACCATGAGACCATGACTTAATCATTTCTGGTGACGCAAGACCAATACGGATGCGATCAAACTCTACAGGAGCATGACCGTCTGAATCCGTCTTTTTGCGCATGATATCGAGCAAGTCTTTCAATTTTTTTCTCCGTGTGTTGTGGAGATTTTCACTTCACAACTGGGTCACAAATATTGTTTTTTAACTGAATTGGTAATCTCCCCTAACCCCTCTTTTTTAAAGAGGGGTTAGTCTCCCCCTTATCAAAGGGGGATTGAGGGGGATTTAGTCACCATTTTTCAGTTCAATGTTGATACCTAAAGAACGGATCTCTTTGGTCAATACGTTGAACGATTCAGGCATACCTGGGTCCATATAATGGTTACCATCTACAATGTTCTTATAGATACGGGTACGACCCTCAACGTCATCCGACTTCACAGTCAGCATTTCTTGAAGCGTATAAGCTGCGCCATATGCTTCGAGTGCCCAGACCTCCATCTCACCGAAACGCTGACCACCGAATTGTGCTTTACCACCAAGCGGCTGTTGCGTTACAAGCGAGTAAGAACCTGTAGAACGCGCATGCATCTTGTCATCAACCAAGTGGTTCAATTTCAACATGTACATGTAACCTACAGTTACAGGACGGTCAAAACGTTCACCAGTACGGCCATCATACAGTACTGTCTGACCAGTACGTGAAAGACCAGATAGTTCTAATAACTCTTTGATTTGACCTTCTTCGGCACCGTCAAATACTGGTGTTGCAAGTGGAACACCTTTACGGAGGTTGCCTGAAAGTGCCAAGATTTCATCATCAGTTAAGCTATCAAGATCTTCTTGCTCGCCACCAACTTTGTTGTAAATCTTGTCTAAGAATTCACGAAGTTCAAGTACAGTACGTTGTTCTTTCAACATTTGATCGATCTTGTCACCAAGACCTTTCGCAGCCATACCCAAGTGAGTTTCAAGAATCTGACCCACGTTCATACGTGAAGGTACACCTAGTGGGTTCAATACGATATCTACTGGAACACCATTCGCATCATGTGGCATGTCTTCAACTGGCAAGATGTTTGATACAACACCTTTGTTACCGTGACGACCCGCCATCTTATCACCAGGCTGAATACGACGTTTTACTGCTAGGTAAACTTTAACAACTTTCAATACGCCAGTTGTTAACTCATCACCAGTAGAAAGCTTACGTTTTTTCTCAGCGAATTTCTCATCAATTTCAAGACTCTTTTCTTTCAAGAATACTTGAATTTGAGTTAAACGCTCCGCGATGCCTTCATCTACTGGTTGGATATCAAGTAGATCAACAAGTTCTAGATTTGAAAGAATTTCATCAGTTAACTTGTCGCCACGTTTTGTTGTACCGCCGCCATTAGACTCTTGACCATTCAACAAACGTACAACGCGCTCACGTGCAGCTTCTTCGAAGATTTTGTATTCTTCTTTC
Source organism: Acinetobacter sp. ANC_7654 (assembly GCF_056779855.1). NCBI lineage: Bacteria > Pseudomonadati > Pseudomonadota > Gammaproteobacteria > Moraxellales > Moraxellaceae > Acinetobacter > Acinetobacter sp. ANC_7654. The sequence continues at coordinate 268,232 of NZ_JBWYIR010000002.1, read as the reverse complement.
AAGTCTTTACGGTATGCATCAAGTTGAGCTTTCTCAATCGCTTGAGCACGTTCGTCTTTCTCGATACCATCACGAGTAAACACTTGAACGTCGATAACTGTACCCTTCGTACCAGATGGAACACGAAGTGAAGAGTCTTTCACATCAGCTGCTTTTTCACCAAAGATTGCACGAAGCAATTTTTCTTCAGGAGTCAACTGCGTTTCGCCCTTAGGTGTTACTTTACCAACTAAGATGTCGCCAGCAGTTACTTCAGCACCGATATAGACAATACCTGATTCATCAAGCTTAGAAAGAGCAGCCTCACCTACGTTAGGGATATCAGCAGTAATTTCTTCTGAACCAAGTTTAGTATCACGCGCGACACAAGAGAGTTCTTGAATGTGAATAGACGTCAAACGATCTTCTTGAAGAACACGCTCAGATAATAAGATCGAGTCTTCGTAGTTGTAACCGTTCCAAGTCATGAACGCGACACGCATGTTTTGACCAAGTGCCAATTCACCGCCATCAGTTGATGGACCATCAGCAAGTACATCACCACGACCAACTTTGTCGCCTAGGTTCACAAGCACTTTTTGGTTAATACATGTGTTTTGGTTTGAACGTGTGTATTTAATCAAGTTGTAAATATCTACACCTGCTTCACCCGCAACCATTTCATCTTCATTCACACGAATAACGACACGAGATGCATCTACGTATTCAATACGCCCGCCACGTTTCGCGATCACACACACGCCTGAGTCATGCGCCACGTTCGCTTCCATACCTGTACCAACAAGAGGCTTGTCAGCAATCAGCGTAGGAACAGCCTGACGTTGCATGTTTGAACCCATCAATGCACGGTTCGCATCATCGTGTTCAAGGAATGGAATCAGTGACGCAGCCACAGAAACAACCTGCTGAGCAGATACGTCCATGTGCGTTACTTTTTCTGGCGGCATACGTACGAAGTCACCTTGGTGACGAACAGATACGAATTCTTCTGTTAAGTTACCATCTTTATCCAATTGAGAATCGGCCTGTGCAATCACAGTACCTACTTCTTCAATTGCTGATAAATATTCAACTTCATCCGTTACACGACCATCAACAACTTTACGATATGGAGTTTCTAAGAAACCAAAGCTATTCGCTTTCGCATATACAGATAATGAGTTGATCAAACCAATGTTTGGACCTTCAGGCGTTTCAATTGGACAAACACGACCGTAGTGAGTCTGATGTACGTCACGTACTTCGAAGCCCGCACGTTCACGTGTTAAACCACCTGGACCTAATGCTGATACACGACGTTTGTGTGTAATTTCAGACAATGGGTTGTTTTGATCCATGAACTGAGATAACTGGCTTGAACCAAAGAATTCTTTGATTGCAGCCGCTACTGGTTTTGCATTAATCAAGTCTTGTGGAGACAAGTTATCTGTCTCTGCTTGTGATAAACGCTCTTTCACAGCACGTTCAACACGAACTAGACCAACACGGAATTGGTTTTCTGTCATTTCACCAACAGAACGTACGCGACGGTTACCTAAGTGGTCGATATCATCGACTTCACCTTTACCGTTACGGATTTCAACCAGTGTTTTTAATACGTCAATGATGTCATCGTTTGAAAGAATACCTTCAACTTCACGTGACTTCTGATCCGTACCCACTTCGTAAGGACGGCCCAAACGACGGTTGAACTTCATACGACCAACTGGTGATAAGTCATAACGTTCAGAAGAGAAGAACAAGTTGTTAAATAAGTTTTCTGCAGCTTCTTTCGTTGGTGGCTCACCTGGACGCATTACCTTGTAAATTTCTACAAGCGCTTCTTCACGACCAGAAGTCGTATCAGCACGTAATGAATCAGCTACGAATGAACCGCGATCGATGTCATTGGTATAAAGTAGGTTAAATTGCTTAACGCCGCCTTCAGCGATTTTAACCATTACTTCATGACTAAGAACTGTGTTTGCAGCAATCACATCACCATTGTGTAATGTAATGTCTTCAGCAGTAATACGCTCATACAAATATTCATCAGGTACTGGAAGTTTAGTTAAGCCTGCAGCTTCCATTTGACGAACATGACGCGCATTGATACGTTTACCTTGCTCAACGATTGTCTTACCGTCATTATCTGTGATATCAAATTGTGCCATTTCACCACGCAGACGCTCTGGAACCAAGTCAATTTGATAGCTGCCCATGTCTAGATATACAGGAACTTTTTCATAGAACATGTCTAGAATTTGTTCGTTTGTATAGTTCAAGGCACGAAGAATCACAGTCGCAAGTAACTTACGACGACGGTCAATACGTACGTATACTAAATCTTTAGCATCAAATTCAAAGTCCAACCATGAGCCACGGTAAGGAATGATACGTGCAGAATAAAGCACCTTACCACTTGAATGCGTCTTACCTTTGTCATGATCAAAGAACACACCAGGTGAACGATGTAATTGAGATACGATTACACGCTCAGTACCATTGATCACGAACGTACCGTTCTGTGTCATAAGTGGCATTTCACCCATGTACACTTCTTGTTCACGTACGTCTTTAATTGATTTCGTTTCGCGATCTTTAATGATCAAACGAATTTTTACGCGCATTGGTGCCGCATAAGTTGAGCCACGAAGAATACATTCGCGAACGTCAAACTCTGGTTTACCAAGGCTATACTCAACGAATTCTAAAGCAGCATTCCCAGAATAACTTTCAATTGGAAAAACTGAACGAAATGCGGCTTGGAGACCGATATCTTCGCGGTTTTTTGGTGTTTTGCCATCTTGAAGGAACGTTCTGTACGAGTCGACTTGAATCGCGAGCAGGTACGGAGCATCCATCACTTGGGGCAATTTACCAAAATTCTTACGGATCCGTTTCTTTTCGGTATATGAGTATGCCATCTGGAGTCCTCGGAAAGTAAACTAAACCCGCCTGCAGAACGGGTCTAGAAGGAATTACGCAGGTCGATATGACCACCACTTTGTTCAAATGCTGCAATGTTCAGTGGTATTAAAACGCTTAACAATATTTTTAAACATGGAAAAATATTGGTAAGCGTTTGATTTTATTCAATTATAGTTAGTATTGATGATTTTTACATCAAGTTAACAAAAATCGAGCCGATAATTGTAACGCAAAAAGGCTGATGACCCAAGAGCCATCAGCCAATTTTTGGGGTCAAATTAATATTGGCCCCATGGCGAAATTACTTAACAGTAACTTGAGCACCAGCTTCTTCAAGTTTCTTCTTAAGTTCTTCAGCTTCTTCTTTAGAAACACCTTCTTTAAGAAGAGCTGGAGCGCCTTCAACTAAATCTTTAGCTTCTTTAAGACCAAGACCAGTAGCTTCACGAACTGCTTTAATTACAGCAACTTTGTTAGCACCGAAAGAAGTCAACTCTACGTTGAATTCAGTTTGTTCTTCAGCAGCAGCAGCGCCAGCACCTGGAGCAGCAGCAACAGCTACAGCAGCAGCAGATACATTGAATTTCTCTTCAAAAGCAGAGATAAGTTCAACAAGTTCAAGAACAGTTTTTTCAGCAACTGCGTTTAAGATTTCTTCGTTAGTTAAAGCCATGAGAATAACTCCAAATGGATATTGAATGGTGTGGAAATTGATTTATTAAGCTTAAGCAGCTTCTGACTCGTTTTTCTCTTTGAGCGCAGTAATAAGGCGACCCAATTTCGAAATAGGAGCTTGAAGAACGTTTGCAAGCATAGTAAGCGCTTTTTCTTGGTTCGGAAGGTTCGCGATTACGCTAACTTCAGCACCTTGATAAACCTTGCCATCGAATGCAGCAGCTTTAAGTTCAAATGCTTTATTAGTTTTAGCGAATTCTTCAAACAAACGAGCAGCTGCACCCATGTCGTCTTCAGAAGTCGAGAAAGCTAAAATTGTTGGGCCAACAAGGTTGTCGTTCAAGATATCGAACTGAGTATCTTGAAGAGCACGTTTAGCCAAAGTATTACGCACGATACGTGTAGTAACACCTAGTTTACGAGCTTCAACACGAAGAGCAGTTAATTGCTCAACAGTTAAACCTTGGTAGTCAGCAACAACAGCAGTGAAAGCAGTAGAAGCAACAGCGTTAACTTCAGCTACGATCTGTTTTTTGTCTTCGATAAGAAGAGCCATTGTAAAACCTCCTAACGGTGATTCATGTACTCACGCGAAGTACACTCCCAGTTCGTTAACTCATCACTGAGTCAACACGCGGAGGATGAACTAAATCACACCACCGCGTCTACGCAGGCTGGAATATTAAGAGCGAAGCATAAAACTCCCCTCGCCTGAGGTCTTTGACGCTGATAAATTCTCATTTACCAATTCAAAGTTTGCCTAAGTTCGCAAGAAATCCAAAACCGGTATCTTGCGTAAGATTTGAAGCAACGCTTCAAATCTTACTCAGGGCTTTAAAATTCTGTCTAAGTTAAACTTAGTTAGAAACGTTAGTTACATCAATAGTAAGACCAGGACCCATAGTTGAGCTTAAAGTGATCTTTTTGATATAAACACCTTTAGAAGTTGCAGGTTTTGCTTTCTTAAGGTCAGCTACAAGAGCTTCAACGTTTTGACGAACAGCTTCAGCAGTGAAACCTACTTGACCGATCGCAGCATGGATGATACCCGCTTTGTCTACACGGTAACGTGCTTGACCAGCTTTTGCATTTTTAACTGCAGTCGCTACGTCAGGAGTTACAGTACCCACTTTAGGGTTTGGCATTAAGCCACGTGGACCAAGGATTGTACCCAACTTACCTACAACGCGCATTGCATCTGGAGCAGCAATCACTACGTCAAAGTCAAGGTTACCCGCTTGAATGCTTTCAGCAAGGTCATCAAAACCAACTACGTCCGCGCCTTCAGCTTTAGCAGCTTCAGCAGCAGCACCTTGAGCAAACACAGCTACACGTACAGTTTTACCAGTACCTGCAGGAAGTGTAGTCGCGCCACGAACAACTTGGTCAGATTTACGAGGATCAACACCTAGATTTACAGCTACATCCAAAGATTCTTTGAATTTAGCAGCTGGAAGGCTAGAAAGTACTGCTACAGCTTCTTCCAAAGTATAAACTTTGTTCGCTTCTACAGCAGCTGCAATAGCTTTTTGACGTTTAGTTAATTTAGCCATGTCTTAAAGCTCCACTTCCAAGCCCATAGAACGTGCAGAACCAGCAATGGTACGTACACGCGCGTCTAAGTCAGCACCAGTTAAATCTGGTTCTTTAGTAGTCGCGATCTCTTCTAATTGAGCACGAGTCAACTTACCAACTTTAGTTTTGTTAGGTACAGCTGAACCCTTTTGGATACCAGCAGCTTTCTTAAGCAGAATAGCAGCAGGCGGAGTTTTCATGATAAATGTGAACGACTTGTCGTTGTACACAGTGATCACTACAGGAATCGGAAGACCAGCTTCAAGTTTTTGTGTAGCAGCATTGAATTCTTTACAGAATGCCATGATGTTTACACCACGTTGACCTAGTGCAGGACCGATTGGTGGAGATGGATTCGCTTTACCAGCTGGAACTTGCAGCTTGATATAGCCGTCAATCTTCTTAGCCATTTCAATTACCTCTGGGTACAAACGCCGATTAAGGCTCCCCAATATTTACAAGTAACGATACCGTTACAACAACAATGCCCGATTAATAAAATCGGGCGTTTTCAACCAATTCAGATTAAATTGTTTTTTCGACTTGGCGAAATTCCAATTCAACTTGAGTTGGTCGATTGAATACATTAATCGTCAACGTTAAGCGTGACTTTTCGTACTGAACTTCTTCCACCACACCTTTAAAGTCTGTGAATGGACCATCAGTAACCAATAATTCTTCGCCTGGCTCGAACATTGTCTTAGGACGAGGTGCTTCGCCAGTATTGCGTACACGTGCAAGAATCGCGTCAGCTTCTTTTTGCGTAATTGGAGCAGGCTTTTCTGCCGTACCACCAATAAATCCGAGTACTTTTGGACATTCTTTAACAATGTGCCAAGTATCGTCATTCATTTCCATTTCAACTAACACATAGCCTGGAAAGAATTTACGCTCTGACTTACGTTTCTTACCATCCTTCATCTCTACCACTTCTTCGGTAGGAACAAGGACTTCACCAAAGCTATCGGCAACAGCGCTACGCTGGATTCGATCATTAAGCGAACGCATCACTTGTTTTTCATAACCTGAATAGGCATGAATAATGTACCAACGTTTCATAGCTCTTTTACCCGATAATAAACTTCATCAACCAACTAATAATGTAATCAAAACACCATAAACCAATAGCGGTGATTACAACAACAAGTAACACTTGCCATGATGCAGTTACTGTTTCTTGCTTTGTTGGCCAAATCACTCGACGCAGTTCAATGCGTGAGTCTTTCAACAAACGAACAAAGCCTTTGCCTTGATGGGTGGCGTATAATAAACCTAAAGCCACAACGATACAAGCCAAAATTACCCCAACACGCACCCAAATATTGTTTGCGGGAACCCAATATGCTGGAAGATGTTGATTTACCATAAGTGCACCAGCAAGTAATGCCAATGCAATAATCCATAAAATCACGTCAACTGGTGAACCAGATTTAACGACTTCAGCGGAATTGTTTCTTTGAGGAATTGGCGCGTCGCTTAATGCGTCACGCGATTTATCATTCGACATTTTTGTACTCGTCGTTGAATTCGCGACTTATTATATGACCAGTTTAGCCAGCATCAAGCTTTTTATCAAAAATAATTTGGCAGGCCAGGAGGGACTCGAACCCCCAACATTCGGTTTTGGAGACCGACGCTCTACCAATTGAACTACTGACCTATAACAAAACCGAGAATCGAAACTCTCGGTTTTCGTTTGTACTTCTATTATGCAGTTACTTTAGCAACAACACCAGCACCAACTGTACGACCACCTTCACGGATCGCAAAACGTAGACCTGGGTCCATTGCGATTGGGTGGATTAATTCTACTGACATTTCTACGTTGTCACCAGGCATAACCATTTCAACGCCTTCTTGCAATTGAATCGCGCCAGTTACGTCAGTCGTACGGAAGTAGAACTGTGGACGGTAACCGTTAAGGAATGGAGTGTGACGACCACCTTCTTCTTTAGAAAGTACGTATACTTCCGCATCGAATTTAGTGTGTGGCTTGATCGCACCTGGTTTAGAAAGTACTTGACCACGTTGTACGTCTTCACGCTTAGTACCACGTAATAAGATACCACAGTTCTCGCCCGCACGACCTTCGTCTAGAAGTTTACGGAACATTTCAACGCCAGTTACTGTCGTTTTAACTGTGTCTTTGATACCTACGATTTCAACTTCTTCGCCTACTTTCACGATACCAGCTTCTACACGGCCAGTTACTACTGTACCACGACCAGAAATAGAGAATACGTCCTCGATTGGCATTAAGAATGCTTTATCAATAGCACGCTCTGGCTCTGGGATGTAAGTGTCAAGCGCTTCAACAAGAGCAACAACTGCATCTTCACCGAACTGACCAGCTTCACCGTTAAGTGCAGCAAGAGCAGAACCACGGATAACTGGAGTGTCATCGCCTGGGAAGTCATAAGTAGAAAGAAGTTCACGAACTTCCATTTCAACTAGCTCAAGAAGCTCTTCGTCGTCTACAAGGTCACATTTGTTTAAGAATACAACGATGTATGGAACACCTACTTGGCGAGAAAGAAGGATGTGTTCACGAGTTTGTGGCATTGGACCATCAGTCGCAGCACATACAAGGATCGCGCCGTCCATTTGAGCAGCACCAGTAATCATGTTTTTAACATAATCGGCGTGGCCCGGGCAGTCTACGTGAGCGTAGTGACGAGTTGGAGAATCGTATTCTACGTGTGATGTATTAATTGTAATACCACGTGCTTTTTCTTCTGGTGCAGAGTCGATTGCAGCGTAGTCTTTAGCTTCACCACCGAATTTCTTCGCACATACAGTTGCGATAGCAGCAGTTAAAGTTGTTTTACCATGGTCAACATGACCGATTGTGCCCACGTTAACGTGTGGCTTATTACGTTCAAACTTAGCCTTAGCCATGAGATCTTCCTCGTTTACGTCGAACACAATTCTAAGATTGTTCAGTATCGACCTGTCGCCAAAAAAATGACACTTTAAATACTTGAAAAGCAGACTAATAAGCCTGCTTTCTTTAAAACTTTGTAGAAATTTCTACTAAACTGTATATCTGGAGCTCTTATCGAGATTTGAACTCGAGACCTCTCCCTTACCAAGGGAGTGCTCTACCACTGAGCTATAAGAGCATTTAATACTTCGATGGAGCGGGAGACGAGGGTCGAACTCGCGACATGCAGCTTGGAAGGCTGCCGCTCTACCAACTGAGCTACTCCCGCATATTGGTAAGACACTAGATCGAAGTTTTAAAATTGGTGGTGAGAGAAGGATTCGAACCTTCGAAGCTTACGCGGCAGAGTTACAGTCTGCTCCCTTTGACCGCTCGGGAATCTCACCATTTACACTTACTTCAGTGTTGTTCTTTACTCGACTACTTAAACTCTCTAAGATGGTGCCGGCACACGGATTCGAACTGTGGACCTACTGATTACAAGTCAGTTGCTCTACCAACTGAGCTATGCCGGCGTTTCTTAGTGTTTCGTACGTTTCGTATCGGAACGGTGTGCAGTTTAGCAAAACTTGAAATCCGTGCAAGTGTTTTTTTCAAAAAAAACCCTAAAAACTCACAAAATCAATCCGTTTGATGATAATTCAACCGCTTTGATCACTGCGCGAGCTTTTATTTGGGTTTCATTCCACTCAGAATCAGGATTTGAGTCTGCAACAAGACCCGCACCAGCCTGTACATAAACCTTATTTTCGCGAATAACACAGGTTCTAATTGCGATAGACATGTCCATTTCACCATGCCAGCCTAAATAACCAACAGCACCGCCAAAAATTCCACGTTTTACTGGCTCAACTTCGTCAATAATTTCCATAGCACGAATTTTTGGTGCCCCAGAAAGTGTTCCTGCAGGGAATGTTGCTTTAAAAACATCCAAAGCATCTACGCCTTCCGCAACTTCCCCTTGCACATTAGAAACAATATGCATGACATGTGAATAACGTTCGATCACCATTTGATCAGTGACTTGCACTTTACCAATTTTTGATACACGCCCAATGTCATTGCGACCCAAATCAATCAACATTAAGTGCTCTGCGATTTCTTTCTCATCGGAAAGTAAATCTTTTTCCAGCGCTAAATCTTCTTCTTTGGTTTTACCTCGTGGTCGTGTGCCCGCTAATGGGCGCACAGTCGCCACTCCATTTTCTAAACGCGATAAAATTTCAGGTGATGAGCCCACAATATAAAATGGCTTTTCATCACTAAGCGTCTTTCCTTGTACTAAAAACAGATATGGTGAAGGATTAAGATGACGTAATGCACGATATACTTGTAAAGGATCACCATCAAAGTCCGATACCATGCGATGACCAGGAACCACCTGCATCACATCACCCGCACGAATGTACTCTTTAACAGTTTCAATCGATTCTAAGAATTTTTCTTTACCTGTTAATGATTCAAAATGAGGGGCCGTGTGAGGCTTTGCCTGCAAGCTCACCGGTGTGGCAAGTAATGATTCAATTTCATCCAGCTGGCTTTGTGCTTTATCAAAAGCATCCGCATCCTGTGTATCCGCATGTACGATAATAAATAGCGTGTCTTTTAAATTATCAAAAACTACAACTGTTTTAGACAACATGAGCCATAAATCTGGCAATCCAACAGGATCAGCATCAGGAACGTTATTTAAGCGCGGTTCAATATAGCGTACCGCGTCATAACCCAAATAGCCCACCAAGCCCCCTGTAAAGTTGGGCAAATCTGGGAGTTCTGCTTTTGATGGCACTTTGAACTGCGATTGAAAATCACGGATATACTGGAAAGGATCTTGACACTCAAACGATTCGACTTGGCCATCAGCTTTCTGAATTGTTAACTGTCCTTCATTGCAAGAGAATACCGTTGACTCGCCCAGACCAATAATCGAGTAACGCGCCCAGTTTTCACCACCTTCTACAGACTCAAATAAATAGGCTTGTTGATGTTGTTTTAAACGTGCAAATACTGACAATGGAGTGTCAGTATCAGCTAAGCGTTGGCGATAAACTGGAATTAGGTTAAAACCTTGCGATTGAAGCTGTTGAAATTGAGTTGATGTTGTCATGAGGAATTCTCTGTAGTTTTCGATGCATATTGAATGTTCTATAAAGTCTGCGCTGAGAGACGCCATCGAAAAACATTAAAACTATTCATTCCTCTACCCTTCTTTATTTATTACAACTTACTTAGAAATCAACACAGTTAAATCATCAACTACTTGTTGCGGCTTACATAGCTGAATATCTTCGCCATGATTATAACCATAGCTTACGACAATACAATCAATACCCGCACGGCGCGCTGCCTCTACATCATTCGATGAGTCACCAATCATCAAGGTATTGTCCAGATCAGTTCCAAAGGCCTCAACACAATGCAACAAAGGTTTAGGATCTGGTTTTCTCACCTCAAAACGATCTCCACCCACCGTATCCACAAAATAGTGATCCATCTTTAATTCAGCTAATATTTTTCTAGCGGGTAATTCCGGCTTATTCGTAACACACACCAATTTTTTTTGATGAGCTCGACCCCACTCTAAAAATTCGATAATGCCGTGAAATGGACGCGTATCCACGCACGGTTCGGCATTATAAATTTCTAAAAAAGTATCCAATAATTGTTGATGCTCAGAAGGCTCTACACGCCCAGTCAGATGCATTAAAACACTCTGACAGAACAATGAAGTCCCTTTGCCAATCCAATTTCGAACTTGAGATTCTGTGACCAAAGGCAGTTCTAATACATTCAAACTCATATTCATGGCACGATATAGATCAAATGCCGAATCAACCAAAGTTCCATCCAGATCAAAAAGAATTAAGTCACGCTGTTCCAAATTCGCAATATTCATTATTTTAAACCTAACAAAAAAGGCATGCGAAAGCATGCCTTAAAAAATCACATGCAACTTAGTTGAAAATAAACCAGGCAACTAGTGCCACAATCACTAACACCAATAATGCCATTAAGCCAATATTGGCATTTTTTTGAGTTTCCAACTCTTTTTCCGTACAAGCTGCAGGAATATTTACCTCACACGCTTCATGCTTATTGACAGTTGTATTAACATCAACTCCTTCAGGAATTGGGGCTGGTTTAGGAATTCCTACATTTTGAGGCATACCATCTCGAGTAAGCTGAACTGAGCTATCTCGCTCTTTCAGATCAGGCATACCCTGCTCAAGCATTTCAGCTGCTGCTGTCTTCTCTACTGCAACCTTTGAAGAAATTTCAGCTGTTGCGATTGCTTCGCTAGGCTGCTGAACATCTTGTAATGTTTGTGCAGATTGCGCAGGTGCTAAAACTGAAAATTTATGGCTAGCAAATTGCAGAATATCGCCATCTTTAACAATAGTTTCGCCTTCAGCAACTTTTGTATCGTTAATAAACGTGCCATTTGACGAACCTAAGTCTTGAACAGTGAGCACCTGCTCTTTTAGAAACAAAGCAGCATGACGACGTGATACATCTGCAGACTGAATCAAAATATCTGCATCTTGATGACGACCCACCAACATGTCTCGATCGATATCAACTTCTTTACCCGCAAATTCGCCAGTAATTGTTTGTAATTTCCAAGTCATAGTTTCGATCCATTATTCAAGTTTTGACATTTTAACATGGCTGTTTTCGAGATTCACATTGAACGCATGTTATCGAGATGGTCTCAATGTCGTGGTTGTGACCGTATTTTGTGTTCTTTGCACATCTTGTTTTGGCTCAATCGCGACAGGGGTTTCCACCACGACTTGGGCATTGTTTGTATTTGTTGTGGCAACTTGATTGTAAATCACAGGCTTTGGCAGCACTCGCGTTGATTTCACCACAGGATCCTGAGTCACGATGACATTTGGACGTTCAATCACACGCCCTACTGGCTTAGACTGTGCTGTCGGAGCAGTATAACGCTGTACCTGTGGCTCTACTGCTTGAGGCGTTGATGGCACTACGATAGGCTTAACGGGTTGGGGAGTACTTGATACAGGCAACCGCTGTTGGAAGATATCATCAACATTATCCGGTAGCTTCTTAAATGTTCCATCACCATCTAGCGCTAACTGCAAACTGTATAAACGGTCATAGCGTTGCTGTGACAATCTACGAATATCAGCCGTATCTCCTACGATTGTTGGATGAATAAAAACGAGTAGGTTTCGTTTCACATTATTCTTTGAATCTGCTCTAAACAGTCTACCCAAACCAGGAATCGAGCTTAAACCTGGGACGCCTTGACGCGTTAACTTAGTATCATCTGAAATCAGACCACCCAGTACAATTGTTTGACCATTTTCAGCCAAAATCGAGGTTTTTATGGCACGCTTAGTGGTCACCAAGTCTTTCGCCTCACCACTATCTGGCTTCACTGAGGATACTTCTTGTTCTACAGCAAGACGAACTGTTCCACCTTCACCAATTTGCGGAATGACCTTTAATGTAACACCAACATCTTTACGCTCAATTGAAGTATAAGGGTTTGCTGTTCCACCTGTTGTTGTCACAGATCCTGTCTGGAATGGGACATTCTCACCCACAACGATATAAGCTTCCTCGTTATCCATGGTGACAATCGATGGTGTAGACAATAAGTTCGACTTAGTATTGGTCTTTAATGCCTGAATCAGTGCGCCATACAGTTTACGCGATCCATTCGCACCTTCTTTATATTCACCTAAGGCCAATGAAGCACCAGCTCCAATCAAACCAGCACCCGTAGCTACATTACCAAGGAATCCAGAAGCCAATTGACTCAGCCCTACACCCGCTTTATCAAAATTGATTACACCAATACCGCTACTGATGTCACCTAGTGCCCACTGAACACCCAATTGATCTACGTCATTTCCTTCAACTTCAACAATAGCAGCCTCAATGAGAATTTGTTGACGACGCACGTCAAGTTGATGAATAGCAGATTCAATTTCACGCATGAGTTGAGGATCTGCTTTTACCACTAATGCATTTTGTGCACCATCAGCAATAATACTCACGCCATTACTATTAAAACTTGTAATGTCTTGTTGATTTTGATTTGAACCACTATTCAAATTAATCGCTGGGGTATTCACACTCCCATTTGAAGACGTATTACTCGAGGTATTATTAATTAATGAGTTACTAGCACTTGAATTGGAGCTTGAACTATTTGAATTACTGGTACTATTCACCGCCTGACCAGATACTAAACCTTGTAAAATTTCAGCCAAATTTTTTGCGCTTGCATACTTAAGCTTAAATACTTTTAGACCGCCTAAGCGATCAGCTGAAGGAACATCAAGCATTTCGATCATTTGACGAATGCGTTTACGAGTACTTGGATCACCCTTGATCAAAATCCTATTAGTACGTGCATCTGCGATAATACGTACTCGAGAACCTGAAATGTCTTTGGCACCACCCGTAGAAGACATTGAATCCAACAAAACTATCAGCTCTTCAGCTTGGCTAGACTGCAAGCTAATGGCCTCAATATCGTTTTGTCCCGTTCCATCTAAATTACGAATAATCGTTTCAAGCTGTGCAATATTATTCGCACGATCTGAGACTATAAGCGCATTTGTACCTTGTACCGCCGCCAAATGCGCAAATTGCGGCATGAGTGGTCTTAACGCGGGTATTAGATCATTGGGGTTAGTATTTTCCAGCCAAATGACACGAGTGACCACTTGATCACCTCGTGCGTTCCGAGAGGCATCAAAAGGCACACCTGAATTTTTTACATTATTGTCAGGGACTAAGCGGATAGTGTTACCCGCAGGTACAGCAACAACGCCATTAACGTTTAACACACCCAAGAACAAATCATAGACTTCAGCTTTGTTTAAAGCCTTATTTGAAATGACCGTCACATTACCCCGAACCCGCGGATCAACTGCGAAGTTTTTTCCCGTGATATCTGCCACTTCATTAATAAATGCAGTTAAATCTGCATCACGCAGGTTAATTTTCCAAGTTTGCGCTTGCGCAGCGGTACTTGCGACAGCCAATACTGGTGCTACTGCGACCATCGCCCAAAGTGACCGATTTCGATTTAAAAAATCCATAACTTGTTATATTTCCTAATACTTTATGCAAATTTACACATTTTAAAATTCTTGTTGGAAGGTCATCACTTGATCACCTCGTTTTACTTCAATGCGAACTTTACCTTCTCGTTTAGCCTGTTCTAGCAGTTGTGCATCGCTTTGTCCTTGACCGACTGACTGCCCATTCAAGGATAAAACGCGATCACCAGGTCTTAATCCCAGTTTGCTTCTCAAAAATGCAGGCGTTCGATCCGTGACTTCATAACCTTGACCACCATCGGTGTTGACACCCATATTACTTAAGTATTGTTCACGATTTTCTTGAATTTGATTGATTGCCTGACCAATGGCATTTTGAGTAGTCGTTTGACCTGAATTCGAAGCTGCGTTAGCAGAATTTTGCTGTGCATCAGGTACCAGCGGCTGATTAAGATTTTCTATTCCGGTAAATCTCAACTCAGTCGTCGCACCACTCGGCTGTTTCAATACCACATGATCCCAATATACTTCTGAAAGCTGATAAGAACTTCCTTCCAAAGTTTGTCCAATGGTATAACGATCAGCAACCTCTCGAACTTTAATCACCGCTGAAGATTGACTACTCGGCGTCGAAACCACAACCCCTTGCAACGTAAGCGCTAAATTAGCATCAGCACCACTCACTTGCTCACCTGTTTCTTGAAACAATGAGAAACTCGATATATTCGGAACAGGAGGTTGCTGCGAACCTAATGCGACTTGGTCAACTTGCATGACTTGCGGTGGTGCAACCACCAACCAAAATAATGAAGCGAGCTTCCACATTAAGATTAAAATCAGAATAAATAAAGTAAGCGGAGCAATTCGATCTAAATCTTTAAATGAAATTTGTGAAAACTTATCTTGGAATCCCTTCATTAGAAGCCTCCACTCAACAGTGGCTGTCTCGTACTGACAACAAAGGTATCCAAACCAGCTTTACCATCATATGAAGGCACATTCATTAATAATCTTTGGGTCACCTGTGCATCCAACATTAATGCAGGATCTAAACTAAGGTTGGCCATTTTTTGCCCGCGCTGATCTTGTACATCAATGAGCAGTTTTCCAGCTTCGTCTGAAAATTGCCCTTTTAAAGATGGCATATTCATTCGTTCTTGTTTCTGGGCAAAGGTATAAGTTAGCGTACCACCACCCCATTGCATCTCTCCGGCGGTTTTTGCAAAACCATCGTTTTGTTTGAATTGAAATGCTACATCCTTCAACTGAATACTATTCTGAGGCCATTGCCAATCCACAAATGTTTTGAGTGTTTCAGGGGCAATATTTCCATTCATATTTTTGATAATTATTTTTTTTCCAAGCCCATAACCCACCACACCGTTGAGTTGCGTCTGACCACTATGTATTTCTAAGTTGGCACCAGCTCTTAATAAAATCAGATCGAGAGGACGTGTTTGCCAGATGACAGAACCTGCAAGATTTCCTTTTTGCCAATCTGCTTGACCTTGCCAGATATTGCCACTGACATTTTTTAAAATTTGATTATTTTTATAAAATTTAGCAATGAGCCACGATGCTGGAACTTGTAAAAAAACAAATAATAAAAAAGCGAAGATAGCGACGCTTAACCACACCATTTTTTTTGATTTTTTTATCATTCCATGTATACCAACATCTAAGTCTAATTAACCGCAAAATGTTTGAAAATTTTCTATCTTGGTATTATGCATAAATTTTACACTTCTCCAATTCACTTATAAAAAAACCAAGCAGATTTGCTTGGTTTTTTTAATATTAGTGTCATTACATGACAAATCAGTGAAATTAGATAAGGAAATCTTCTAATTTGGCACCTTTTTCAAGCTCTGCAACCAACCAACGTGGCTTCTTTCCACGCCCTGTCCAAGTCTCCGCAGTATTATTTTTATTACGATAACGAGGCTCTACAGATTTACGCGTGCTTTTCTTACGCTTTTGTGCACCATATTCAATGAATTGCTCTAAAGACATACCCACTGATTCAGCAATTTGAGTAATCTGATGATAAGCATCTTCAATTTCCTGATCTTTCTTAGACTCGATCAAAGCTTGGGCTTCAGCAGTTAACTTTCTTAACTCTTCAACAGTTAAATTACTAATATCAGGCATAACATTTACTCCAAAAAATTCAATATCATTATTAGATTTATAAAGCGCCATCTTATTGTTATAAATTATTTTAATCAATCCATCATGTTATTTAATATACATAAATAAAACAAATAATTTAACACATTAATTAACCGAGTCTATTTCTATTATTTTTTCTCTAATATGCTCTGGAATCAAAACCTTTTGCATTGTATTTTTATCCACACAAACTATAACGGCCTCAGCAATTGCCACAATTTCATTCTGTTGCTCACTCCAAACTGTATATTCCATCCTGAAGGCAGAGTTACGCAATTCAACCACTTTAGTTCCAATGCGTAAATAATCAGGATAAAACACTGGTTTAAGATATTTACAACTATTTGAAGCCACAACAGTATTAATATCTAACGCTAAGATTTCTAATTGATTCAAATACTCTATTCGAGCAGTTTCAATATAGCGATAATAAATCACATTATTGACATGTCCAAAAGCATCCATATCACCCCAAGCGACTTTTTGATGGGTAATGACTTTGTACTCATTCATTTGTTTCATTCATCATTCTCATAACTTAAATTGAATAAATTTATTATGGGTCTCAAAGACACTGTTCAATTGCTGAGTTAATACAGCATCGCCTTTTAATACAGATTTAATTCTTAAATAGTTCATTAAAGGGTGATCAGGATATAATTGCAATAATGCCTCAGCATCCTGTTCACGATGAGTCGCAGTATAAATATGCCATTTAGAAAAACTCAAAATCGGTAATCCAGGATATTTCATTTCAAAATGATCAATCTGGTTTTCAAGCATTTCATAATCAGGATTTTGTTTTAACAATTGTTGTTGAAACCATAAATAAAAAATATCCTGATCGAACCGTTCTTCTAATAAAGACAAAGAAAGTTGAGTTTCATCAAAAGCCATCTCAGGAATGCGAGAAATAAGTTTTAACCATAACGATTTAATACCATATGAAGACGACACAATTTGATCACTCATTTGAGCATACCGAATTTGAATAAGCTCTAAATCTGTATTTGAAGCGTTGTCAAAATCATTGAGTAGCTTTAAAAGCCATTTCTTTTTATGTTCCAAATCTAAATGGCCATATTGCGTGGATTTTAAATAATGCCATGGATATTGAATCGCAAATCTGCCCCATAGATGATTCAACTTATGCTGATAAGCATCTTCAAGATCTTTTAACCATGGTGACAGCATATGACCATGTAAAAACTCCAAATGGGTTAAAGCCTGATCTGGAAGCCCTTGAGCTAAATAAATTTCAATACGCTGGAGTTCAGCCAATTCAAAAGCATCTGCAGGACTTTGTTGTAAAACACTCAACGCATCATCAATACGATCTTGCTTCAACCAAATACGAGATTGAATAACTTCTTTGAGTAATCCTGAGTTCTCAAACACAGGTTGTAAATATTCTCGCTGTTTTGTGTTGGCCTCCAAAACCCACAAAACACCTAATTTTTCATACGTATGTAACCTTGAAAAGTCTGTCACTTGTTGAATTTTACGCTGCTCTCTTGATCTCATCTTTCCAACCCAAAACCATAAAAGATGAAGAGATAAAGCAACGAATAGAAGAAAAAATGAAACAAACCAGAGGTTCGTTTGAATCTGAATACCGTGCCAAAGCATGTAAATATAACCTGGCCCTTCTTGATAACTCAGCACACTTAACACGGCTAATATCATTAAACCAACTAATGCATAAACTATAAAAATATGTTTCATGATTAGCCCTCTAAAATTGCTTTACTGTTCAATTTAGGGACAGGTAAAAGTTGTGCTTGTTTGAGATGTTTCGCTTTATTTTTTATTTTGATTGCCGCAGCATCAGGCAGTTGATCCAGTTCATCGATAATTGAGGTCAGTGCATTTTGATAATCAATGTATTGTCCTTGTTGTAGTGCTCTTTGAGCAAATAACACTCTCAATTGAACTTCTTTTAAAACTAATCTTCGATTAAGTAATACCGGCATCTGTTCATCAACGCGTTCAACTTTGAATACACGCTCAAACCATGAGGATTGCGAAGAGTTATCACTCGTGAGTCGCTGTACTTGTTGTTCATTTTTCAAATTTGCATCAATATTTTCAAGCAAGTCACCTAACTGAGCAATTTGAATATTTTTTGCCACAACATACTGTTGAATCATTTTTTGATCATGCTCAACAGCTCGATGCATTGAAACCTGCAATGTATCTGCCAAAGCCAAGCGCTCAACCAGTTGATCCAGTTGATTGAGTTGCTCAAGTGCATATACAAACTCATGTTGATCTAAGGCAAATTGAATTAGCTCTAATTTTTGACTTAAGAGTTTGATTGGATTGATTTCAGATTGAATTTCTTGTTGATTATTGTTTTGCTGAGGTGGATTGGATTGAGACGAAACCTGCTGATTTGAGCGCTGAATTGCTACCAACTGATCATTCAAACTTGCCACTAATTGCTCTGATTTATGTTGAGTTTGTTGTAGCAACTCAACTTTTTCTTGTAATGAAAAATGATCATAGCTGAGTTTAATCAACCAAATGATTAAGCCTAAAATGAATAGATATAAAATTTTCTTCATGAGTGCCTATGTTCACTTTCAAGCTGCGACAAAATCGTATCTGGCATTAAGTCCGCAATTTGAGTGATTTGAAATTTAGTATTTGAGGTCTGTTGATACATACACACGATCTGATATAACCGATCCGCTAAAACCAAGTAATGACCGTGTTGCATAAATACAGGATAATTTTTGCATAAACTCAGCCAATTTTTCCAACTGGCTTCACTACTAATCAATACAGCATAAGGTTGTGGATTTGCATTGAATGCTTCAAGTAGATGTTTAAATTTATCTTGAGCATCACTTGGGCAGTAGCGGGAGTATAAAACAAAATTAAGTACTTCAATTTTAGCAGTACGACACTGCTGCATCATGAACTGACGGCCACCTTCTCCCCGCCAAAACGCAATACGTTTGAGATCAGCATTTTGTGTTAAAACCGGAAGACTTAACATTCCTTCAGATGTTTCAACATCTGGAACTAAACTTTTAACACCATATCGACTTAGAGCTTCAGCTGTTTTCCGGCCAACTGCAATCCATTTGATATGATTTAAATCGGTCAATCTAAGTCCCGATTTTTCGAGAAACTGCATGCCAACTTCAACGGCTGTTGGACTGACGACCACAATCACTTGTGCTGAAATTAATTGCTGAAAGAGCTGATCAAGTTCATCACTCCAATGAACAGCAGCCAACTCTAGTACAGATAACTCGATAGGCTCATATCCTGCACGTACCAGTGCCTCATTGAGAGGCTTAGCACGATCTGCAGGTCGAGTATTGATAAACTTCATTTCATTTTTTTATTTATACAGTGCTTTTAATAAATCAGCAGCACCTTGGTCAATCAAAGCTTTTGCTAGTGAAACACCCAACGTTTCAGCTTGTTCAACTGGACCTTCTACTTTAGCAACCAATAATGTTTGACCATCCACACTGCCTACGCGCCCCTCTAATTGAATCTGTTGATCATTTAAAGTCGCATATCCCGCAATCGGTACCTGACACCCGCCTTCCAAATAAGCATTAAATGCCCGTTCTGCACGAACACACACATCAGTTTCTGCATGTAATAAAGGTCGAATCAACTCTAATACGCGTGCATCGTCACCTCGACACTCAAGACCTAATGCACCTTGGCCAACTGCGGGTAAACTCGTCTGTGCATCCAGCGTGTGTCGAATACGCTCTGCTAAACCTAAACGTTTTAAGCCTGCACTTGCCAGAATGATGGCATCGTAAAGCCCATCATCAAGCTTAGATAGTCGTGTGCCTACATTTCCACGTAAATCTATAATCTCAAGATCTGGACGGGCTTTTAAAATTTGACATTTACGGCGCAAACTTGAGGTTCCCACTTTGGCACCAAGGGGCAAATCTTCAAACTTGCTATAAGTATTCGAAACAAAAGCATCTAAAGGATCTTCTCGCTCACAAATCACGGCAAGACTTAATCCTTCTGGGAGCGCCATCGGCACATCTTTCATTGAATGGACAGCAAGATCTGCACGACCATCAAGTAATGCAGCCTCAAGCTCTTTAACAAATAAACCTTTTCCACCAATCTTGGCTAAAGGGGTGTCTAAAATTTTATCGCCTTGGGTCACAAACGTAACCAACTCAACTTTTAGACCAGCATGTAGGGTCTCAAGTCGCTCACGAATATGCTCCGCCTGCCATAAAGCCAATGGACTTTGACGAGTTGCAATTTTTAAGGTTTTGATCATTTTAATGCTGCCAAACTTTAGACATCCTAAACTTACCCTGCTGTCCCAAAATTGCAAGTAAATTGTTCGGCAATGTCTATAATTTTAGGCAACTAAATATTTTGCATTCTTTCTCTAAGCAAAGGTAAGTGACGGCGACTGACCGCCAATTTCTCTTCAAGTTCACGACAACGAACTTGATACTGGCCTGAAGCAACCAACTCCAATCCATCCAAATAATCCAATGCAATCAGCGCATTTCGATGAATTCGTATAAATTTATTTGAAAACTCACGCTCTAGATCTTTTAAAGTCTCATCAATCAACACACTGCCGTTTTTGTGTCGTACTGTTACGTATTTCTGATCAGCCAGAAAATAGTAAATATTTTCTATAGGAATGAGTTCAAGACCACGATAGGTTTTCGCAGCGATTTGCTGACGCTGATGTTTTTCTTCCATATTTTCTTTTTGTTCTATATTTGACATTTGAGCTTGAGTAAGTTTAGTTAAATTATTCAGTGTATTTTCTAATTCTGATTTGATAATCGGTTTTAATAAATAGCCTTTCGCTTGTGCCTGAATCGCAGTCAAAGCATGCTCATCATAGGCCGTGCAAAAAACAATGGCGGGCATAGGGTTTAGCTGTGAAAGATGCTGAGCACATGTCAAACCATCCATTTCAGGCATTTGGATGTCAAGTAAAATTACATCAGGCTCATATTGTTGCACTAAGGTCAAAGCTTCTTTTCCATGGTGCGCAGTTGCAACAACTTGATGCCCCAATTGAGTGACCAAGCGAGATAAGCGCTCAACCGCGAGTGGCTCATCATCACAAATTAGGATGTCCATTGTTCCTCCTTGCTCAAGTTAACGTTGCTTATTTTAATGTATTAACTTGATTTTATTTATATTGGTACTGGACTACAGTCGTGTAAATTCCATTACCTGCATGACTCCTAAACTGTACCGTATACCCATAGTGTGCTTTCAAACGCTGTTTCACGTTTTCTATCGCAATACCATTCCCCTCCCTATTGGCCATTTTATCGGCTATATAAGGGTTAGTAATGACTATAGTGACTTGATTTTGTAATATTTCAACCAATATGACAATCTTTGCATCAATTAACTTTTTCTCCACCCCATGAAAGATACTATTCTCAATTAAAGGCTGTAAAGTTAAAAAAGGAATACTTGCTTGGCCCAACTGCTCTGGTTGCAAGATATTCCATTCCACATTTAATCTCGAACCCAACCTTAGCTTTTCAACCGCCAAATAATGTTCACACAATTGGATTTCTTCTTTTAATGTGACAATTTTCAGCTCTTGAAAGCTTGCTCTAAACAACCTTGAAAGATCGATGAGCATTTGCTCTGCTTTATCTGGATCACTCCCAATCAGACTCACCACACTATTTAAACTATTAAAAAGAAAGTGTGGATGTATTCTTGCTTGCATGGCTTGAATTCGAGCATTCAATTCACCTTGTTGCTGCTTTAACCACTCACCCCGAACATAGATATATCGTAAACAAAAAGTGATCAACAATACGCCATAGCTCATATGTAAAATCACATGATCAAATAAAAGTAACCATGAAAATTTTTGTAAAGAAAAGTTACTCCCCCAAAAAAACAGAAAATTCAAACTACAAGTAGTGAATAGGATAATGAGTTCTAATAGTGCAAATGTATAAATCGCAGACTGCCAAGTGGTTAGTTTTTGCCAAAACGCCCTAAATAAATCAATTACGGCAATAAAGACCAATACCACCCAATTGATATAAAGCACATACTTGATCACTTGTGATGTCTGTAAATTTGACCAAGACTGTGACTCTGCTAGGCACAGCAATAACGCCAAAAAAATACTGGCAATAAATAACTCTGCAAAATATTGCCATTGCCCAATACGTACAAAGAAATTGGCGTCGATAAATTCTTGTTTATCTTTTGAAGAATTATCCATAGGCAAGACTTCGGCATCTTGATTTGAATTTGTTATACTGGATGCAAAATTACTGCTTTTTCTTTTACTGAGCCGACATGACCACATCTTCTAATTCCTCTAATCCGTCACAAGCCCAAACTTCAGGTATGTGGGGCGGTCGTTTTTCCGAAGCAACTGATGCCTTTGTCGCTGAATTTACAGCATCTGTCCAATTTGACCAACGCTTTTATAAACAAGATATTGCAGGTTCAATCGCACATGCAACGATGCTGGCAAAAGTCGGTGTACTCACTGAACAAGAGCGTGATGATATCATCGCAGGCTTAACCGCAATTAAAGCGGATATTGAAGCTGGCAACTTCGAATGGCGTATTGATTTAGAAGATGTTCACATGAACATTGAATCTCGATTAACACAACGCATTGGGATTACAGGTAAGAAATTACATACAGGTCGTAGCCGTAATGACCAAGTAGCAACGGATATTCGCTTGTATGTACGTGATGAAATTGATGCCATCTTAGGGTTATTACAAAAACTGCAAAAAGGCATTCTAGGCTTGGCTGCTAAAAATACAAATACAATCATGCCTGGCTTTACACATCTTCAAACTGCACAACCTGTGACGTTTGGACATCATTTAATGGCATGGTTTGAAATGCTGGTACGTGACTCAGAACGTCTGATTGACTGCCGTAAACGCGTGAATCGCATGCCTTTAGGTTCTGCTGCGCTTGCAGGTACCACTTATCCAATCGATCGTGCTTATACAGCAGAACTTTTAGGATTTGAAGCAGTTGCAGAAAACTCATTAGATGCTGTATCTGATCGTGATTTTGGTATTGAGTTTAATGCTGCGGCATCACTCATCATGATGCACTTATCTCGCATGTCTGAAGAATTAATTCTTTGGACATCTGCACAATTCAAGTTTGTGAATATTCCTGACCGCTTCTGCACAGGCTCTTCGATTATGCCTCAGAAGAAAAATCCTGATGTACCTGAACTTGTTCGTGGTAAAACAGGCCGTGTATATGGCGACTTAATGAGTCTACTTACCCTCATGAAAGGTCAACCTTTGGCATATAACAAAGACAACCAAGAAGATAAAGAACCACTATTTGATGCTATCGATACAGTTCGAGGCTCTTTGATGGCTTTCGCAGACATGATTCCTGCACTTGTTCCAAATATTCCTGAAATGCGCGAAGCTGCGCTGCGTGGTTTCTCAACAGCAACCGACCTTGCTGATTACTTAGTGAAAAATGGTGTTGCATTCCGCGATGCACATGAAATCGTCGGTAAAGCAGTTGCGCTTGGCGTACAAGAAGGTAAGGATTTATCAGAACTTACGCTTGAACAACTTCAACAATTCTCTGATTTAATTCAAGCTGACGTCTTTGAAAAAGCATTAACTTTAGAAGCTTCTGTCAATGCACGTAACCACATCGGTGGAACAGCACCTGCTCAAGTTGAAGCAGCAATTGAGCGTGCTCATGCGCGTTTAGAAGCTCTTTACGCTTAATTTCTGATTATATTTTTGGAGTATTGATATGTCTCGCCAAGTATTTTGCCGTAAGTATCAAAAAGAAATGGAAGGTTTGGATTTTGCACCATTCCCTGGTCCTAAAGGTCAGGAACTATTTGATAGTGTTTCTAAGCAAGCATGGGGCGAATGGTTAAAGCATCAAACTACTTTAATCAATGAAAAACGTTTAAATGTCTTTGAAGCTGATGCAAAGAAATTTCTTGAAGAACAACGTGAAAAGTTCTTCAACAATGATGAAACTTTAGAAAAAGCTGAAGGCCTAAAGCCTGAGTAAAAAAGAAAGCACTGCTTTTCTTTTTTACGTAAGATAAGGACGAAGTCCGCGTAGGCTTTAATCTAAAAAGAATCCCCATCTTTGGGGATTCTTTTTTATGCGTTACTTTAAAAATTAGGCAAGAAAAACACAGAAGGTGTGCACAGGCTTTAATCCCAAAAGAATCTGCGTAATAGAGGTCCTTTTTTATGGGACATCAAATAAATATCAATGGAGTCAAAATTTAGCTGACGAAAGAAGTGCTTGTGGTGGATTTAAAATATGACCTAATTGGTAAACTCCATCCATATTTAACTGCATCTCCATTCGGTCAACACGAATTGGGCCAAATTTAATGTAAATCTGCCGATTTTGAAGATCAAACCGCTGCTCCAAAACCTGTCCATTGAATTGTAAAGAGTTCATAGATGTTAAGTCCATAAGCGCTTTAAAAGGTTGCTCTTCATCCTTTATATAATGAATCCTTTTTCTATCACTCACAAAATTTTCTAAATGGTTTAAATCCTGAGATTTAAAAGATGTAATTTCACGAATTTGAGATTCCTCAATACCTAAAGCATTGACCAAACTTAACTGATCGTCTGGCAGTAATTTAAAATGCCCATTGTTAGGATGTGCCGCCCAACTCATACTCGAAAGACCCCAAGCACAGATTCCCCACAAAACTTGCTTAAATTGTCTCATTCCCCATCGCTCTCACTGAACGTAATAAAAGCCATCTTTAAAAACATTTCAGCCAAACACAACTACCATTTATCTTAAATATCATTTACTTAACAAGAGTTGTTAGACTCACGTCACAGACAAATCTTTTTTATTGATATTTATCTTGCTATCTAAAAAAGACTGCATAAATGTAAAGCAGAAAATAGACACATAAGATGATTATGAGTTATCAATTTCATCAGAGTAGGCTAATCTCTGTATTAAAATTAACCACCATTTGAGCGCATCATGTTTATCATTCGTCCTTATATTGAGACTGACTTAGAAGACATCATTCAACTCTGGGAAAGATGTGATCTAACACGACCATGGAATAATCCGGAAATTGATATTTTTAGGAAGGCTGCACAAAAAGATGACTTATTCTTGGTGGCTGTGAAAGATCAGTTCATTATCGCAACATTAATGGGTGGTTACGACGGTCATCGCGGGTGGATCAATTACCTCGCGGTACATCCCAATCATCAACGGAATGGTGTTGCTACAGCGTTGATTCAACATTTGGAAAAAAGATTGATTGCACTTGGTTGTCCAGAAGTTCAGCTTTTAGTGCAAAAAGAATTTATTGATATTCAAAACTTTTATGAACAATTGGGATATGACGAAAAAGAAGTTGTATGCCTTGCTAAAAGACTCATTCACGACCATTAAGAAATTTTATAAAACAGGAGCATTTATCAATTTACCGATCCGTAAAAATATTGGGAATCGAATATTAAATTTATGACCGGTATCATTATTCAAAGTTAAGGCATATTGGCTCATCTGATTTAAGATTTGTGTCGCCTGATTATTGGCTTGCGTATTTTGTTTAAGATATTTCTTTAAAGCTGACCATGTATTTAAATAATCAATCAATTGATCAATCCGCCATTTACAATGCATGTGCTGCTCACAGGTCGGGATTTCTTCAAAAGGAAATGGAATCGTTTGATATTTCAGATCAATATAGTGACGCTCACTCTCCCAATATGTTTTCAATACTTGGTGATATAGCTTTTCAATACAGCTTTGAAGCTCCTCATTCTCCACTTCAATAAGCCCATATCCAATCACTGCAAAGACACCCTGGGGCTTCAGTGTTCGATAGACCTCTTGAAAAAATAACTCGAAGTCAAACCAATGAATGGCTTGGGCAACTGTAATCAGGTCAAAACATTGTGCTTTAAAATTGCTATGTTCAGCATTATCAATTCGGTAAATTACATTATCTATTGCTGGGGCTTGCTGAAGTTGTGCTGCGCTTATATCCGCTGCAATGACTTGATTAAAATGCGGAGCCAATAAGCGGGTGAATTGTCCTGAACCTGCCCCGCAATCCCAAGCCATTTCATAGTTCTGAACATATTTGAAGATTTCGTCAATCACACTTTGTGGATAACTTGGACGAGCTTGTTGATAAAGCTCACTTTGATCAGAAAATAGGTCTTTCATTTTTTATTCTGAATTTGATCGAGAAATCAACCTTAGCACATCAAAAAAAATGGATGATGCATGACTTCGATTCATTTTGTATTATTTTATAAGCAAAAAAATCCTCAACATTGTTGAGGATTTTTCGAATATGGTGGCGAGACCCAGGATCGAACTGGGGACACACGGATTTTCAATCCGTTGCTCTACCAACTGAGCTATCACGCCGATGGGGTGTATTAAGCCGTAACTGAGCTCAATAGTCAATAAAAATCATGCATTTTTTATTTGTTCGAGTAAATTTTACCCAAAAAAAATCTCTGATGGGATCAGAGATTGAAAATACAAATTCTTAAAAGAATATGGTGGCGAGACCCAGGATCGAACTGGGGACACACGGATTTTCAATCCGTTGCTCTACCAACTGAGCTATCACGCCGATGTCGCGTATTAAACAGTTTCATCTCGATATAGTCAAGCAAGTTTTTGGGATATTTAAACAAATGGATGTTTTTAAAACAACATTTAGATTATTCGATGTAAATACATACAAATCCAATAAAAAAGCCAGTATTGACTGACTTTTAATATTTAAAATCGAACAATAGTTTTAAATTTTTTCCAAACTACTTAAACAACGATGTATTGCACCACATCCAGGCTCAAAATGATTAACGCCTTTCTCTTCTTCCATTCGACATGCTTCACTCACTAAGCGCTCTGCGACACCACGTCCACGGTTAGCCGGATGAACTACGATATTTTCAAGCGTTCGACTTTCACCTTGTCCAGTTGACCAAATGGCCCCAATGATCTTTGTATTAAATTCTGCCGTGTAAAGTAAGGTATACTGAGCTAAGTTTTGCTCAAGTTGTTCAATGGCATCTTGTCCGTCACTAAATTCTGGACTGGTGTCATATAAGCGCTCAAGCTGTTCACGAACTTCAACATTATCAAGCGAAGTTATTGCATGTACGGTTATAGGCATTGATTAACCCTCCTGAGCAATCTAATATGCTGTCACTTTCGTGACATCGAAAATCTACATTCATCATTTTTAACGTTTTTGAGGAACGTGTCTATGACGCAACGTATCAGTGAAGTGGTAAGAAACACAAACGAAACCAAAATTCGTGTTCGCGTGAATCTTGATGGTACTGGTCAAGGCACCCTCAATACAGGTGTTCCATTTTTAGACCATATGATCGACCAAATCAAGCGTCATGGTTTATTTGATATCGATATTCATTGCGACGGCGATTTAGAAATTGATGATCACCATACAGTAGAAGACTGTGGTATTACCCTTGGTCAGGCATTTGCACAGGCTTTAGGTGACAAAAAAGGTTTGCGTCGCTATGGTCACTTCTATGCACCACTTGATGAGTCCTTGAGTCGTGTCGTTGTTGACCTATCAGGCCGCCCTGGCTTATGGATGGACATTCCATTTACGCGCGCGCGCATTGGTACTTTTGATGTCGACCTATTCTCTGAGTTTTTCCAAGGCTTTGTGAATCACGCATTAATGACACTCCACATAGACAATTTGAAAGGTAAAAATAGCCATCACCAAATTGAAAGTGTATTTAAAGCATTTGCACGAGCACTTCGTATGGCTTGTGAAGTAGATCCACGTGCAGAAAATACTGTAGCTTCAACCAAAGGTACTTTGTAATGACCCGTATTGCCCTTCTTGATTATGGCATGGGAAATCTTCACTCAGCAGCAAAAGCACTTGAGCATGTTGGTGCAACCGTTGATGTGACCAATGATCCTAAGCTGATTGCTCAAGCAGATAAAATTGTGTTCCCAGGCGTTGGTGCAATGCGTGATTGCATGCAAGGTATGCACGAGGCTGGCATTGACGAGGTTGTACGCAATGCCGTTTTCAACAAGCCTGTCCTTGCGATTTGTGTCGGCATGCAAGCTCTGCTGCAACACTCTGAAGAAAATGGTGGTGCAGATGCATTAGGCATTTTTGATGGTGCTGTTAAACGCTTTCCAGATATTGAAGGTTTAAAAGTTCCCCATATGGGTTGGAATCAGGTACACCAAGCAGATCCAAGCCATCCAATGTGGAACAACATTGATCAAGATGCTCGTTTCTATTTCGTACATAGTTTCTATGTTGAACCGAAACAATCTGAGATCATTGCTGCGACATGTAACTACGGTTTGGAATTCTGCACCGCAATCCATAAAGATAATTTGTTTGCTACGCAGTTCCATCCAGAAAAAAGTCATACAGCTGGCTTACAGTTGTTGAAAAATTTTGTAGAGTGGAAAATTTAAAGCCATAATAAAGCTCACTGTTTTCAGTGAGCTTTTTTTCAGACTTTACTCTAAATATCTTTTACGACAAAGCCACCTTCAATTGGCTCAACAGTTACTTTAATTTCTGCTTTTAGATTCAGCGCAGCATAACGACTTTTAAGTTCTGAAATTAATTGTTCTGGCGTTGCATCTTTTAAAGCCAACTCATCCTTCAAAGGATACTGTTTAAAACTTTCTGATTTTTTACCATCTTTAGCGTCTGAAACCCATCGTTCTGCAGCACTCAGTACTTTCGCTAATTCAACTAGATGTTGAGCATTGGCAGGAGTTGACTCTTGCACCCATTTCGACAGCGTTTCCTTAGAGACTCCCAATGCATTCACCACATCAGTCGGTTTAATGTTTTTCTCTTTGATCAATTTTCTAAGTTTTTTAGCACCTTCGCTAAATAAATCATCTTCTTGAACTGCCATCGCTTCTGTCCAAATCTTATTCACTGTCTGCAGTTTCAATTTAACATTAAGCCTATGCAGTTGAGTCTAATATTGCCAAACAAATCAGATGAAATTTAAATTATTTTCAATATTGATAATTCACAAATAAAAGTGTGATCTAATTTTTCTCATTACTCAGTTTGAATTAAAAAAGAAAAATAATTTGACCCAATGATTAATTGTTAACTTATGTAAAGACAATGAGCACCAATTTTAATCATTAAAAAAATACACAAAATTCACAAAATCAATCAACGAATCGAACAAGTTGGCATTTTAGGTATTTACACCATGCGACTCGATAATATTCATGCATTATAAGTGTACATTTATTCTATCAAGCACCAAAATAAACCACAATAAATAATTGATTTTGTTAACATTTTTAAACATTACCCTTGTGTTGTATTAAGTTGCTGTTTTTACGGCATATCTTCAAAATTATTCCACTTATATTGTTTTTTTTCGATTTGTCTGAAATTTTTTTCTTTGTTAATTATGAACTTGCTGAAACAACACAGATCCAACACTAACCACATATATTTTGGAGCAATCTGCACATGTTTAAACTTTTTACTGGAAAAATCAGTGGCGTTCTAAGCCTTGCTTTACAGGGAATTACGAAAGCAGTTGGTTTTATTCTAGAAACCGTAACGACAGTTGTAGATACCGTTGTTGACACAGTAGGGACGCTGACCAAACCATTAACGGATAAGTTAACAGAATTGCCACTGATCGGAGATACAGTGGAATCGGTACTCAATCTTGAAAATAATTTATTAGGAAATTTAAGTGGAGGCTTACACGCTATCGCTGATGATTTTTCGAAAGGAGATCTATTAGGGGGCATTAATACTGCATTGAATGGCACTACTGCAACTGTAGGCCAAACCATCAAAGATGTTTCAAATGTTGTAGGTGAGGTCGCTGGTTTAGCCGATCCCGTGACCGACCTGCTAAGCCAAGTGCCAGGTTTAGGTGCTGTCGTAGATGTTGTCGGAGAAACTTCTTCAAATCTTTTGGGATTCGTGAGTGAAACGGGAGATTATGTCGCAAGTACCAAACCTCTTGATCTCGTGACTGGTCTCATTGATGATCCTTTAGGCAGTGTCACAGGAACATTAGGAGATGTCTCAGGAACATTAGATAATTTATTGGATGATTTAGCACCTGTAACAGATGCTCTGTCATCGATTCCTGTCGTGGGTGATCTTGTAGGATTCACGGGAGAGATCACAAATGCTTTAGGTGCAATCCCAACCAATATCACACCAACTAGCTTTGATCTAATCTCTAACTTAGATACAACACCATACATTTAATTCAAAGTTCGTATTAAAAACCGTCAACATTGTTCTGACGGTTTTTTTTCATTGTTACTTCGCTCATTTGATGTTTCTTTGCTAAGATTGCTGCGAATAAACTCCAGAATACTGGCAAGGAGCGAAAGCATGCTGATTATCCCTGCAATTGACCTTAAAGATGGTAAATGTGTCCGTTTAAAACAAGGTCGTATGGAAGACGATACCGTTTTCTCTGATGATCCTGTGGCAACAGCACAACATTGGGTAGACGCTGGCGCTCGCCGTTTACATTTAGTTGATCTAAATGGTGCTTTCGCTGGTACACCTATTCACAAACCTGTTGTGGAAGCGATTGCAAAAGCACAACCTGAACTGCCAATTCAAATTGGTGGTGGCATCCGTTCTCTTGAAACCATCGAACACTACTTAGATGCAGGTGTATCA
Source organism: Acinetobacter sp. ANC_7654 (assembly GCF_056779855.1). Taxonomy (NCBI): domain Bacteria; kingdom Pseudomonadati; phylum Pseudomonadota; class Gammaproteobacteria; order Moraxellales; family Moraxellaceae; genus Acinetobacter; species Acinetobacter sp. ANC_7654. The sequence goes on along the minus strand of NZ_JBWYIR010000002.1, from coordinate 237,219 downwards.
TTCGTCATTATTGGTACAAAAGCAGTCAAAGAACCTGAGTTTGTTGAGGAAGCTTGTAGAAAATTCGCAGGTCACATCATTGTCGGTATTGATGCAATCAATGGCATGGTCGCAACTGACGGCTGGGCAAATGTAACTGACGTGAAAGCAACTGATTTAGCTAAACGCTTTGCAGATGCTGGTGTATCTAGTATCGTGTATACCGATATTGCACGTGATGGCATGATGCAAGGTGTGAATATCGAACAAACAGTTAATCTTGCGACTTATTCAGGTTTACCTGTGATCGCTTCAGGCGGTGTGACCAATCTTGACGACGTTCGCAACTTAAAAGGTCAGCCTGGTATTTTAGGTGCGATTACTGGTCGTGCAATTTATGAAGGCACTTTAAATCTTCGTGAAGCTCAATTATTACTTGATGAACAAGCGCTCTAATAGCGCATGTTTCTAAAGAGGTCTTAGGACCTCTTTTTTCTTACTTAAAAAATATGTTGAATTTATCTCCTACCCTCAAAACCAAAACACCACAACTTGCCCTTATTGCAATTACGATGATTTGGGGTGCCAGTTTCATTACAGTCAAATATGGATTGAGCTTCAGCACACCAGTGCTTTTCGTTGCCTTTCGATTTGCAGCAGCTGCGCTGGCTGTTGGTCTCATCTCACTTCAATATTGTAAAAATTTTAGTGCCAAAGATATTTGGGCAGGATTTTGCATTGGAACAGTGATTGCGATTGGTTATGGAACCCAAACCATTGGCTTACAGACCATCACCAGTAGCGAGTCTGCATTTTTGACAGCACTTTATGTGCCGTTAGTTCCCATCTTATTGTGGTTGCTCTTTAAAAAAAGGCCACATGTCATGACATGGATGGGTGCAGGACTTGCCTTTGTAGGTTTAGTGTTCTTAACAGGAAATGGGTTTGGTGCTATTCGGCTTGAATTTGGTCAGATCATTACCTTGATAGGATCAATTGCGATTGCACTTGAAATTATTCTCATTAGTTACTTTGCGCCTCGAGTCAATTTACGCCGAGTGACGATATTACAGCTCATTTTTGCATCGTTAATTTGTTTTCTAATGGCACCATTGGTGGGTGAAACACATCTTCCTGAGTTTAACTGGATCTTCGTTGCGATTATTGGAGGTTTAGGACTTGCAAGTGCAATCATTCAGTTAGTCATGAACTGGGCTCAACGCGTGGTTGATCCTTCACAGGCTGCCATTATTTATTCTGGCGAACCTGTTTGGGCGGCTTTGATTGGGAGATTAGCAGGTGAGCGTTTAGCTATGCTCTCAATTTTAGGTGGCGTGTTGGTTGTGCTCGGTGTAATTACCAGTGAGTGGAGACCAAAATTTAAGAAGAAAGAATAAGCTTACTGGGGCTCTTTTAGCTTTAACATCATACATGGTTGAAAATACTGCACTTCAGGCATAGGCGCATAAAAGGGATGCAAGAGTTCCTTCCATTTTAAATACGCCTCTGACTGCCTAAAACCTTCCGTATGATCTTCAAGTTTGTTCCAGTAAATCAGTAAAATATAAGCATGTTCATTATTCGTATTTTTAATCAGCTGAACCGCATTTAGCCCCTTCATTGGTGAAATAATGTCTTTAGCTAATTTAAAAGCATTTTCGAATGCCTCACTCTGGTTCATTTTGATATTTAAATGAACATGCTCAATAATCATGACACCACCCCATTCATGAGTTTTAATTATTGATACATTGGCTCGTTATCATTGACCTTAATAATTCCTTTGATCGCACGATAAACAATCCAAACCCATGACAAACCAATCACTGCGATACAGAATGTTGTTGCACCCAGTGCTACACCAGCAAAGGCATTAGGATTGTCACCCGTGAAGAATAAGAACAAAAACGGCAGGAACGCGATGATATTCCAAATTAAATACCACCAAAAAGTACGAATTTGCCAAGTAAAATGACTTTCAAAAATTGAGCCCTGTACCTTTGATCGTTTCCAATAGTTAATAATTAGCGCAATAACCGCCAAAATACCTGCTGAAAAAATAGCGATGATATACAGGATGTAAAGTAAAATCGTTAAGCTGCGGTTTGGATCTTGATCAGCTGTATAATTCATAAAGTCACCTTTTTAATTTTTTTGAGGCTTTATAATTTCAAACCATTAAATGGTGAAATTATCCATAAAATAATCAGTATATTAAACGCTATAGTACAGAAATAAATTTTTCGAAATGGTTGTTTTTGTGTTTTATGACGCAAGCGTTGCTGAGCAAGCCAAGCACTCGGCCATCCACCTAATAGAGAAACCACATGTAATGTATTTTCTGGTACACGTTGACTCCCCTGTTGAGCCGCCGCTTTATCGTGTGCATATAAGCCATAGGTGATCAGGTTCATCAATAAAATGACCAACACCACCATCATACTCAATAGCCCTAATAGGACTAATATAGCAAGCGTTAAGATATAAGCAATAATCGCCACTTGCATCGGTTGCATTTTTTGTTGAGTAACTGGTGAATGACGCGGCTTCGTTTTTACTTTTTTTGCCTGAGTCGCTTTTAAGTATGTTACTTGTTTCGCTTTAAATCGACCTTGACCATCCAATTGAACGATATACTCCAAAGCACAACCTGGAATCGGTCTTGGGCCTGGTTTGGCAAAATCTTTAATGTGAAGGAAAACGCGATCTTTGGATGAATCATTGGGTTGAATAAATCCATAGCCTTTTTCATCAAACCATTCAACTAGACGACCTTGATCACGCATATTCCCCCCAGATTTTTAAATTTTTAAGCTGTTACAAATTTTAATCGTTCAACCAGCATATTACGCATTTCTAAAGGATTTTTTTGCAAAATATCCTCGCCAACACGCCCCATTTCTTTGTTCTTTTGAGCCACTAGCAAACGCATCATCCAGAAACGTCCAGCTGCCATCGCTAAATAGAGCTCCAGACATGATTTTTCATCACTGGTCATTTCACGCACACTTTGATAAGCCTCCAAGAATGCTAAGGCCTTTTCCTCATTCAAATGAACATTTGGATATTCTGTACAGAAATCATTCATCGTAATGGCGATATCAAACAAAAGTTCATCTTTATTCAACTCATAAAAATCGAGTATCCCTTTTAAAGTAGCCCCTTCAAATAAAGTGTTATCTCTAAATAAGTCAGAATGGATAAAACCTCGTGGACGATCAGGGTACATTGCGGTAAGAGCGTCATATAAACCTAACAAACTATTTAATAATACTTGATCGGCTGGATTTAGCGTAGGTCGAAGCTGCTGAGCCACACTTAACCAATAATCATGATTACGATACTCTGCGCGCTCTAAGGGAAAGTTATCGAGAGCCACATGTATTTGAGCCTGTGCAATAGCAATGGACTGAACCTGTTCAAGTGATGAAGGCATAGGATGCTTGCCACGCATTCTAGGCGCAATTTGTGCAGGTTTATTTTTTAAGATCTGAATCGAACGTCCTGAATGTTTCAAAGGTACAGGCACAGGGAGACCTGCATGACCCAGATGCTCAAGTACAGGGACGAGTTCACCTGCGCCTTGCTCATCCATATCTTCAAAAATTGTTAAAACAAATTCGGTTTGATCTGCACAAACTAGAAAATAGTTCGTATTTTGAATACCTCCTTGAATCGGAATCAGGTCAATCACCTCTAATCCATAAGGCGTAGCAAAATCCTGAACTTCCTTTAAAGTCAAAGTGGTATAAACCGACATAAAAAAACCTGCGAAAAAACTTACATTATTTTGATAGAATACCTGCTCCGACTACCAAGGTGTAGCACCAAAGTCTGTAAGTTTCATAATCGGCTGTTATTTTTGGAAAAAATTATGCTTGCTAAACGTATTATTCCTTGCCTCGACGTAGATAACGGTCGAGTTGTAAAAGGTGTTCAATTCCTTGATATTCGTGATGCAGGCGACCCAGTTGAAGTAGCACGTCGTTATAACGAACAAGGTGCAGATGAGATTACTTTTCTCGATATCACTGCAACATCTAATGGGCGTGACACCACTTACCGTACGGTTGAGCGTATGGCTGAAACTGTATTTGTACCACTGACCGTAGGTGGCGGTGTTCGTAAAGTTGAAGATATTCGTTTATTGCTTAACGCTGGTGCAGACAAAGTCAGTATTAACTCAGCTGCTGTCTTTAATCCTGAATTCGTTCAAGAAGCCTCTCAACGTTTTGGTGCACAATGTATTGTAGTTGCGATTGATGCAAAAAAAACGGGTGAAAATAAGTGGGAGATTTTCACACATGGTGGTCGCAAACCAACGGGTATCGATGCGATTGAATGGTCTGTGAAAATGGCAGAATACGGCGCAGGCGAATTGCTCATTACGTCAATGGATGCAGATGGTACAAAAGCTGGTTATGACTTAGCATTGATGCGTCAGATTAATGATCGTGTAACGATTCCAACGATTGCTTCAGGTGGTGTGGGTAATCTTCAACATCTAGCAGACGGAATTTTACAAGGGGGTGCTGATGCAGTGCTTGCAGCCTCTATCTTCCACTTTGGTCAACACACTATCCCGGAAGCAAAACAATATTTAGCTGAACAAGGCATTGAAATGCGTCTTTAATCATGCCCCATAAAAAAGAGGCAAATGCCTCTTTTTTTGCAAAAAAAAGAGCCCGAAGGCCCTAAAAACCAAGAAAAAACAGCGCTTGGTTCGTTATGCAAAGCGATAAACTGGAGAGTTCTACCATCAGATTTTCATTCTCCGATTTATTCATCTCATATCATAAATGACAGATCTGCACGAAATCTTGACAAAAGCTACATATTTTATTGACCAATCATGACAAACCAGATGTCAATTCAGCCAACTCCATATCTAATCTGGCTTACTCCACTATAGCCAAAGCTTTTTTTGAAATCTCGGAGCGCACTGCTTTCTGCTCAACCCACTTTGCGGGGAAATATTGTTCAACGATATAATTGACTCGTTTTGAAATAAAAGACGGTAACTGCACCCCTAAAGGGTTATCTTCTTTCAAATCTGGCGTTGAAATGACACGTGTTCCTAAAATGTAATCAAACCAAGGCTTAGTGACACACCAATTTGCATCTTGATTGGCATTCATATGGTGGTCATAGTGCCAAGGAATTTTCTTTTTTGCCCAATGAGGTTCGAGGTGAGCTCTGCGATGCGTGTAGTAGTAGTTACAAGCACTATAAAACACGGATAAACTCATGCCTTTCGAGATTGGATAAAATGCTGTTCCAAATACAGCAGCAACAATTCCCAATGATACGATTTCATTTTTTGTTCGCCAATTTGAGATTCCCTCTACATAACCCTCATCATGGAAATCTTGTGTTCTAACTTCACGGTGATGTGCCCAATGAGATTCCATATTTTTAGGCACAGGACTAAACCTCGCTTTACCCGGACGGTGTACACCATGTAGAACATATTTATGCGCGACCCATTCAAATCCATTGGCAATGATTAAGCCTGCAACAAAACCTTTAATCATGTTCAAAATCCCTGTTTCTTTTCTTTCAATATATCTAACTCAAGCTCTCAACCATTGACGCAAGATAAAATTTTCATTGACAAATCACGACATATTTTTCAATGTCGTATGGTAGAAAAAGCGCTTGTATGGCACTGTAAAAACAGGCTTAATAACTCATCGTGATTTCAATTGATAAAACAAGAAAAGTATTAATCACATGCAGCAGATAAAGGATTATTCAGGCTCGGTTCATGGTGGACTTGGACATCTCTTACATAATTATTGTGAAGAGAGCGGTCTCCCTATTTCTGCAAAATTGGCAAGTATTCAGCAAGCCGAACGCTTTGACTTTAGCATTTGGCGTGAAATATTAAATGAAATTTATGAAGTACACCCACAACCTGCGTTAGGGTTAGAAATTGCTCAATGGGTCAAACCGCAACATTTAGGCATTATCGCGTATATCGCTTTATCATGCGATAACCTAGCAGAAGCACTCACCCGTTATCATGAATATCATCGTTTAATTTATGATGGTACACCTCTCGCCGTTGATCTGGAGCAAGGCGTATTTAGCGTACGTTGGGAAGATTTGCCAATGCATTTGTCGACACAAATCACGGATGAAATTGCGATGGCATTATTGGTTGAATTTCTAAAACGTTATGCGGGTATTGAGCATTTACATATTCAAGAAATTCACTTTCGCTTTCCAGCACCAAAAAATATTGCGATTTATGAGCGTTTTTTTCAGAGCAAAGTAAAATTCTCTCAGCCTCATGTCAAGCTTACTTTTCCAAGCCAGCTCCTACAAGCACCGATTAAACAAGCTGATCAAACTTTACAAAAACTCCTGATGCAACAAGCTCAAGATTTGTTAAGTCGACTCCCCAACAACACACAAATCGATGAGCGGTTACAGCAAGCCATTCTGATTGGAATACAGAGACACAATTATCAAATTCAAACTGTCGCAGAACAAGTGGGAATGTCCGTCAGACAACTTCAGCGCCATTTACAAAATCAAGGTGATACCTATCAGCAGCGTGTTCAAGAAGTCCGCAAACTTCTAGCGATTCAATATCTACAAGATCCTTATCTCAGCTTACATGAGATTTCGTTATTGCTCAGTTATTCTGAACAAAGTGCATTCCAACGCGCATTTCGTCAGTGGATGAAGATGACACCCCAACAGTGGCGTATTCAACATCATATTCGCACTTGATGATTGTGAATTTAAGTCTTCAGTCTAAAGATGATTGATGAATCACAAGAAAGGATTTTCTATTTCATTCTCAGCCGTCGTTTCTATTTTTTCTGCTAAATTTTTTTGATCTTCTAAGTAGATGACCATTGCATCTAAATATTGTTTTAACGCTTTCGCAGCGGCTAAACCGGCTTGATCTTTGGTGATTTGCAAGTTGCCATAAATACTCACACGATCAAGATCATTTTCAAGCGTCAGATCATGTATCGAATGTGACTCAGTCCCATTTTCAAAAGGCTTAAACATGGCAAATCTCTTTATGTTTATAAATATCAATCCCTGAAGATAAATGAATCTTCAGGGCAAATTCGAGCTTTTTTATTTAAGGATTTGTAATAAATATTGCAACAACGCTTGAACCAACTCTTTCACGATTGCATCTTGTGCTTGTTCATCGATCTTAGCCTCTTGATTCGTTACGGTTGTATTGACAGGTACGCTTTGACTACTAAACTCTTTTTGCAGCGCTTTGAGTTGATCTGTTGAGATATCAACTGCACATTGGCTTTCGGCATCCCAGTGCGAATACTCTATCGCTTGTTGAGCTTTGACCTGATTGGCTTTTAATGGCAATTTATAAGTATTACGCTTTTGCTCAGATGTAAGTTGAGGAAACAGATTCATGCCAAGCACTTCTTCTAACTGGCATACACTGACCACTTGCATCTGTAGTGAATTATTATTTGGAGCGTAATATGCGCCAATAGCACCTGTTTTAGGTATATATACGGCTTTAAACACCGCTGTTGGAACAATAACACCGCGTCCAATGGTTTTCAGTTTTTTGCCACTATATACAGGCCCGGTAATCACATACACATCATGTTTCTGCTTCGTAACGATTGCACGTGTCGCTTCCTCAATTTCTCGCCAGATTTGTTGGTTATTCTGCGGAGCTTGAGGAACCATATTGGCTAAAGAAAAACTGTCGTACTGTGCAGCTTTATTTGGCATATCAGCATTTGGAGCCATATGACCACGGTCATATCCCGACCCACGATAATCTGATAATAATGCTCGATGCTTTTCTGCTACACGAGTCTCCTCATGGAAACTGTCTTCTCTTTTTATTTTTTGGCTCAGCCGATCTGGATTCAGATATTCAGCTACCCATAATGGTGTTTTTGAGACACCAGAATACATAGTGGTGAATCCATTAAAGCATAATGGGTAGCGATCTTTATTTAAGCTCTCTTTGATTAAATAAGGTGGCTCTTGGCGATAAAATTGATTTAGACAAGCTGTATTATTAACCGAACCTGAAAATGGCAGATATGAAGACAACTTTTCTTGACCGAAAGCAATTGCAAAGCTTCCTGCTGCAACAATACCTAATACAGCTTTTACCACAATATTATTCAAACTCAGATTACCTATTCATTCCGTGTTCAACTTCTGGCCCAATGCGTGGGCTTTATTCAAAACCGGCCACAGCTTAACAAGCTATGAATTTGAAGTACATCAAGTGAATTTTCAAGTGAATAAAGGATCTTCGCATTCCGTTCAAATATCACTCAAAATAAGTAACAAATTGTTGTTTTTATAGAATAGTTTTTTAATACTCTTTAAGGTTTTACGTGTATTTGATTGAATTACATCAATTACTTGTGAGATGGTATAAAAGTTATTTAGTAAATTAAAAGAATTGAAAGTGAGGACACTATGAAATTAGCACATACTTCTTTGACAGCATTAGTAATGGGTTTATCTTTGGCAAGTGCAAGTGCATTTGCTGAGCCACCAGTTCAAGCTGGCGAAACTTTGGAAAGCCTTTCTAAAGCTAAAGTCGTAACAACAGTGAATGGTCAGCCTGGTACTTTACAAGAAGTATTAGCTAATGGTCAGATGAAAGTTATTTCTGAAGGTGCTACAACACAAGCGCCTGCTGATGCGAAAGCGCCTATTGGAAACTTACCACCTGCTGAAGCAGAAGAAACTGCTCCTCAAGCACAAACTGCAGTTCCAGCTCAACCTGAAGTAAATGCAACTGAAGAAGCGCCTGTAGAAGCACCAGCGGCTGAGTAAGGTATTAGGCTTAATAAAAAACCGCCTTTGAGGCGGTTTTTTATATCCAAAATTTTAGCAAACGCTTACTCAGATTTCGATCTGGCTTCCCATTTCGACCACGCGATTTGGTGGAATTAAATAGAAATCACTCACAGGACTGGTATTCCGCTGCATTGATATAAATAATTTTTCACGCCATGGCGCCATTCCTTCTCCCACGGTATGAATCAGACGATCACGTGAAATAAAGAAACTAATTTGCATCATATCAAATTCAAAATTTAACTGCTCATATGCCGCTTTCAGCGCGACTGGAATGTTGGGTTGGTCTTTAAACCCATAATATACAAAAATCCTAAAGAATCGATTATCCATCTTTTCTACACGAATTCTCTCAATATCAGGTACATAAGGTACATCTTTAGTAATGACCGTAATCATCATATTACGTTCGTGTAGAACCTTATTATGCTTAATATTGTGCAACATCGCATGTGGAACGATATTAGGTGTTCCTGTGAGGAAAATTGCATCCCCAGGAACGATCAGCGTTTCATCACTCATCTTGACACTTTGAATAAAGAGATCAATAGGTAACGCATCAGACTCAAGCTTATTGAGTACGATTTGACGGCCATCTTTCCACGTCATTAAAACGGTAAATACAATTGCACCAATCAAGATTGGCACCCATCCACCACCAACAATTTTTAAAGAAGTCGAAGCAACAAAAATGAGGTCGATGATCAATAAAGGCACAGCAAAAAGGGCTACTTTCCAAACAGGCCAGCGCCAAACGCCATAAGCTAAAATCGAAATTAAAATCGTACCGCACAGCATCGTCATGGTCACTGCTACACCGTAGGCACTGGCAAGATTCGCGCTATTTTCAAATAATAAAATGAGAATAATGACTGAAATAAATAATACCCAGTTGATGAACGGGACATAGATTTGTCCTTGTTCAACATCAGATGTATGTTGCACGGTTAAACGCGGTAAATAGCGCAATTGAATCGCTTGATTGACCATTGAGAATACGCCCGTAATCACCGCTTGAGACGCAATCACGGCAGCAGCGGTTGCAAGACCAATCATTGGAAATAAAGCCCAATCAGGGACTAACAGATAAAATGGGTTCTCAATTGCATTTGGATCTCGTAAAAGTAAAGCACCTTGACCCGCATAGTTAAAAACTAGACTTGGCAATACAATCACAAACCAAGCAAGCTTAATAGGCATACGACCAAAATGTCCCATATCTGCATATAGTGCTTCACCCCCCGTCATCGTTAAAATGACGGCACCCATCGTGAGGAATGCAACAAAAGGTTGGTTGATGATAAAGCCAAACGCCCAATGCGGACTGATCATTGCCAACACGAACGGTGTTTGCATAACACTCCATAAGCCTAATAGTCCAATAGATGCAAACCACAATAATGTGATTGGTCCAAAGAACTTACCCATGGTCGCCGTGCCGTGGCGCTGAATTAAAAACAGTGCTGTTAAAATACCGACGGCCAATGGTAATAACCATTGATTAAACATCGGAGTCGCAATACTTAAACCTTCAATCGCGGATAAAATAGAAATTGCTGGGGTAATAATACCATCACCAAAAAAAAGTGATGCACCGATAAAGCCCAAGGCAATCAGATAAATTTTGCGCTGATCTGCAATACGGGTTGAACGTAGATTTAAGGCAAGTAGCGACATAATACCGCCTTCACCATTGTTATCTGCCTTCATAATGACTGAGACATATTTAAAGCTGATGGTGAGCATCATGCACCAGAAAATGAGCGACAAAATGCCCAGAACGGTTGCCTCAGTAATTGCAATATGAGCCGTAAGGAAGCATTGACGCAATGCATACAGAGGACTGGTTCCAATGTCACCAAACACCACCCCTAATGCTGCCAATGTTACCGCAGGAAGTGCGGCTTTTTTTGCAGTGCTTTGCATATTTTAGTCTTCATGCATTCGACAGAATTTTTCGGCAATCATATCACTGGCTAAAAACTTTTTCTTTAAATCAATTGTTTCAACTTGGCATCTGCTTTTTTTTTAGTTATCATCGCACGCCTTGGTGAAGTGTCCGAGTGGCTGAAGGAGCACGCCTGGAAAGTGTGTATACGTTAATAGCGTATCGAGGGTTCGAATCCCTCTTTCACCGCCAGAATTTAAAAAACCGAATCTCATGATTCGGTTTTTTTTCGCCTAAAACTTCGCTTTTGGCACGTATCTCGCTTCATTTTACTGTCATCAACATCATGTTAAGTTAATGAAAACAATACTTAAGGAGCTGAACAACCTAACAACGTTATTCAAATAGATGATTTTTGCACACCTATAAAATAGAGAACCTGCTATTCCGGAGATAATATGAATAACAGCGCCAACTATGTAAAACAAATTAAAAACGCAAAACGTGGTGGCTACACACCCACTATCGCTAAAGATGTGAATAAACACAAAATTCAAAAAGCGCTAAGATTAATTGAGCAATGGAGAAAATTAGCACAAGAGTTAAAACCTCAAATGCAATTTGATATGGCTTATACTCTTGAAGAGTGTGCACAAGACCTTGATCGTATTCTAAAAAACAAATAGCTGATCCTATAAAATTCTCTCAAGATGCCTGTACACGCTACGACGGGCATCACTATAAAATGAGGAGAAAAGAAGATCAAAAATAAAGCAAAAACAATTCATCCTGCTCAATTTTAATTAATCGATTAATTTTTGACTTGCGTTTTAGTGAAAAAACGCTATTATTCTCTCCACGTTGCCGGCATAGCTCAGTTGGTAGAGCAACTGACTTGTAATCAGTAGGTCCACAGTTCGAATCCGTGTGCCGGCACCATTTTATACTTAGCCTCGCTTTTTAGTGAGGCTTTGTTGTTTTTGATGATTTATTTTTTACTTGCACTCACTTGTACATATCGCACGATCCCCTCTTGATAAAGTTTCGCACACAACTTTGCTGTCATCTTAATTTTTGCTAAATCTAAAACGTGATACGAATGAGCTTGGATGTTATTTTTAAAAATATCACTCTGAATATACGTTGCAAATCCTGCAAATACCTCGTGACTCAAATCTTGAATATGTATATCTCTAAAACCCGTTTGCACTAAGATTGATTGCATTTCATCGAATGAGTGCAAATGGTTCAGTTGAACGTCAGCTGCTTTTAATAATAATTTAACTTTCAATTGCGCTAGAGGACTCAAAGTATAGAACTTTGAATTCAAAGCAAGATAATGAAATGCTAAGCGTCCTTTTGAATTCAAAATACCATCTACAGAACGAAGAAATAAATTCAAATTACTGTGATAAGCAGCATCGATGCAAATTGCCGCATCAAATTTAAATTCAAATGATCTAGATTCTAAATTTAAAAATGTTCCCTGCGAGATCCGATTGACATGAGGTAAAAACTTACGCGTATGATTTACATAATATTTTTGTAATTCAATTCCTTCCAAGTATTCGATTTGAAATTTTTCTTTCCATAAAATTAAGCTAGCACCTTGCCCACAACCTAAATCAATTAATTTATCTTTTGAATTTAAATCGATAGATTGAGCAAGGGTTATTGCGAGTAACTCGCAGGCTTGTGGATAATTCAGCTGGTCAGTTTGCCATAGACCTAAATTACTCCAAGCACAATTACGGTGATCCCCCAATAAAGCTGCATTGATCGCATATTTATGTTGAGGTGCTTTCATCCATGCTTGGAGCTTCTTCATTCAATCCCTTAATATCCTAACTCTGGTGCAACTTGTACCTTAGGCTTTAAACCTAAAAATGGTAACGGCGCATCAAGTAATTTTGCTATATCCATTGCTGAAGTCACCGCTGACTCCAAAATTGGCAATCCATCACATGACCAAGAACCACAATAAAATACTTTGCGACCTTGTTGTTGGTGACGAGCACTCAACTCATGGGTTAGTGGTAAAGTATGACGATCTACAACAGCTCTAGTGAGCTTCACTTTATGTATTACTTTTTTAGGATCAATCTCAATTACTGGATTCCAAGTTTGAAAAACAGGAGATTTACCCACTAATGTTGGCTCAATCGAATTCAGCCAAACAGTGAAATGCTGTTTAGTAAATTTACGATCCATCATATAACTCAATACGCACCAATCTTTACGCTTCACAGGCATTACCACTGAATCAGTATGAATGACCAATTCACCATCAACAAACTTAAATTGTTTGAGAAGTGCAATATCATCCGCAAACTGTTCAGCATCTAAAAACTCATAAACTTTTGTTGTTGGTGTCGCGACAATCACGCGATCAAATAAGTCAGATTCACCTGCTTCATTTTCCACATAGACTAAATCACCCTGCTCTTGTACACGAGTAATGGGCTGCCCACTTCTTAAATCGATATCTTCCAGCAATTTATCAACGAAAGCTGGCGTCCCACCTTGAATTCGAAGGAGTGCATCTCCATCCGTCAGTTGGCGTAAGAAAATCAACAATGGTTTTGCTGGCCATTCACCAATGGTTTTTGCATCACATGTACAAATGGTAAATAGGACAGGCATGACTGCCCCATTCCAAAATACTTCTTCTATTTGGTTATATTTAACGAACTCATCTAAAGTGATATCTTGATTTTTAGATTTAAAAAACTGCTTCAATGCAGATCTAAGTTGTAACATCCCTTTCACTAAACGGATGCCATATTGCTTTAATCCTTTTCGATTGTTAATGATTGGAAAGTTGCCTATGCGTGAACGTGATGTTGTCAGCCAAGTATCGATTTTATCTTCAAATAACCAGCTACATGACATATAGGTACGTACTGGAAAAGTATTGAGACCCAAATGTGTGGCAAGACTCAATGTATTTTTCCAGAGCATTGGATTCATGACACGTAATGGCGAATCAATAATCCCACCTTCATACTCAAGACTATAACTATCCATACCACGCCCTGGAAGCGCCTCGAAAACTGTGATCTGGTGACCAGCATCCTTGAGAATTCTCGCAGTTGCCAACCCTGCCATACCACTTCCAATCACTGCAATTTTCAAAATTATGATCCAAGCATTAAAAATTTTTTTAATTATGCGATAGAACACTTTGAAACTTGCTATTAAAAACTTCCAGATTTTATTTGTTTTTGATTAATTTTTAATCAAATAAATTTACGTAAAATTCTTGCGACACTATTCGTCATACGCTAAATATTTAATACACTTGTATTTTTTAAGAAATCAAAAAATATGTTTAAAAACAAAATAGATATTTTCACCAATAATTTAATTTTTTAGTTTACAGCTTAAAAAAAATGCATTATCATTGCTTTGAAAATGAGAACTACATCACATTAATAAGAAGCACAAATAGAATGTGATCTAGAAAATAAATATAAATTACAGCGTATAAGGACCTCTGTTGTGTGGGATAGAGGTCCTTTATTTTTTTAAAATGATGATCACAAAAAAAGCGGAAATGATATTTCCGCTTTTGTCGTTCCAATTAACGTGCAATTTCACCAAATTTACCATTATTGAAATCATGAAAAGCTTGAATGATTTCTTCTTTGGTGTTCATGACGAATGGTCCATGCCCTTGAATTGGCTCATTTAGTGGCTCACCTGTAAGCACTAAAAATTGTGTATCTTTATATGCTTGCAATTGAATTGCTGCCTCACCATCACGAGCAAACATCACAATTGAACTGTCTAGAACTTTTTGAGTCCCATTAATTACGAGTTCACCATTCAACACTACAACCAATACATTGTGATCTACAGGAACATGTATGAATGTTTCATACTCAGCTTTAAGCTGACCATCCCACACATTTATTGGAGTAAATGTTTCAGCAGGACCATAATGACCACCAAACTCACCCGCAATTACACGGATGTGACCAGCACCATCATCCATGGTAATTGTTGGAATATCATGAGATGTGATCGCTTGATAACGTGGTTGAGTCATTTTATCTTTGGCTGGTAGATTGACCCAAAGCTGTGCCATTTCAAGAATTCCACCTTTTTGAGCAAATTCAGGAGAATGAAACTCTTCGTGAACCAATCCAGCCCCAGCAGTCATCCATTGCACATCTCCTGCCTCGATAACACCACCACCACCACTGGAATCCTTATGTGCCAAACCACCTTGGTAGGCGATAGTCACTGTTTCAAATCCGCGATGAGGATGTGAACCAACACCTAACTGACGTGTCGTTGGCTCAAAGTGATGTGGTGCACCATAATCTAATAACAAAAAAGGACTAAGTGCTTGACCTAAGCGATCATAAGAAAATAAGTTACGCACTGGCAGACCATCACCAACCCAATGTGTATGTTGGTTACGATAAACCCCAATTACTCTTTTCATCTTTTACTCCTATATTCGATAGGATGAACATGCGCTCATTTTAGACTTTGCACAGAAAATAAAAAGAGCTTTACTGCCACACAGATTCCTATTTTTATGATTATAATAATCTAAATTAATTCATATATGTGACTATTCACTGAAATTTGAAATTCATTATTACAATATTCCTATTAATAAGACTAATTATCCTAAAAATGGTCACAAATTTATCTCATTTTCAGTCTAATATAACTAGTGA
The DNA here is from genome assembly GCF_056779855.1 of Acinetobacter sp. ANC_7654. Lineage (NCBI taxonomy): Bacteria > Pseudomonadati > Pseudomonadota > Gammaproteobacteria > Moraxellales > Moraxellaceae > Acinetobacter > Acinetobacter sp. ANC_7654. Next base: position 221,826 of record NZ_JBWYIR010000002.1, on the reverse strand, counting down.
CTGAATACGAGTTCATTGATACGTATTCACACTTACTAACATCATAGAGGCTAATAATAATGGGCAAACCTTACGTTCGTTTAGATAAAGATAATGCAGTAGTGCTTTTAGTCGATCACCAAACAGGTCTTCTTTCTCTTGTACGTGATATCGATCCTGATAAGTTTAAAAACAATGTTTTAGCACTCGCAGCAGCAGCAAAATACTTTAACTTGCCGACAATTTTAACAACAAGTTTTGAAGATGGTCCTAATGGTCCACTCGTTCCAGAATTAGTTGAAATGTTCCCTGATGCTCCATATATCGCGCGTCCAGGTCAAATCAATGCTTGGGATAACGAAGATTTTGTAAATGCTGTTAAAGCGACAGGTAAAAAACAACTGATCATCGCTGGTGTTGTGACTGAAGTATGTGTTGCATTCCCTACACTTTCAGCTCTTGCTGAAGACTTTGATGTATTCGTGATTACTGATGCATCTGGTACATTCAACCAAATTACGCGCGATGCTGCATGGAACCGCATGTCTCAAGCAGGTGCTCAACTTATGACATGGTTTGGTGCTGCAGGTGAGTTACATCGTGACTGGCGTAATGATATCGAAGGTTTAGGTGCTTTATTCGGTGAGCATATTCCTGACTATAAAAACTTAATGGTTAGCTATGTAAAGAACACCACTAAAAAATAATATTTAATAAAAGCGACCTTTGGGTCGCTTTTTTTTACCATATTCAAAACCCAAGATGATTTCTTGAACGGCTTAGTTTAACCTATGCTTAAACTTTATCAGATCAGGCGTCGAGGTGAAAATTGCATTCATTTGATGACTATTACTATTTTTATTTGGTCGTTAAATACGGCGGTTTCAGTGCTGCTAGTGACGCGTCAAATATAACTAAATCAAAGCTTAGTCGACGTATTTTAGAACTCGAAGCAAAATTTAATGTCACACTCATTCAACGTTCTACTCGCCATTTCAAAGTAACGCCTTTAGGTCAAGAATTTTTTCAAGAATGTGAAAAAGTAATCAACCAAGTTGATTGCGCTCATAATGTTTTACTTAAACAGAAAAGTGAACCTCAGGGTCTAGTTAAAATTAGTTGCCCACCCGTAATGATGCGTTATCAAATTCGCTCTTTACTCAATGATTTTTTGAAGCGCTATCCACAAGTTCAAGTCGAGATGGAATTAACCAGCCGACGCGTAGATGTATTGCACGATGATATTGACTTGGCGATCAGAACTAATTTTTCTGCCAATGAAGACTCCACCATCGTGGTTCGTGATGTCATCAAAACCACTCATTGTTTAGTGGCAACCCCTGAGCTTTTACAGGGTCGCGTTTTAGAATATCCAACTGAAATCAATGATTTTCCAACAATTGTTTTAGGAACTCAAAAAACTCATTATCAATGGAATTTGCACCGAATTGAAGGGCATGATCTCATTGAAATTCCATTACAACCACGTATTAAAAGTAATGATTTGGCTGGTGTGTATTATTCAGTAATGGATGGATTAGGTATTGCAGATCTACCTTATCTTACAGTGCAAAAGGATTTGGCAGCAGGACGGCTTATACACATCTTGCCTGACTGGTGCTCAAATATAGGGACTGTGCAACTCGTTTATGCATCACGTAAAGGACAAAGACTCGTGATGGAAAAACTCATCGACCACTTGGTTGAAGGTTTACGGCAAGCAGCACAAAATCAAGAAGGTTATGCCTCTTAATAAAAAACCAGCACATCGTGCTGGTTCTTTACTTTTCAACTTAATTTAGATCTTACCAACAAGATCGATTGATGGTGCAAGTGTAGCATCACCTTCTTTCCATTTCGCAGGACATACTTCGCCTGGGTGAGCATGAACATATTGAGCCGCTTTCACTTTGCGAAGAAGTTCTTGAGCATCACGACCAATACCACCTGCATTAATCTCTACAATTTGAATTTTTCCTTCAGGATCAATTACAAATGTACCACGATCTGCCAAACCTTCAGATTCAATCAATACATCAAAGTTTTTAGACAATGTCCACGTTGGGTCACCAATAAGTGGATACTGAATTTTACCAATCACATCTGAAGTATCATGCCAAGCTTTATGTGTGAAATGAGTATCTGTAGATACACCATAAATTTCTACACCTAACTTTTGGAATTCAGCATAGTTATCAGCAAGATCGCCTAATTCTGTTGGACATACAAATGTAAAATCTGCAGGATAGAAAAAGACAACAGACCATTTACCTTTAAAATCTTGCTCAGAAACTTCAATGAACTCACCATTTTGATAAGCAGTTGCATTGAATTGTTTGACTTCAGTATTGATTAAACTCATGTGTTTTCCTCTATTTCTTTGTGAGAGTGTTGCTTCGTTGAAATAGAGAATACAAAATATGATTGGATTGGTAAAACCGAAAGTATTTATAAAAACAATCGAATTTCTAGATTTAAAAGTTAATATATTTCTTTAAGAGAATAAATTAAATATAAAACACTGATTATTTTTTTTAAAACTTATTTAATTGGTTTCAATTTTTTGAAAATAATACTTTTCTTTTTTCATCCCAAAGAGAAAGATCATTCACTCTGTATGACCATAAACGATTCGAGTAATATCCATTGGGTTTAACCTCACACTATGAAAGCTCACTGTTCGAGGCTTACGATTCACCATCTTTCCCCAGATCATTAATCAAACGCTGATCTATTTCTATAATCATTATAAGAAACGATTGAAAATCTTGCTGCTCTAGCTCATTAAACTTCCTCTTCTGCACTCACCTGATGATAAGATCGATTAAAATAGACAAGACTTTCCTCTTGCGAGCTTTGTTGAATGGCTACAACTCGGCAAATAAAAATACTGTGTGTGCCCACTCGTTGAATTTGCTCAATCTCACAATCAAAACTGACTAAAGCATCCTTTAAGACCGGGCAACCTGTTTTCAATTTACCCCATTGGGCTAATCCAAAACGTTGTTCTGCACTCAATTGACTCGATGCAAAAGCATTTGAAAGAGACTCATGTTGAGAACTGAGCACATTGACAGATAAAACTTTGTTCTCAATAAAATACTGATGAGATCGGGATGATTGATTCATACACACCAAAAGCGTAGCAGGTGAATCAGTAACGCTACATACAGCAGAAGCCGTGAAACCATGCTGTCCTGTTTCACCAGCTGTTGTAATAATATTGACTGCAGTGGTTAATAAAGACATTGCGTTTCTGTAGTCTGAAGCTTCAACCATTTTTCTCTTCTCAAATATAAATTGCTAAACTCGTGCGAACCTAGGATATAGGTGATTGCACAGATGATCCATCTTGAATGTAGAAAATAAACTCAGCTAAAGCACTAACTTCTTAGTTTAAGATCGCTGAACCCATACTTAAGGCTTCAAGTTTGTCACGTCCCACGTGACGAGACAGTGGTATCATTCCACAGTGGGTTGAAGGGTATAGCTTATCAGCATCGACAAATTGCAAAACTTTACGCAAAGTGTTCACCATTTCGTCAAGTGTTTCAATTTGATTGGTTGCTACATCGATTACACCGATCATGACTTTCTTCCACGAATCAGTTCAATAAGATCCATGGATATATGTGAGTTTTGCACTCTAAAGAAATGATACCCCAACTTAGATTTTTGTAGTATCGGGAGTGACGTTTCAAAAGGACACCGTTCATTACTCAAAGTTTGTTTCCCATTTTTATTATCTTTCATAGAATTACTTTTACAAATATGTATGGCGGTTTCACATTTCAAATTTTCAAGCGCTAGCTCAAGAATAGCAATTCTCTAGACAAATCAAAATTAACTTTGTATCAAATTACTCAAGGTCATCAATAGAAATAAATCAAGTAGCGATCTAACGTCGCTCGAATTACGAGTCTAAAAGCTCTATGATGAACTGTGCTCAGATTATTCACGGTATATTTACTTAAGACCAATCAAAATAATTCGATCAATAAACCTATCATGACTACCTAAAAAAAGAGCCTAGATAGTGAATCTAGGCTTCTCTTATTTTTATGCTGGGATACTTGCTACTATATCCTCTCGAGACCAGAGTCTGTGATTTTGTATCGCTTTCTTAAATTTATCTTGATGATCTTTAAAGGTTTTACTACTAAAAATAGCATCATTTATGAAAAATATTTTTAAATCATAATCTTATATAGATTATTAAATCCCAAGAAAAAAGATCGGCCATCTAAGTTTATTTCAAATACTTCACCTGATTCGACTTCAACTTGTTTAGAAACTTCTACAAGAATTTGCCCTCTCATCGTATTTTGAACTTTATGAAATGGGATAATGTTAATTCGAATGGTTTCACCATTCACTGCTTTTGCTGTAGTCCAGCCATTAGAGATATTCATTTTCACTTACTCATTAATGAGCTCATGTAAAATTAAAAATAATATTAAATATTTAAATCGAGAGTATGGATTCTGATATCGAAGAGGCTCAAGCCTATAATTCAAATTACAATTTTACATTAGCATGTATTTAATTATAAAAAGCCCACAATGAGATTGTGGACTTCTAAGATCGGCATGGTGCGAGTTCATGCTCTGCGTTAACTGTTTAGACATCATAGATATTAAAATCTATAAATTGAGAATACGCAATTCTAAGTTCTATCTAAACACTTCCGTTTCGCTTACGGATTCGATCAACAATGATTATACCATAAAAAATACTTTATGGTTTAATTTTAATATTTAAATGAGCTGGTAAATTTTACCAGTATTTAAACTATGAAAATTTAAATCAAAACTAGGTCTTATATTTTCATTATCAACAGTGATAAATTTAATATTTATTTGAGATAAGTTCGAAGCATGCTGCGAAGTATTAAATGTACCTATCACTGCATATTTAACTTCAAACTGATCTTTCACCTCAATTAATGAGGTATTCATGAAATAGCTACAATATCACTTGCTTGTAAGCCACGCTGACCTTGTTGTACAACAAATTGAACTCGCTGTCCTTCGACTAGATTCTTGAAACCATTTGCTCGAATTTCACTAAAATGAGCAAATACATCTTGACCATTATCTACAGCGATAAATCCGAAACCCTTAGTTTCGTTGAACCACTTAACTGTACCAGTTGTTAAATTAGACATCATTTATTTCCTATATTATGTAATGAATAATTAGAAAATAATTTTGAAGATAGACTTTTAATAGAATGAAAGATGTAATTAATATCAGATCAAAATAAAATTAGTAAACAATAAAATTATAATTCTAGAAAACCAATATAACACATATTTAATTGATTTATTGATTTAATTTTCTTTAATAAAAAAACCTAACTACAGATCGACCGCAATTAGGTTGTAAACTTTTAAATTAGTTTTTAATTGGTAGCGGGAGCTGGATTTGAACCAACGACCTTCGGGTTATGAGCCCGACGAGCTACCAGACTGCTCCATCCCGCATCAACAAGTGCATTTGTACGCTAATTTGAGATATATAGCAATCTAAATAATTTATTTTTATCAAAAACTATAAAATCATTATCGTTACTAGATAAATTATTCAGATAATTCTGTTTTAAATTTTTGATGTAAAGACCTATACAAATTGAGTTTAAATTTTTCATTATTTAGTAATAATGTCGACTCTTCAGCCCAAGTAGCCTTTCCCACATCTAAACCAGAATGATTCAATGCCCAATCAGATATATACCCATAGATAAAAGAGTTATCAGCAAAGACCCATTTTACGATCTTATTTTGTTCATTCAGAAACACCTTATATGTAGGTAATGAACCAAAAAAACTAAATTTAGTGTATATATATTTGTAATGTTCGTTCATAGAATTATTTTAAAAAAAAAGATGAACCATAATAGCAGTTTTATGTGTTTTAACTCATAAAAAAAATATCGCTTGTAAAATCAATTCGAGATTGATTTTAAAATACGGATTCACTTTTTTTCAAAAAAAATTAATGATCACATGAAGGTCTTCTCGATCACTTTTTCAAGAATAATTTTAGAATTAATGTTGGCTATGCCTTTAATTTTGTTTAACTTATTAATAATAAACTGGGAAAACCCATTTAAATCTTTGGTGGCCACAAAGAGAACGTAATTCGAATCCCCTGTAATGATAAAAGCATTGATCACTTCATCAAAATTACGAATCTGGCTCAGAAAATGCTGATGATCTGATTCGGTCAGCTGATTGAGTTTAATTTCGACAATCGCCTCAACCTGAATACCCAATTTTTCATAATTAATTTTTGCTTGGTATTTTTCGATGACTCCATTGTTTTCTAAAATTTTGACACGGCGATGGCAAGCTGAAGCAGAAAGATTCACTAAATCTGCCAATTCCTGATGACTTAGTCGTGCATTTTGTTGTAACAGTCTTAAAATTTTATGATCAATGAGGTCTAAATTCATTCCTAAATATCATCCTGATTTTTTATATTTAATTCGAATACTATCCAGTTTTCATGCAATTTCAAGCATAATTATCGGATAAATATGAAAAAATGCCGTGATAAAATCGAATGAAATAACACGGACCGAGTTAGGATAAAAATGATTACCTTAGATCAATGCAAAGCATGGGATGCTGAAGACGAACTGAAACATTTAAAAAATGAATTTGCTTTACCTGAGAATACTATCTATCTAGATGGAAATTCCCTTGGTGCACGCCCTAAATCTGCTTTAACACGTGCTCAAGAAGTGGTGAGCCAAGAGTGGGGGGAAGATCTCATCAATAGCTGGAACAAAGCGGATTGGTGGGGATTATCGACTCGGTTAGGTGATAAGGTGGCTCAGCTCATTGGGGCAAATCCAGGCGAAACGGTGATCTCTGATTCAACCACACTCAACTTATTTAAAGCACTCTCTGCTGCTGTCAAAATCCAAGCTGAAATCGCTCCTGAACGTAAAGTGATTATTGCGGAAAAGGACGTCTTCCCGACTGACCTCTATATTATTGAAGGTTATATTGACCTTGTTCAAAAAGGCTACCAACTGGTTTTAATCGAACATCCTGATGAATTAGAAACCATTCTGAAAGCCCATCAAACGGCAGTTGTGGTGTTGTCACATATCAATTACCGCTCAGGATATTTCTATGACATGGAACAGGTCAACCAAACGATTCATCAATATAACGCTTTGGTCATCTGGGATTTATGTCACTCTGCAGGTGCTGTGCCAATCGATTTAAACAAGACCCAAAGTGATTTTGCCGTAAGTTGCACATATAAATACCTTAATGGTGGACCAGGTTCTCCTGCTCTCATCTGGGTAAATGCAAAACACCAAAATAAATTTTGGCAACCTCTTTCAGGATGGTGGGGGCATCAACGTCCTTTTGATATGGCTGATCACTACGAGCCAGCTCAAGGCATTCGTCGTTTTTTATGTGGCACACAAAGTATTTTGTCCATGAGTTTGATCGAATGTGGTTTAGATGTGTTCTTAAAAACTGACATGCAAAAGATCCGAGAAAAATCTCTAAATTTAACAGATCTCTTTATTCAATTGGTTGAACAGGAATGTGCTGAATTTGGTTTTGAGTTAATTACACCAATCGATCATTTACAGCGTGGTAGTCATGTGAGTTATTGCCATGAACACGGTTATGCCATTGTCCAAGCGCTTGTTGCACGTGGTGTGATTGGAGATTACCGAGAGCCAGCCGTGCTCAGATTTGGGGTCACACCTTTGTACCTAAGCCATGAAGACATTTGGCATGCTGTTCAACATCTTAAACAAGTGATGCTGAATGAAGAATGGAAAAATGAAAAATATTCGGTGCGAGGTCAAGTAACTTAATTCAGTTACTCACTTTATATCACCATGGCCAGGAGGGCTTATGAGTAACTTCGATAAAATTCAAACACGCGAAGCAGGATTACATAAAAAATTAACCGCTAAACAAATGGGCATGATTGCAATAGGCGGTGCCATTGGCACCGGTCTATTCATGGGTAGTAAATTTGCCATTAGTTTTGCAGGACCTGCTGTCATTCTAAGCTATGCGATCGGCGGATTAATTGCTTTTGCACTAATGGCTTGCTTGGCAGAAATGACTGTACAACACCCCACTTCAGGCTCGTTTGGTGCTTACGCTGAACATTATATAAATCCACTTTCTGGTTTCTTAGTTCGTTATAGCTACTGGGCATGTATCGTGTTGGCTGTAGGCACAGAAATTACCGCCGTGGCTGACTATATGAAACTTTGGTTTCCTCATGTCGGTTCAGGTATTTGGATCGTGTTTTTTTCAACCGTACTTCTCGCAGTAAATGCTTATAGTGTCAAGGCATTTGGCTTAGTTGAATATTGGTTTTCGACGATCAAAGTGTTTGCCATCATTGTGTTTATTCTGTTGGCAATAGGTATTTTGACGCAAGATCCAAATCCTCATCAAGCGCTAACTCACAATCTCACTGCACATGATGGCTTTATGCCAAATGGATTTAAAGGTGTTTGGATTGGTGTCATTATTTCTATTTTTAGTTATCTCAGTATCGAAATGATCGCGGTTGCTGCAGGTGAAGCCAATGATCCTGAAAAAGCAGTTAAATACGCTTTCAAAAGCACTGCGATTCGCTTATTTCTATTTTATTTACTATCGCTGAGTTTAATTGTCACTCTCGTTCCATGGACTCAATTGATAGCACCAGGTGCAACCAGTCCTTTCGTGTCTGTTATGCAAATTGTCGGCATTCCTTTTGCTGATCATATTTTAAACTTCATTGTGATTGTGGCAGCACTGTCCGCAATGAACAGCATGTTATATATCTCAACGCGTATGTTATTCAGTTTGTCACGTTCAGGAGATGCACCTAAGCTGTTTGGTAAAATTCGTAAAAATGGGGTGCCCATCAATGCCTTGCTACTTTCGGCAACAGGTATTGCCGTGGCGAGTATTGTTTATAGCATTAATCCCGAATCAGCATTTCCAATCATGATTGCACTGTCCATGTTTGGAGCTTTATTTACTTGGGGGGCGATCTTTGCCACACACTATTTCTTTAGAAAGAACTTAGCAAAAAATAATATCCACCTCAAATACAGCATTCCTGGTAGTCGTTATATTTCCTTTATTGGTTTGTTTGCAATTCTTGCAATCACGCTTACCACATGGTTTACGCAAGAATTTAAATCAACTCTCCAGTTTGGCGTGCCTTTTATCGTGATGTTAATCATTTTCTATCAAATGAAGAAATCATCGTTAAAGCATCAATTAACTGAAAATGAACAAGCCTAGTAAAGGAGCTGTAAATCATGCTCTATGACAACTCGAAAACTGTGGTGGATGAAAATCAGATCTTGTCTGATTTTAAAAAAATGAGCCAAGCAACTTATGAACAACACCATCATATTGCCGATTTACAGTATGACTTTCAGCGAAGATCTACACTGGATTTTTTCCCCACGCCTGTTGCCACCAATACTACTGTTATTTTTATACATGGTGGTTATTGGCAATGGTGTGAAAAAAGGGATTTTGCCTTTGTTGCTGAATTTGTTTTAAAGCAAAATGCTCAATGTGTGTTGGTTGAATATGATTTAGCACCTCTAAGTAGTTTAAATCTGATTAATCTACAAATTCGCAAAGCGCTCGATTATATCCACAAACAAACTTGGATCAGCTCCAATGTCATTGTGGTTGGGCATTCTGCCGGTGCCCATTTAGCTGCTTTAAATTTAGATCACCCCCTGATTGGTTCAGCAGTATTACTCAGTGGGATCTATGACCTAAAACCGATTCAAGAAACACATTTAAACAAGGCGCTAAATTTATCTGAGCTAGACATTAAAAACTTAAGTCCAGTTGAACATTCTACGCACTTTGCTAAGCCCTGTACGATTGCGTATGGACTCGATGAGTTACCAGAACTGAAATGGCAGAGCCAAAAATATTATCAAATTCGACAGCAACTAGAGCCTGAATTCACGCATCTATTGAGTTTTGTAGACACTAACCACTACTCCATTTTGGAACGATATTTTAAATCGACAATGACCACCTAATTTCTACTCAGCTTTAATCAGCAGAATCACCAGCTTAATTTATATTTAGTCACACGGATGTTACTATGTCAAAACCATGCTTTTACAAGCTATTGCTTTCCTGCACCTTTATTTTTTCAAATCTTACATTTGCCGAGATAACACTCATTGATGAACAGCAAATTGTGAGTGAATCCGATCGTTTAAAACTCACCACGTCTGGTAGTATTCGCCTACAAGCCTTAAATTTCGATCATTACGATAAATCTAACGAAAATCAGAAATATCGCAGAGATGGCTATAGCTCAAATAGCCGTATGTATGCCAATGCTGATTATGCATGGAATGAACGTTTGCATTTAATTGCAGGCTATCAAAACTATATCAATCTTCCCAAGATGCTGGATTGGGACGGTCATTACCGTTCCTCTGATGAAAACATCACCACCGAACAGGCGTATATTGGTCTGCGTGATTCAGCGTACGGTACCGTTAAATTTGGAAAAATCTATAGTATTTATTACGACATTGTAGGTGCCAAAACTGACCTATGGAATTACTCAACCTTGGCTCAGCCCCAAACGTGGAGCCCTGTCGCTTATACAGATGGTACGCAAGCAGCTCATAAAACTTTACGTTATGAGCTCAAAACGGATAAAGCAAACTTATATGCCAGCTATTTGTTCAAGGATAGTACGACGGTCGCAGATACGGATGTGCAATATCAACGTAAAAATGGTGCCGAATTGGCAGTTGATGTGCATTTAAATAAAAATTTAAGTTGGGCGACCTCATGGAAGTACAACGATGCTAGTCTGAATAATCAACAAGATAAACATGATTTAAAGCAAGAAATTTGGGCAAGTTCATTATTTTATTTTGATGGAAAATGGATGCTTAGCTTTGGCGCTGGTTGGTATAAAAATCTAGTTCCAAATTTTGATGCTTACAGTGAATCGAGCGATTTTCAACTTCAATCATTGCTGAATACTGAGGCTTATGGCGTTGAATTTTATGCGGGACAGCACTTCAAGATTGAAGAATACGGTATCAAATTCATTCAGCCCTATATCATGGGAAATCAACTTGAATATACCAGTGGCTCAGAGTTTAAACGCCGTGATCTCGGTGTTGGTATAGCAGCTAGATTTAACCATGGTTTTGGATTTGATTATGAACGTTTATATACACATGATACGTTCCAAACCCCAGATATGCATTTATTCCGTTTACGTTATGAATGGTAAATTCTAATTTTAGGTTAACTATCCTTCAAAGCCTTGTTATTTAAAAAGGCTTTGAAGGATCACTCATGGATTCGCATCAAATCTCAATAAGTTGTAGCGTTATACAAAGTCTTTAATAAATTTTATTTAATGCATAACATTTCAATTAACTTAATATTTTTAGAAAGTTGCATTGACATGGGTTCAAAATAAATCGTATCGAATGAATTATTATCATCTACGGCTTTACCTTGCGGCGTAAAACGCTGGCTTTTGACATAGGCTCTGGCTTTATTTTGACAATCAATTTGATGAACGGCTTGTATGTAGCCCTTGGGTTTGATGTTTAATGAGGGTACGCCATGTTCATACACATATTTATAGTCAATTTCAAAAATATGCGAGGCTTGATCGAGTGATTTAATAGTCGTTTTATCAATATATGACCAGCCCCCATCATCCCGATCAAACATGGTCCATTGTGGTGATTGTGCTAAGCTCATGCTGCTACACAGCACACAAGTTAAAAATATAATCCCGTCTTTCATTCAACTATCCCTAATTCAACTATGAACAAACGTTTTACTATATCACCATAAAAACAAAAAACCCTTTGTTATACAAAGGGTTTTTAACTATTTGATTCATTGTTAAATAATAAAAAACATTAAAATTTAACAAAAACTACTCTCAGGTATGTGTCAGAACGGTAAATCATCATCTAAATCAGATGGTGCTGTCGCCATTGGCTTCGGCGCTGGTTGATTTTGTGGCTTTTGGAAGCCTTGGTTAACGTTGTTATTACCATAACCAGCTTGGTTACCATAACCGCTACCTTGATTATTATTGTTATAACCACCTTGGTTGCCATAACCACCGCCTTGGTTGTTATTAAAACGTGGTTGATTATAACCTTCACCACCATTTTCACTTTGCTGACGATTATTAGAATCTAACATCTGCATTTGTTCGCCACGAATTTCAGTCGTGTAACGTTCTTGACCATTTTGGTCTGTCCACTGACGGGTACGTAAAGAGCCTTCAATATAAACTTTTGAACCTTTACGTAAATATTGCTGTGCAATTTCACCTAAACGATTATGTAAGACGATACGGTGCCATTCTGTTTGTTCTTTGCGTTCACCTGAGTTTTTATCTGTCCAAGATTCACTTGTCGCAATTGAAAACTGCGTTAATGAACCACCATTGGGAAATGTTTTTGTCTCAGGATCTTTACCTAAAGTACCAACTAAAATAACTTTATTCACGCCGCGCATGTGCTCTAATCTTCCTATTCGATTCTATGTTTTACTTTATAAGAGTTATGATTAAATGGCTACCTCTTTACCCAACAAGTGCGTTAAATGTTGTCGCGCAGTGTCATCTAACTGCTGCTTATCAACTTTGACATAGACCACTTGTTGATCAGTCATCACCACGACCTCTTCAATACCACGAATTGCCAGTAACTGAGAAGTCCATTCATCTGTTTCTTGGACTTTGGGCAAACTCAAAATCAGTGATGATAAATAACGTGGCTGCTTTAATCCAAAGCTAATCAACAGCCAAAGAATGGCAATTCCTGTCAGTACCCCCCAGCCTAGAGCAGTGTTATTTAACATCAGCAATTGCCCACCCAGTATACCGCCAAAAAAAGCACCTAAGAATTGACCACTGGCATTCACACCCATTGCTGTCGCTTTGGATTGGATAGGTGCTGCCTTCGATAACCAAGATGGCAGTAGTGCTTCCATCACATTAAAGGCAATAAAGAAAAGACCTAAACCAAGCAACAAAATGTATTTCGATTCAAATCCAAAAATCATCACGATCAAACCGGCGATGATCCCAGCAATCGCAGTCAGAAAAATACCTCGCATTTTTCGATATTTTTCAGCAAGAATGATACTAGGAAAAGCAAAAAATAAACTGATTACCAATAAGGGAAGATAGATCAAACCATGCTGAGCTAAAGGAATATCTGCAAAGTCAATCAATTGAGAAGGCACATAGATGAACATCGCCGTCAGCAATAAATGCAAAGCAAACACAGAAACATGTAAGCGATTTAAATCGCCCATTTTCAAAACTTGTTTTAGCTGAGTGAGATAACCTTGCTGAAAATTTTTATGATGACGTGTTGTTTTGGGAACAAGAAATAGCATTGCAATGGCAAGTAATCCCATGAGTGTGGTCACCCAGAATAAGCCTGAAATACCCACCACGCTGGTCAACCATGGCCCTAAACTAAATGCAATAACGAAAGAGAGACCAATACTCATCCCCATCATTGCCATCGCCTTCATACGATTTTCTTCACGCGTAACATCTGCCAATAACGCCATGACGACAGCAGAGACAGCTCCACCCCCAGCTATTGCACGCCCTATAATCACACCATAGATTGTGTCTGACATTGCTGCGACTGCACCACCCAAGGCAAACAACAATAAACCCAATACGATCAGCGGCTTTCGGCTATAACGGTCTGCAATCAAACTAAAAGGAATTTGTAGTATTGCCTGAGTCAAACCATACACACCTACGGCCAAACCAATCAAAGCAGGTGTTGCATATTCATAAGCCTGTCCCGCAACAGAAAAGACCGGGACAATCATAAACAGACCTAACATTCGCAATGCAAAAATGCTGCTCAATGCAAATGTGGAACGGCGTTCTAAGGCATTCATCATAAAATTTAGGTAATCGCGTGATTTCTATGTCTACTTTGATTATAGAATATTCGGCTGATGAACAGGCATGAATTTTATTTGAAATAAAGATCAACACCATCTGTTTTCCCTAGGGCAAAAGCCTTAAGCCAAAAAAAGCACAGCTTGTGCTGTGCTTTTTTGATTTATTCATCTAGCCTTGTAGCGCTTGACGCTTCTTATATTGAATAGATGCAATCACTGCCCAAACAATAAATGCTACACCAATCAGACCTGTAACCACTTCAGGAACATGTACGCCTGTACCACTCGCAATCATAATGAAAGCCAATGCACCAATTGCATAGTGCGCACCATGTTCTAAATAGATGTAAGCATCTAAAGTGCCTTTCTCAACGAGATAGATGGTAATAGAACGAACAAAGATAGCACCAATCGCAAGACCTAACATAATCACCACAACATCTGAGGTAATCGCAAAAGCACCAATCACACCATCAAAACTAAATGATGCATCCAATACTTCTAAATACAAGAACCCGCCGATACCTGCCTTGACTACGCCTGTTGGCACACCATTACTATCGTGACCAATTGCATTACCATTTTCATCAATTTCAGGCTCACCACCCAGCAAATGGCTCAGTACTTGTACCCCAATATAAATGACGATGCCCCAAATACCCGCCATAGTCACGACTAAGCGTTTAGCTTCATCAACATTAGCAGCCATGATCAGTAAAGCCACTAAAGCAACAAATACAGATAGTGCAGGTACAGATGCCAATTTCGCTAAACGACGCTCAATCCATTTGAACCAATGCGTGTCTTTACCATCATCCAAGAAAAAGTTAAGGAATACCATCAATAAGAATGCACCACCAAATGCTGCAATTTCAGGATGATGATTCATCAGTCGTGCCGAATATTCTTTAGGGTCATTTAATGCCAAATTGACAACTTCCATCATGCCCATATCCGCTGTGACCGCGACGATCACAATTGGGAAGATTAAACGCATACCAAATACTGCAATGAGAATACCCACAGTCAGGAAAAGCATTTTCCAAAAGTGATCCCAATGACGAAGCACTGAAGCATTGACGACAGCATTATCAAAAGAAAGTGAAACCTCCATCACAGCTAAAATTGCAGTGATGGTCAGTACGGTGAACATGGTCTTGAGGCCAGCTTCTGGACCATGGGTATAACCCCAATAGGCAGACAGCGCAAGACACACGATCGTGAATACGATAGAGAAACCAAAATGTTTCCACATAATCTAGCGACCTTATAAAAAATGAGGTGAATCAATAAAAATTTTACAAAACATAAACTTAGGATTTTTATATGACGAATATTAAGTGAAGTCTGTGCTTAGTGATTTGTAAAAATTCTATAAATTGAATGTCTGATCTCTAGCGCTAAAAGACACTCAATTAAACTGTGCTAATTATGACGAGTTTTCAAAATTTATCCAAAGTTCTTCGTATGATTTTTTTGTTGAAGATGATGTATCGCTCAAGCTAGTTTTGTAACGACAAATTGATATGATCTTAGATGATACCTAGAGATGATTTTATTCAGGATGGATTTATGCGTTTTTCAGAAGCCGTTTGGCAACGAAACTACGATTTATATCAAAAAACATTAGCACTCCCTTTTAACCAAGAACTGGCGCTTGGAACACTGAATCAAGAAGCTTTTTGCCATTACGTCATTCAGGATGCGCATTATTTGGTTGCCTATGGTCGAGCATTGGCTATTTGTGGTGCTAAAGCATATGACTCCGATGCCATTATTCAATTTACGCAAGGTGCTAATGAAGCAATTGTGGTTGAGCGTGAACTGCACAATGGTTTTATGCACGAATTTGGCATCACTAAAGCTGATTTTGAAAATACACCTTTGACTGCTGCTTGCCATCATTACACCTCATTTCTGACAGCTACTGCATGGTCAGAGAGTTATCCTGTCGTTTTAGCTTCATTACTGCCGTGCTATTGGATTTATGCGGAAGTGGGCAAAGACATTCTTAAACGTAATATTGCAAATAATCCTTATCAAGCGTGGATTGACACTTATGCTGGCGAGCATTTCAACGAAGAAGTACGCAAAGTCATTGAAATTATTGACCGTGTTGCGGCAGAAAGCGATCAACATACCATTGAAAAAATGCATCAAGCTTACACACGGGGAGCTGAACTCGAATATTTATTCTGGGATAGTGCCTATCATCAACGTCAATGGTTAAGCCTAGATCACTCATGATGCTATCACCTGCATAACCAAATTAAAGGTCGGTGATCTAAACTGCATTGCCGACTTTCAAGCTCATTTCGATTTAAATGGATTTAAGACTGGATTTTAAAGCAAACTTCAAGCACAATTATTATTGATAATAATTCTCATTATCATAAATAAAATTTACTTGAGGTTTTCTATGCAACATTCACTGGGAACAGAAGCAATCCGTGCATATTTCACTTTACAATGCTGTTGGTTAAATAATGAAGAAGTTTATTTAGAAAAAGGATGTATACACTGTGGATCTGCTGCCACATATCTCATTTATTTTACCAATCATCATATTCAAAATTTAATGCTCGACTTCATTGCACAATACTCTTGTTCAAGCTCTATACGTTTTGATTTTCTAGATTTACAACATTTCGAAACCGAATATAATGATTTTCTTCAACACTTAGAAAAAGAAGTAAATTTTTACGCACGTCAACATCATGCTATTGAAAGACATATATGTTTTGAACAGGTGGACTCTATTTTCGAACGTCACTATTCACGTGCTTGCTGATCAATATTCACCCGAAATTCACTTATATTTAACATCCTATGGCTCATCATGACATCAAATTTGCGAATTGATTATGTCTTGTTCATCTATTTAAAATCAGATTACAGGAGCTCTCAAAGCACTTTACATTGGACTTTTGCTGTTCAATGAAATTTTACCGACATAATTTGTCGTGTTTTATTTTTCATTTGTGCTTGAACAAAATTAAATCGCTATCATATATCACCTTCACTCAGCATATTTTCGAGATGTTTTATGAGCCAAAGTCATATCCGTATTCGAGGCGCACGCACCCATAACTTAAAAAATGTGAACCTTGATATTCCACGCGATAAGTTCGTGGTGATTACGGGACTTTCAGGTTCAGGTAAATCTTCACTGGCTTTCGACACCTTATATGCAGAAGGTCAACGTCGCTATGTTGAATCTTTATCTGCCTATGCACGCCAATTCCTATCCCAAATGGAAAAACCTGAAGTCGATTCGATTGAAGGTTTAAGCCCAGCTATTGCCATCGAGCAGAAATCAACCAGTCATAACCCACGTTCAACGGTCGGTACGATTACTGAAATTTATGACTATTTACGTTTGTTGTATGCTCGAGTGGGTACACCCTACTGCCCTGAGCATGACTTGCCGATGGTGGCACAAACTGTGTCGGAAATGGTTGATGCGGTTAAAGCACTTGAAGAAGGTACAGCTTTATTGTTACTTGCTCCTGTTGTACGTGAGCGCAAAGGTGAATACACCAATTTATTTGAGCAATTACAAAGCCAAGGTTTCGTCCGTGCACGTGTAGACGGTGAAATCATGGAAATTGATCCACCGCCTGAACTGGATAAGAAGAAAAAACATACCATTGAAGTCGTGGTCGACCGTTTTAAAGTCCGCGATGACCTAGGCAACCGTATTGCAGAAAGTTTTGAAACCGCACTGCGTTTAGGTGGCGATATTGCGATTTTGTCATGGATGAAAGGCGAACAATCTGATCGTGTGTTTTCAGCAAAACACTCATGTCCTGAATGTGACCGTGCCGTTGCCGAATTAGAACCTCGTCTGTTTTCTTTTAACAACCCATTTGGTGCTTGCCCAGTCTGTGATGGTTTAGGGACACGCAGCCATTTTAGTTCTGACAAACTCATTCCAAACCCTGAAGTCAGCATTAGCCAAGGGGCAATTCGTGGTTGGGATCGTCAGCGTCCATACTATTACAGCATGATTGAAAAAGTCGCTGCACATTTCGACTTTTCTCTTGATACGCCGTGGAATGAACTTGATGCGGAAACCAAAAAGAAATTCCTTTACGGTACAGGCAAAGAAAAAATTGATTTAAGCTATATCGATGAACGTGGTCGCCGTCATAACCGTGTGATGGCTTTCGAAGGGGTTTTACCACATTTAGAACGTCGTTACCGTGAAACTGAATCAAACTATGTACGTGATGATTTAGCTCAGTATTTATCGAATGCTGCATGTGACGCTTGTGGCGGTTCACGTCTCAATGAAATTTCACGTCATGTGCGTGTCAAAGACAAAACCATTGCCGAAATCACCAAAATGTCGATTGGCGATGCTGAAAGCTATTATCAAGATCTCAATCTTGAAGGCGCCAAAGGTGAAATTGCCGATAAGATTTTTAAAGAAATTCGTGAGCGTTTGCACTTCCTTGTATCAGTCGGCTTGAACTATTTAAGTCTATCTCGTTCAGCCGAAACCTTATCAGGCGGTGAAGCACAGCGTATTCGTTTAGCTTCGCAAATTGGTGCTGGCTTAATGGGCGTGATGTATGTGCTGGATGAGCCATCGATTGGTTTGCATCAACGTGACAATGACCGTTTGCTTGAGACTTTGGTTCGTTTACGTGATCTCGGCAATACCGTTTTAGTGGTTGAGCATGATGAAGATGCCATTCGCGCAGCGGATCATATTATTGATATTGGTCCGGGTGCAGGTGTGCATGGCGGTCATGTCATTGCCGAGGGGACTTATGATGAATTGGCAGCCAATGAAGACTCTCTGACCGGTAAATACCTTTCAGGTAAGTTAAAAATTGAAGTGCCAAAAACGCGTGTGCAACCGCCAAAACCTGATGAGCAAATTAAACTGATGGGTGCATGTGGTCACAACTTAAAGAATGTTGATCTCACCATTCCTTTAGGTGTGATGACCTGTGTGACGGGTGTATCGGGTTCAGGTAAATCGACTTTAATTAACCGTACTTTATTGCCACTTGCTGCAACACAATTGAATGGTGCAACGACGTTAACGGCAGAAAAATTTGATTCGATTGATGGCTTACAATTCCTCGATAAAGTCGTGGATATTGACCAAAGCCCAATTGGACGTACACCGCGCTCAAACCCTGCAACCTATACAGGTTTGTTTACGCCAATTCGTGAACTCTTTGCTCAAACCCCAGAAGCCAAAGCACGTGGGTATGCCGCAGGTCGTTTCTCGTTTAACGTGAAAGGTGGTCGCTGTGAAGCCTGTGAAGGCGACGGCATGATTAAAGTGGCGATGCATTTCTTACCGGATATGTATGTGCCATGCGATGCCTGCCACGGCAAGCGTTATAACCGTGAAACATTGGAAGTCGGCTATAAAGGCAAAAACATTTCTGACGTGTTAGAGATGACGGTTGAAGACGCCATGCATTTCTTTGATGCGATTCCTGTTATTCATCGTCGTTTAGAAACTTTACATCAAGTTGGTTTAGGCTATATCCGTTTAGGTCAGTCTGCAACCACGCTTTCAGGTGGTGAAGCACAGCGTGTGAAACTTGCACGTGAGTTGGCGAAGCGTGATACAGGTAAAACCCTGTATGTGCTTGATGAGCCGACTACAGGTTTACATTTCCACGATATTGCCAAACTTTTAGATATTCTTCATGAGCTACGCAATAAAGGTAATACCATTGTGGTGATTGAGCATAACTTAGATGTGATTAAAACTGCCGACTGGATTGTGGACTTAGGTCCTGAAGGTGGTGCTGGTGGCGGTATGATTATTGCTGAAGGTACGCCTGAAGAAGTAGCGAAAAATAAGGTTTCGCATACTGCACGTTTCTTAAAACCAATGTTGAAATAATCTCCCCCCTTACGGATTAATGCTCCTCATCTTTGAAAAGGAGGGTTAGGGAGGTTTCAAAATAATAATTTATTATGCTAATACGGTGATTCATTCACCGTTTTTTATTCTTATGACTTTATTAGAAATATTAGATACAGCTATTAAAATTGGTTTAGGTGCGCTCATTACAGGGATCATTACTTATTTCAATCAAAAGGCAAATTTGAAGGCACAACAAAATAAGGAAAACAAAGAATTTAATCGTAATCTTTTAACAAAAATTTCTTCTGATATAGAGGAAATAAATCATTTAATTTTAAAAATTTGGGCTATATTTGATTTTGAAATTAAAAAGCCTGTATTAGATAAAGAAGTAATTAGCGACAGACTCTCTCCTCTGCGAGAAAACCTATTTGATGACTTTAATCTATTAAGTAAAAATGAAGGGCTTTTACTTTTATATGACTATAAAGATCAACAAGAAATATTGAGAAGATACGGTGAACTTGTAGGTGCTTTTAATTCCTATACATGTTTTCGTAAAGAATCTGTTTCAATTGAGAAAACTGCTGAATATAAAGCAAGTATATTAGAGACTAGAAAACAACTTTATCAAAGTTTAAATAAAGCCATTCCTAAATAATTTTTAACTGAAATCCAATCACATGAAAGCGACCTGGATGTCGCCCGTTTGATTAAGATATAAGGATGTATCCTCAATCAAACAAAAGCATTTTGCCTACTTTTTTCTTTCAAAAGTAGGAAACTACTACGCAAATTTAATAAAAAATCTAACTGACAATTGAGGACGTGATTACAGCCAATATTCACATAATCTTAGCTTGAAACCGTATTGCGTCCCTGCGCTTTTGCCCTAAACAAAGCTCGATCCGCTTTCGCAAATAATGCTTTCCAAGAATCAGCACCTACCGCAACACCCACACTGATCGAAACCGTAAATGATTGACCTTGCTCATCTGTAAATTGTAAATCACCAATACCCTTACGCATCTTTTCTGCAGCACGTAACCCATGTTCAAGGTCTAAATTTTCAATCAACACCAAAAATTCATCCCCACCAAAGCGAACGACTAAATCAGTTGATCGAACATTATGACTTAAACAATTTGCCACCTGCTGAATCACTTGATCCCCTGCCACATGACCATACTGATCATTAACCTGTTTAAAATAATCAATATCTACAATCATCAAACACGTTTGGGTAAACTTATTGGGCTGAGCTTCCATAAGTTTGGTATAGGCTTCTAAAGCAAAACGATTTGAAACACCTGTTAATTTATCGGTATTAGCAATATTCTTTAATTCAAATTCAAACTCATCACGTTGATGCAACATTTTCTGAAGCTTTTGCATCGCTTCGTGTAATGAATGTACTTGCTTCTGCTGATCTTCAATAAAATGACTATCGACCAAAGCATTGGCATACGACAATTCAACTAATTTATCTCTCACCATGATAAGCGGCGAAATAACTTTACGTTGAACATAGATCATCGTAAATAAAGCAGCCAATAGTGAAATTAAAGAGACTATCAACGTGAGTAGGAAGTTCAATTGATTCGCGTCTTTTTCTGACTTTGCGATTTCAACGCTCTTATTGAGCAAATAGTCTTGTAAATCGATAACTGTTAAGAATTTACCAGATACAGCTACACTTAATTCAGTCCCTGATAAAAAATAAGGTTGTCCCTTTCGGCTTTCATCAATTAATCGCATGATGATAGGTAAACCTTGATCAATAAACTGAGTTTTCACTTCTTGGTGTAAGCGAGCGAATTCAGCTGTACGATGGCGTTCGGGTTGGATGGTATTCACTAAATCCCACAAATAGCGAACTTGTTTTTGCGTTTGTAATGCGCGTGCAATATTGTCACTTGGTAACGGCTGCTGAAATGTCACATGTGCAGTTACATTTGAAGCAACACGTCCAGCCTGATCTCGCAAATCAGCCAACACCAAAATCATGGTGTAATAATGCCCCATCGAACTGTCTTTACTTTTAGACTGCATTACCAGTTTCTTCAGTAAATCATGACTGCTATCCCACGCATTAAACATTGTAAGAATAGCTTGATCTAAAGCTTCAGGCGTACGCTCTGCAAATGGCAACGAAATATAGTGATCGACTTGTTTGCGACCTTCCGCTAATTTTGGATTTAGGTATTGAGCGACGTACTCTTCTAACCCATCATATCCAGACTGATTTAATCGATGAATCGAGACCTTAATTTGTTCATCTACTCCCGCGCGATACTCAATAAGCGCTTGTTTATTTTTTTCAAACTCTTCTTGTGAACTCGACATTGCCATGTTCGCAGGGCCACGCTCGCGTGAAATACGATTCGCTAGAGCAGCAACGGCACGAAGATTTTCTATTTCAATCAATGCTGTTTGTGATTTCTGATATTCGCGATAATGGCTAATGACCAATGGGATTGAAATACAGAGGATAGATAAGACGATAATCATCACGAACACAAATAGGCGGCGACCAATTTGCTCGGAATGTGATTTTAACATCCAAACTACCTCTAAAATAAAAGACCGTATAAAGCGGTGAGATTTATAAAATTTCTTTGAACTTAGTTATATTTTACAATATAACCATGCTTAAAAAGCACTTAAAGCACAAGTTTTTATTTAAGAAACAATGTGATAAATATCACACTATTGTAATGCCGTAAATTTTTTTTGTTCAATATTTAAATTATTTTTCCACCAATATACAAGTGACATATTTGGTAGTATTTACTTTTTTTGAATTAAAATCAGATGATTATTTTGATCACTTAATCAGCATCGAAAAAATAGATCATGCGCATAATTTTTAATCATTATACAAACCTCATCCTTTAAACCATAATGCTTACATCGCAAAGACACTGATTCATATCAGATTTGCTTAATGAATTTTGTTCTACCCTCGGATGTTTCTCCCACATACAGAACATCCTTTTTCAGCCCAGCCATCCCAATCGGCTGGGTTTTTTTATCTTTTATATGACTTTTAACGTAAATAATGAAATAAACCGAGTCGATCTAAAATATCTAAAGTGATTTCCTTCCGTTGCTGAATTTTATCACCATTTTTCATTTCTAAATTTAATGCAAAGGCAGTGACTTGACCGCTGGCTTGTTCTACAAAACCCACATACCAGCCCACCTGAGGCTCAATATCCATTCCCCAACCACTTTTGGCATATAGCTTATTCGCACCACGTGATTCGACATACATCATGTCTCTTACATCTTGTTGTACATCTCTACGAAACGGCAATGACAACTGTGCCAATCTATAAACAAATTTAACTTGTTGATCAGGTGTAATCTCTAGAGGACCTTTTAACCAAAATTGATCTATCTCATCCCCGACTTTTGCATTTCCATACTGAATTCGACTTAATTCCTGTTGCATCAATGATGGTCCAATACGGTGTGCTAAGGCTTGATACACAGGTACAACAGATGCTTGTAAGGCTTCACCAAGCGTAAAATCACGTTGCCAACTATCAAATGAACGTTTATTTCCATCCCATTTAAACACTTCATACCGAGTTGATTTATGATTTTCTAATCCAATCAAAGCATTCACTATTTTAAAAGTAGATGCAGGGATAAAATTTTCTTTTGCTCTTGTTCGATCAGAACCATAGGTTTTAACGTGTTCGCCATCATAGGTGATAAATACACCTTGAATATTTTGCTGATTAAATAGGGTCTTTATATGATGCTGATTTTTTGATTCATAGCTATTCAGCATTGTATCTTCTTTCAAATCGTATGCTTTTATTCTCGGATTAATGTGGTCTAAGGTCTGACAGGCAGATAAAAAAACAGACGTAAAAACAAGTGCAACAATAAAGAATCCTTTCAATTCAATGTTCCAATTTGACCAATGCATTTAAATCAATTTTGACAGATTATTTCCAATTTTTTTGTCTATTTTTAACACTTTTTTTAAAAATAATATTTACATGTGCAATATGCTGGTGCATAATGCCCCACATTAGGGCGAGATAGAAATATACCTCAGCAGAATTTCTGTATTTCCCTCAAGTTTTGGCGAAAAAACCTAGTTTTCTATGAAAACTAGGTTTTTTTTTGCTCAGTATTGATAAAGAATACACCCAGTTATGCACTATAATGGTGCAAATAAATATAAGTAAAAAAAACCCAGCCTTGGGGAAAGCTGGGCATATAAGAGAAATAACCACTATAATATTTAGTAAATCTAAAAGGCAGAACTCAATTTATTTAAATATAAAAAAAAACTTAGTTAACGAGCATGTAATTATGTGAAAATTAACTTAAATTGCAAACATCGCAACCCTTTGAAATTCCGAATAGACCTAACACTTTACTACCAAGTAGGTGAAAAAAGTCACATTATTTATTTTCAAATGAGTTAAAATTAAACGAAAATCTTAAATTTCATGTAAATTAACATTTTCTTTATACGTTTTATCCGATTCTAATAATCTTTTTTTTGTATAATTTCGATGCAATTTTTTAAGCTTAATCGACGTTGAAAATCTCCTTATCACATTGTTATTTTTGAATAAAATGTTCAAAAATTCATGTTCTTAATCTTCTTGTATCAAGACATAACACACAAAATAAATTTAGACCAGCAGACTATTACCTTAAAGATCATTGACTTAATACATTGTTACAATACAATATTTACTGCATATTCATTCGACATTTATTTGGTAACTATTATGAAAAAAATTAGTTTAGCCACTGCTTTATTAGTAGCAATGACTGGGGCACACGCATATCAAGTTGAAGTACAAGGGGCTGCTGAATACTTTGATGACTCATTGAACAATGATAACTACACTGGTTCTGTACAAGGTACTTATTACTTCAAGAATGTTGACTCAACTAAAGGTCCTTTAGCTGAAGCGGCTTTCTTAAATCAGGCATCTAATGTATCTGTGGCTTATAACTTCGGTGAATATTCTGCTGATATTAAAGTACCTGCTTACAGTATTAATGAAGAAGTTAAAGCAGAACAACATAACTACGGTGCTAAAGCTGAAGCTTACATCCCAACTAAACTTATTCCTTTATATGCAAGCGCGTCATATAGCCACTCAAAAACTGATGCTAAAAATGATTTCACTGCAAACAACCCATTAAACCACCCACAAGTTGCTAAATTAGCAGATGGTAACGGCGATCGTTATGCTTTAGAACTTGGTGCAATGTTACTTCCAAACTTCTTAGTTGCTGTAGGTTATACAAGCGTTGCTGATCAATACTCTTTTGATGTCTTTAAAGCAATCAACAACGGCAGCGTATTCTCAGCACTTGAAACAGGTACTATTGCTGAAGATCAAGATGCGATCACAGCTCGTACTAAATATGTAGGCGGCATCACTGATACAAATATGTCTGTTGGCTTTGAAGCTGGTTTAGTATACGGTGAAGACACACTTTACCAATTAAAATCTGACCTTTACTTCAATCCACAGTTAAGCGCAGGCGTTTCTTATACTGAATCAAGCTTTAATGACACTCCAAGCTCAGCTATCGGTGCTAACGTAAACTACTTCATCACTCCAGCTGTAGCTGTTGGTGCAAGTTATGTAAATGCTAACGCTGAAAATGGTTCTAGCCGTGATACTGAAACTGTTGGCTTAAATGCTAAATTCCGTTTCTAATAAATTATTATATACAGAATCAAAAAAGGACGCATAATGCGTCCTTTTTTAATCATTCACTATTTACTCAGGGCTACGAATTACACTTAAGAAATGTAAATGTCTTTCGTATTGATCAATGACATCTTGAATTAAGTCTTCTTGTGTCCAGTCCATTACATCATAGGCCTGTCCACCCTCTCTTAAAAACACTTCCGCCTGATAATAATCCTGCTCAGTCACCATTGTATCTGGCATAAAGCTCGGTGGCGTTGTTCTTTGTGACATCACTTGATATACGAAATTCAACTCAGCATGATGATCTACCCTCAACTCTACACCTTCACCCAATCGATTTACACTAACCTTAAACTGTCTTCTCTTGAACTCTTTCTGCACTTGCTCTAATGCTTGAGATACTTGAGATTCAATAAATACATCAACCTCTTCCTTAGAATGAGGATAGTGCATAATCAATCCTAAGCGTTTTTGCCAACTCCGTGGTTGATGAATCGCTCGAGGTGTAATTCTCGCTTCTTGCAAAGCATTCATTTTAATTAAATCTACTTTTAAGGCTTTGAGTAATCCCCAACAAATAAAGAGCATAATGACGGAGAATGGCAATGCACTCATGATGGTTGCAGATTGTAAAGCACCGAGCCCACCGACCAATAATAATACAATTGCCAATACCGCCATAAGCACAGTCCAAAAGAGTCGTTGCCATGTCGGTGAACCTTCACCTTTGGCCGTCAAATAGTCTGTAACTAATGCACCTGAATCCGCTGAAGTGACAAAGAATAAAATAACCAGCGATGTTGCCACCACACTCATGATTGAAGCGAGTGGTAAGCTATTTAAAAATTCGAATAATGCAACGGAAGAATCCTTCTGTACTGCTAGCATCAGTGCTTCATTGCCTTCTTGCATAATACTGAAGAGCGCAGCATTCCCCATAAAGCCCATCCAAATGAGTGTAAATCCAGTAGGAATCAACATAACTCCAACGATAAACTCTCGAATAGTTCTTCCATGTGACACACGTGCGATAAACATCCCGACAAATGGTGACCATGAGATCCACCATGCCCAATACATAATCGTCCAACCACCAATCCAACCATTCGGTTGATAAGCATATAAATTAAATGTCATGGTAAAGAGATTAGAAATATACTGACCCATGTTCTGAATTGTGGTTTGCAAAAGATAAATGGTAGAACTCGCGAAGAATACAAAGAGCAATAAACTTATTGCCAATACCAAATTCAACTCAGACAACCGTTTAATTCCTTTTTCTAAACCTAGAAAAACGGACAATGATGCCAATGAACTGACGATAATGATCAGTATCACTTGAGTACTTGCTGATTGAGGAACATCAAATAAATAATTCAAGCCTGAATTAATTTGCGTTACACCAAAACCCAATGTTGTCGCCACACCAAATACTGTTCCAATCGTGGCAAATGTGTCTACAGCATCCCCCATTGGACCATGAATTTTTTTTCCAATGATCGGATAAAGCGCGGAACGTACTTTTAAAGGCAATTGATGTCGATAAGCAAAATAGGCCAAGGACAATCCAATCAATGCATAGATTCCCCATGCATGAAGTCCCCAGTGGAAGAAAGTCACTCGCATCGCTTGCTGCGCTGCCATAACCGTTTCTCCATCACCGACTGGCGGAGAGACATAATGCATTACAGGTTCTGCTACCCCAAAAAACATCAGGCCAATCCCCATACCTGCGGTAAAGAGCATGGCAAACCAAGAGCCATTACTGTAACTCGGTTGGCTATGATCTGGACCGAGCCTGATTTTGCCGTAGTCAGAAATTGCGATATAAGCCAGCACGATCAGAAATATGGCAACTGCTAAAACATAGAACCAACTAAAAGAATCCGTAATCCATTGGTTCAGTTGCTGAGTAACTAATTCAAAACCATTAGGAGATAACACCACAGTGGCCAAAAATACAAAAATGATGAGTACCGTGCTGATAAAAACACGTGGATTTACATTTGAATACCATGAAGGATGCTGAGAAGACATAATTCCCCTATATATTTATTTTTGGTGAAACGCTTCAAACTGGATAAAACGCTATATGAATTGAGATCATTTATCCTCAACCTCATATAAAGCCGGGTTAGTTTCATCAAAAACAGAATAGAAAATCGACTCAATATCGAGGGTTGGAGATTATTTTTTGATCTAAGTACTTATTATTCATGATTTTGCAGATGAATGCCGTTAGCAAGATGTAACGTTCTGTTTTAATCATCCTGATGCTTTGGCAAATGAGCAATGTATTGCAGTGCAACTAAGCGCGAAACAATCAAAGCCAGATACATGACACCACTAACATTTGAATCATGGCAATCAGTCTCGCCAGCGGACTCAAGGGCATAATATCTGAAAGACCTGTTGCCGACTGAATACTAAAACTGAGAAACAACAAATCTAACCAACTATGTTGAACAGATTGTTCAGGCGTTATGCTAAAACTCAGTGGGTCATATAGCTGGCAGATGCTATATAAAAATGCGAAGCTCCATGCAATTAAAGTAAAAACAGCTGCTGCCGCAAATAATTCATCTTTGGTCAAATAGCGGTCTTCGAACATATATCGAACCAAACCATAAGCCGCTGTCGTATACGCGATAACTTCAAATGCATGCGCTGTAATTTGAATATAGGCTTGATGATATCCAATCAGAATCAAGAAAGAAAAAATGAGAGCTCCTAATACCCCAAATAAACCTACAGCACTAAAAATTGGGGTCATTTTGATGACTTTAGCAATAATAAGAAGGACTAAAGCGCCGAGAATCCAAGTCATGGA
This sequence comes from Acinetobacter sp. ANC_7654, assembly GCF_056779855.1. Taxonomy (NCBI): domain Bacteria; kingdom Pseudomonadati; phylum Pseudomonadota; class Gammaproteobacteria; order Moraxellales; family Moraxellaceae; genus Acinetobacter; species Acinetobacter sp. ANC_7654. The sequence continues at coordinate 193,507 of NZ_JBWYIR010000002.1, read as the reverse complement.
GCGATAAGCCAAATCATGACTTGATATCACTGCGAGGAATAAAATCAGCAGCTGTAAAATCAGTAGACACGCGGATGGTAAACGTACGAGATCACGTATCACGCGGCATATTAAACTCATCTCAACTCCAACTATTTTTATTGTTTTGTTTGAATGAAAGCATAGCGGACAGTTGATGACTTGTATGTCATTTAAAATAGAAATTTGGTAAAAAAAAAAGCCCCTTAAAGGGGCTTTTTATCATGATCAGTATGGTTTAGTGGTCTGACGCACCAGAAATACCAATACCTGTTTGTGAACGTACAAACTGTGCATCAAATGCTTTACGTTCTGCTTGCGCTTGTGCAGAATTGTCTGTCACAGAGAACAACCAGCAGAAGAAGAATGCTAAAGGCATCGCAAATAATGCAGGACCGTTATATGGATTAATTGGTGTATCAGAAATACCAAGCGTATCTACCCAAACTGCTTTAGAAAGTACGATGAGTACAACCGCTAAAACTAATCCAACAACACCACCGGCAACTGCACCACGCGTTGTTAAACCTTTCCAGAACATTGAAAGTACAAGCACTGGGAAGTTTGCACATGCAGCAACAGAGAATGCTAAACCTACCATGAAGGCAACGTTTTGTTTCTCGAACAAGATACCCAAGATCATCGCAAAGATCGCAAGACCTAAAGTCGCGATTTTAGACATACGAAGTTCAGATTCAGGTGTAGTTTGTCCTTTTTTCAATACGTTCGCATATAAGTCATGTGAAATTGCTGAAGCACCTGACAACGTTAAACCTGCAACAACTGCTAGAATCGTGGCAAATGCAACCGCTGAAATGAAGCCCATGAACAAGTCACCGCCTAAAGCATCAGACAAGTGAACCGCAGCCATGTTATTACCACCAACAAGCTCTAGCTTGCCAGTTACTGCCATTTTCGCAATATCAAGGAATTGTGGGTTGTTCGATACATAGAGAATCGCACCGAAACCAATGATGAAAGTTAAAAGATAGAAGTAACCGATAAAGCCTGTTGCAACAACAACTGATTTACGTGCTTCTTTCGCATCTTTTACTGTGAAGAAACGCATGAGGATATGTGGTAAACCAGCTGTACCAAACATCAATGCTAAACCAAGAGAAATCGCATCAATTGGGTTTGATGCCAGACTACCTGGTCCCATGATTTTGGTTGCATCATCTAAGGTTAAATCATGTACTTTAGAGAAGACTTGAATCGATTGCTCGAACATATTGGTGAAGCTAAAGCCAACGCCTTTCATCACCATAAATGCCATGAAGGTAGCACCTGACAACAACATCACTGCCTTAATGATTTGCACCCATGTTGTCGCTAACATACCGCCAAACATAACGTATGCCATCATGAGCAGACCGACGATGACGACAGCAATGTTATAGTTCAAGCCAAACAGAAGCTTGATCAACTGACCAGCGCCGACCATTTGGGCAATCAAGTAGAATGCAACAACAACAAGAGAGCTTAACGCTGCCAGTGTGCGTACAGGTTTTTCTTGTAAACGGAATGATACAACGTCAGATAAATTGTATTTACCCAAGTTACGCAAACGCTCTGCTATCAAGAAAAGTACGATAGGCCAACCTACCATGAAACCAAGTGAATAGAGTAAGCCATCGAAACCTGACAGGAAAACCATCGCAGAAATACCAAGGAACGATGCTGCGGACATATAGTCACCAGCAATGGCTAAACCATTTTGGAAACCAGAAATTCCACCGCCTGCGGTATAGAAATCTTTGGTGTTAGTGGTTTGTTTAGCTGCCCATTTGGTAATCCCCAGCGTTGCACCGACGAAAATCAAGAACATGATAATCGCAGGCCAATTTGTTGCTTGTTGTTCTGCTGCACCTAAATCAGGACCTGCGAATGCCAATCCAGATAACATTGCAGTCCCTGCAAATGTGAGTAAAGAATTCCATTTCATCTTAGTGTAGTCCCTTCTCGTGAGTGATGGCTTCAACTTCGCGCATAGCTTCTTCGTTTAATTGATCGAGCTTATTGTTGGCAATGTACGAATACACACCACATAACAAGAAAGACAGCACGATGATGCCTAATCCTAGAGGGATACCCCAAGTGGTTACACCACCTGAAAGCGATGACAATAAAAACTCTTTGTTATAGCCAACTAAAAGCATAAAACCAACGTAGACAAACAGCATAATGCCTGTCAATGTCCAGCTCAGTGTGCTTTTCTTTTTGACCATTTCTTTGAATTTGGGATTCTGTAGAATTTGCTCTACTTGTCTCTCATCCATAAACAAGACTCCATATGAGACCCAAACGTAGGTCATTTTTTTTATTTAAATTATTCCGATTTTTAAATTAGCAAGATTTTGCATTGGTTGTAATTTAGACTTTGGTCGCTAAATTTTGATCAATTTGAACGTGACAGTTCATGGATGCGTTATCATTACACGAGATTCTCAAGTGTAAGTCCTATGAACAGTTGGTTGATTATTGGGGTACTCGCCCTCTACATCCTCATCCTTTTTATTTGCGCCTTTTTTGGTGAAAAACATGCCAGTCGGCTCAGCCCACGTGGACGCATGTTATTGTTTAGTTTGACCTTAGGCGTATACTGTTCGTCTTGGACATTCTACGGCGCAACGGGTGCTGCTGTTCGTGAAGGGATCATTTTCCTTCCAATCTACTTAGGCCCACTTCTGTTTGTCTGGTTTGGTTATGATATTTGGCGTCGCTTAGGTCGGGTACGTCAGCACCATGCTATTTCCTCAATTGCTGACTTTGTGGCAGCACGTTATGGCAAAAGCGGACCTCTCGCCTCACTCGTCACCATTTTAGCCGTGATCGCCATCATTCCTTATCTTGCCTTACAACTGAGAGCCATTGCACTCAGTGCATCCGTGATGTTGCAACAAGATTCAGAAGTGATGAATCTGACCACCAATGGTGTTCTTGCACTTACAGGGGTTCTCGCAATTTTGGCTATGATGTTTGGTACACGTCAGATTGCCAACACCGAACAGCATGGTGGTTTAATGCTGGCAGTCGCTTTTGAATCCTTTGTTAAATTATTTGCACTCCTCTGTGTCGCTTTTTTCTTTTTATTTGAACGCCCCGAAAACCTCATTCAAGTTTCCGCAGACGTATCCAAAACCTTCCATGAAATTCAACTGATGGGCGTGCCAGATACCTTTTGGATTCAAACACTTTTAGCAGCATTAGCGATTATATGTTTGCCACGCCAGTTTCATGTTGCTGTAGTTGAATTACGTGATGAAAAACATATTCGTGGTGCGCGCAGATGGTTTGCCGCTTACATCATTTTAACCGTTGTCGCGATTATTCCGATTGCAAGTTGGGCACTTCATGCTGCACCAGAATACATGGCAGTCCCTGATGTTGCCGTGCTGTCACTGCCTTTGAGCTATAACCAAGAATGGCTGACGCTCTTAGCATTCCTTGGAGGATTTTCGGCTTCAACTGGTATGCTTTTAGTCTCTTCAGTCGCACTCTCAATCATGCTCAGTAACGACTTGATTATGCCTGCGCTATGGCGCTTGGGTTGGATTTCTCGTCATGACAAGCGTTTACCTCGAATGCTGAAATTCACACGTCGCGTATGTATTTTGGCGGTCATGCTACTTGGATTCTTATTCTTCCATTTCTTTAATGACATTGATCAGCTGTCAGTATTTGGTCTTTTGGCATTTAGTGCAGTTGCACAGTTTGCACCTGCACTTATTGGGGGGTTGTACTGGCGTGGTGGAAGTAAGCAAGGGGTCTATGCAGGTCTCATCGTTGGTTTTGTGATGTGGAGTTACACACTGCTCTTACCAACAATTTTAAGAAGTTTACCAGATGAATATTATCAATTTACTTATTCGTTTCTGATGTTTGGCCCTCTGGGATTTGACTTATTAAAGCCTGAAGCATTACTTGGTTTTGAATCATTTGCGCCATTAACACATGGTGTAATTTGGTCACTTGGCTTAAATATCGTGCTCTACATCTGGATCTCACGAATTTATCGTCCAAGTATTGCTGAGCAAATACAGGCAGAAAGTTTCTTCTATTACGAAACTAAACCCCTACAAACGCAACAAACCTCAAATGAAGTTAATTATTTACATCATGATGTCGCACGATTAAAAGTGGGTGACCTGATCACGCTTGCCAAACGGATTACGGGTGAAGGTCCGACCATGCATGCGTTTAATCAATTCTGCTTATCCAATAATGTGATATTAAACGAAAACAGCAGTGCCAATGGGATGTGGTGGCGTTTCACTGAACAATATCTTGCTGGCACAATTGGAGCTGCATCGGCACGTACCCTACTCACTACAGCCATGGTTAACAATGGATTAGCACTTGGACAGGTCGCTAATATTCTAGACCAAGCATCACAATGGCAACGCTTTAACCAAAATCTAATTATGACCATGATCGACCACATGACCCAAGGGGTAAGTGTTGTCGATGAAAACATGTGTTTAGTCGCATGGAATAATCAATATCTCGTTTTATTCGATTATCCAAAAGATTTGGTATATGTGGGCTGCCCGATTGCAGACTTGATCCGATATAACGCAGAGCGCGGTGAATGTGGACCTGGTTCCGTTGAAGAGCACGTACGTAAACGTATTCATTGGATGAAAGTAGGTAGCGCTCATGAGTTTGAACGTATTCGTAAAGATGGTCGTGTTATCCAAATGCGAGGAAATCCAATCGAAGGCGGTGGCTTCGTGACGACATTTGCTGATATTACGGCATTCCGAGAAACTGAAGCACTACTTGAAGGACGCGTTCAAGATCGCACTCAACAACTTGCCAATGCCTTGGCAGAACAACAATTGGCACGTGAACAAGCTGACAAAGCCAATATGTCAAAAAGTCGATTCATTGCTGCAGCAAGTCATGATTTACTTCAACCTATGCACGCTGCACGGTTATTCAGTACGGCATTAGAACAAAGCATTCAAAATGAAGAAGATGCTAAAACGCTACAGCAACTCGATCGTGCCTTACATGGTGCAGAGAGTATGCTTTCTGCATTATTAGACATTGCACGTTTAGAAGGTGGAACAATACAACCTAAACGACAAGCCTATCCATTACATGACCTATTGAGTGACTTAGAACTACAATTTAAATCAATTGCAGCACAACGAGCGATCTCCTTCCGAGTGCATGACGTGAAATTCTGGATTGATACAGATCCTCAATGGATTCGCCGTATTATTCAAAACTTTGTCAGTAATGCCCTAAGATACACAGCAAAAGGTCGTGTAATTGTTGGGGTGTTACGTTCAGCAGAAAGAGCAAACCATATTCGTATTGGTGTTTGGGATACTGGTCCAGGGATTGCTGAACAACAACGTATTAAACTCTTCCAAGAGTTTGAACGTTGTGGACATACCTCGCCATGGGGTGAACAAGGTTTAGGTCTTGGACTCGCCATCGTTCAGAGAATGACCAGCATGTTGGGTTATCCTGTGCATGTGTATTCCGAGTTGGGTAAGGGTTCATGTTTTATGATTGAAGTCCCACTCATCGATGCACCAAAGGTTGTGACCGCACCAGTTCAAGCCACACCATTAAAATCTGCAGCGTATAAAATTTTATGTTTAGACAATGATGAAACTATTTTAGAAGGCATGGCAACTTTGCTTACTAAATGGGGTTATCAAGTGTTTAAAGCCACAGAACCTGAACAAGCGCTTGAGATTATTCAACAAGAGAACATTCAAGTTTGGTTGGTCGATCAACACCTGAATTCAAATAAAATAGGATTAGATTTTATTGTAGAACATCGTCAAGAAAATGTGCCTGTGGCATTGATTACAGCTGATTCAGATCCTGAGCTTCCGCAAAGACTCAAAGAGCTGAATATTGTCCTATTGAAAAAACCTCTCAAACCTGCCTCTCTACGTTCATGGTTATCAGGTTTAAAAATTTCAAAATAAGATTCGAAATAGTCACATTTTGATACATTCTTCACCCAGTTTTTCCACGAAAAGCTGGGTGATTTTTATACATATTCACACCGTACTTTACAATGATTGGCAGATCTCAGCTTTAGAGGTGGCAAAAGAGAACAAAATAAAGCTAAAAAGAGCATTTGCAATTGACCAAAAAAATCAAAGTCCGATTTTCTATGGCAAAACACATCAAAAGTTGAAATATCATTTAAAACAAATAGTTACAAGTTTACTAACATCATGTTTTTAGATGACAAATTTACTCATCAAATAAAAATTAATACTTTAGTCTTATTCTTATTGCAATCAACATAATTCTAAATCTAGCCATCAGCACATCTTCGTTCGATTAAAGAAATCAAAGTGCCTCAAATTTTCTCGAGAATAAAAGTATCAAATGGAGTCTTGCAATGAACATTTCAGAAGCTATGCCACATGGTTTAGATCGTAATCACGAATTTCATCGCCAATATGGTGCCAATGCAATTTTGCCTGAAATCAAGTGGCAAGAAATTTTTCCATCTACATCCTTAAAAAATGTACATGTACGTGCCTTGGAACAGATTTACCAAACTGCAGTACCTTTGGCTTTACAGGTTTTTGAACAATTAAAATTTGATGTATTTACACCAGCAGCTTATCACCCTCAAGGCTTAGGTTTATTTGATAAATTGGCACAACAAGAAAATCAACTTATTCAACGTTTAGCATCAGAATGCCGAGATTTAGATGAACATACGCGTCATCAAGTGTGGAGTATGTTGTTGCGTGGTGGTGCCGTTTTGGTCTTTAAAGCTTGGCTTGGTAAAGTGAAAACTGGTGAAAATACGCTTGATACCACGCAGTTTGATGAAATTTCAGATTTACTCTTTATCAAAACACCGCCGCTTGCACTCGCAGAACAATTAGGCATCGATGCATATGCAGATTTCGATCATATTTTTCTCATGTATGGCAATGAGGTGTTTTTAGATCGTTTTAATGGACTTGAAACGGCTGCACTCTTTGTTGATCTGAAAGTTTATGATGCCGCTTTTTTAAGTCTTAGAGATGATCGCGTTGCAGAATATTTAAAACGCAAGGGCTATGTAACACAAGATCAAATTGATGAACTTCAATGTGCACTCAATCCTCTATATTGTAATGAGTTGACACCTAAACAGGACTGTTTAGCCTAAAGTAGATACGCATCGAAAAAAAGACCTTTGATTAGGTCTTTTTTTTCAAATCTAAGAATCATTTAAACACGTTTTTCTTCGATGTTTAATGCATTAATCGCTAATACAGCCTGAGTACGATTTTGAACGCCTAATTTACGGAAAATCGCGGTCACATGCGCTTTAATCGTTGCTTCAGAAACATCAAGTTCGTATGCGATCTGTTTATTCAACAAACCTTCCGCAACCATCATTAACACTCGGAATTGTTGTGGTGTTAGAGATTGAATACGTTCTGCTAAAGCTGTTTCATCTGCAGCACGTGGATCAAAGTTTAAATTCGCAGGCAGGTTTGGTGGTAACCACATATCCCCTTCTAATACCTGACGAATCGCTTCACCAATGTGACTTGGATGCGCTGATTTTGGAATATAGCCCATTGCACCATGTGCAATCGAGCGTTGAATAATTGAAACTTCTTCATGCGCCGATACGACAATAATTGGTAACGATGGATACTGTGCACGCACATGCACCAACGCTGAGAAGCCTGATGCACCTGGAAGATTCAAATCTAAAAGCACTAAATCTGGTTCAGGACCTTTTTCTAAACGTTCATAAAATTCATTAACAGCAGCTGTTTCATGGATTTGGGCTTGCGGTAAGCTGTAACGAACTGCTTGAATTAAAGCATGACGAAACAGTGGATGATCATCAACGATTAAAATATTCATAAGCGAGGCGAGAGATCTCAAACACAATCAATATACTAACTGTGCTATAGCTGTTAAGGATATATAAATATTAACGAATTTTTGCAGAAAATGTCGGGCTAAATCTTACAAACGCGATTTTTTTATGTAATTTTGAAAATTCGATAAGCACATCACTTTTAAATATAAAATTTATTCAAATATTGAAATAGCTTATTCATAATCATAAATATACGTTTATTCAGTTATTTATCACTTATTTATATCTCAAAAAGATTAAATTATCGCTATATACGCAAAAATGATATTTATTCTTATTTTGCTTATTTTACAGAATAAGCATAAATCCACATAAATAGTGCATCCGAGATTAATTTTAAATTTTTAGGTTTGTACTATGTCTACTGCTCAACAAAAACCATTAAATATCGTTGCTGTCTCTGGCGGTCTAAATAATCCTTCAAAAACTGAAGCGCTTGTTCAAGCGATTTTGGATGAGTTAGGTGAAGCAACACCAATTCATGTGCATTTTATTAAATTTAGCGAAATCGGTCATTTATTAGGTGGTGCCATTTATCGCAATCAGCTGCCGCAACGTGTTCAAGATGATCTTGCTGCTGTTGAAGCCGCGGATGCATTGATTGTGGGAACGCCCGTATATCGCGCATCTTTCACAGGTTTATTTAAACATTTCTTTGACTTTGTAGAACAAACTGCGCTGGTTGATGTGCCTGTATTACTAGCTGCATCAGGGGGCAGTGATCGCCATGCCTTAGTACTTGAGCATCAATTGCGTCCTTTATTTAGCTTCTTCCAAGCACAGACTTTGCCAATTGGCGTTTATGCAACTGATCGTGATTTTACGCCTGAATACACCATTCACAGTGAACTATTACGTGCGCGCATTACCTTAGCCATTGCTCGTGCTTTACCAATTTTAGAGTGGGCACCAGCCAAAGGTAAACGTGCTGAGGTTGTGAAAGATAAAACCCAACAAGCCAATCAAAACTTGGGCATTAACAAACAAATTGAACAAGAAGAAGTATTACCTTCAGCAGCAGTACCAAGTTTAGATGCAGCAGAGTCACGCTTGCATCACAAGAATAATGCTGCCCCAAAAATTGAAGTGGCATAAATATAATTGAATCAATGAGGGTATAAGCCATGTCTAATGCAGAAAAACAAGCGATTAAATTTGCCTATTGGGTTCCAAATGTCAGTGGTGGTCTTGTCGTCAGTAATGTTGAACAACGAACAGACTGGAGCTACGACTACAATGTTCGACTCGCGCAAGCTGCTGAAAAAAGTGGATTTGAATATGCTTTGACACAGATTCGATTCACGGCAGGATACGGTGCGGAGAATCAGCATGAATCTGTAAGCTTTAGTCATGGCTTATTGGCAAAAACTGAAAAGTTACGTGTAATCGCAGCAATTTTACCAGGCCCTTGGAAACCCGCGCTGGCGGCTAAACAGCTCGCGACAATTGATCATTTAACCAATGGTCGTATCGCTATTAATGTTGTGAGCGGATGGTTCCGTGGTGAATTTGATGCCATCGGTGAAGAATGGCCTGAACACGATCAACGATATGCACGTTCAGAGGAGTTTATTCGTAGCTTAAAAGGTATTTGGACGCAGGATAACTTTAGTTTTGATGGAAAATATTATCAATTTAAAGACTACACCTTGAAGCCAAAACCTGTTCAAAGCCCACATATTGAAATTTTCCAAGGGGGTAGCTCGCGTGCCGCACGTGATATGGCATCTCGTGTTTCTGATTGGTATTTCACCAATGGAAACACGCCTGCTGAAATTAAAAAGCAGATTGATGACATCCGTGAAAAAGCCAAGCTGAATCACCATCAAGTCAAAATTGGGGTGAATGCCTTTATCATTGCTCGTGATACTGAAGAGGAAGCAAAAGCTGTACTTCAAGAAATCATTGACAATGCAAATGTAGAAGCAGTCAATGCTTTTGGTGATGCAACTCGTGAAGCAGGTGCCGCAACTCAAGAAGGTGAAGGTAACTGGGCAAAATCAACATTTGAAGATCTTGTCCAATACAACGACGGGTTCAGAACAAATCTCATCGGTACACCGCAACAAATTGCTGAACGTATCGTTGAATTAAAATCAGTTGGTGTGGATCTGATCTTATCTGGCTTCTTACATTTTATAGAGGAAGTTGAATATTTTGGTGAAAAAGTACTGCCTTTAGTTCGAAAACTCGAAGCTGAACAGCAACAACACATTACCGCTAAATCAGCTTAATTTGTCTTCGATTATTCAACAACGATCTGAATGAAATCAGCGCTTTGTTCAATCTTGTTTTGACCCTGATAACTATAATAATAGCGTCATGCAGTAGCAACTTAACCCCCAAGGCTCGGCTTGGGGGGCTTTTTATTGGATAGTTCATATAATCTGATCAGCAACAGTACATCGAAAATTGAATAAATCGTACATTGTTCCGCTGTTACACGGTTATAATCACCTCAAAAATGAAGACAGCACAGCCTTATGGGTTCAATTCAATCAATAGAACATTCAAATAATTCCTCTAGTATTTCAGCAAATAAAATGGCGGTTCATATTATTTTCGCTATTGCATTAGCGCATGGATTACATGATCTGATCCAGTCTTGCTTACCAGCCATTTATCCCATGCTGAAACTCAATTTTGACTTGAGCTTTACCCAAATCGGGATTATTTCTTTGGTCTATCAAATGACTGCATCTATTCTGCAACCTTGGGTTGGACTCTACACTGATAAGCATCCTAAGCCCTACCTCCTCCCTTTGGGTATGTGCGTTACACTGCTAGGTATCGTTTTGCTGGCATTTGCATGGACTTTTCCAATCTTACTGATTTCAGCAGCACTCATCGGTGTGGGCTCATCTGCCTTTCACCCAGAAGCCTCACGAGTAGCGAGAACAGCATCAGGTGGTCGCTTCGGAACTGCTCAATCCGCTTTTCAAGTGGGTGGTAATAGCGGCTCTGCCGTTGGGCCACTGTTGGCCGCAGCAATCATTGTACCGAACGGCCAAGCCTCAGTTGCTTGGCTCATGATATTTGCCATTTTCGCTATTTATCTGCTTTACAGAATAAGTCGATGGACCATTCAATATGGTGTTCAAGCTGCTTCAGCAGTAAAAGCCAAGCAATCAACACCGTTGAAAGGTTCTAAACTTGTACAGGGAATTGTGATTATCTGTGCGTTAATGTTTGCAAAATTCACGTACATTGCAAGTATTGGAAATTACTATACCTTCTATTTGATCGAAAAGTTTCAGGTCAGTATTCAACAAGCTCAGCTTTATTTATTTGCTTTTTTAGCCGCAGTAGCAATCGGTACTTTTGCTGGTGGCCCTATCGGTGACAAAATAGGTCGTAAAGCTGTCATTTGGATTTCCTTTATTGGCATGGCACCCTTTGCATTACTCATGCCACATGTGAATTTGATGTGGACGTGTATCTTTGCGATTCTTGCTGGATTGATTATGTCTTCCGCATTTTCAGCAATGGTTGTATATGCACAAGAAGCGATGCCAGGTCGTGTCGGCATGGTCTCTGGTTTGATGTTTGGTTTGATGTTTGGGATCAGCGGTATCGCGGCAGCAGCTTTGGGCTATGTAGCAGATCATCAAGGTATTCGTTGGGTATTTCACTTTAGCTCATACTTACCACTACTGGGTGTATTGACCTTCTTTTTACCTAGAACCAATTGATCTGCGTAAGATGATCATCTCTACGATCTCAGGTAGGATTAAAAGCAATTAAGATTTATTTTTAGGCAAAGGTTTATTATGTATACAGGTATCGTGCAAGGGTTAGAAAAAGTATTAGATATACAGCATAAAGAGGGATATCGGACTTTTGTTATTTCTAATGCGCTCAATCTTTTTCATGATGTATTTATCGGCGCCAGTGTTGCGATTAATGGTGTTTGCTTAACCGCTACACAAATTGATTTGATCGCTGGTCAAGTGCATTTTGATGTTTCAAATCTAACACTTGAATTAACCACTTTAGGTCAACTCAACGTCGGTGATGAGGTCAACATTGAACGCTCCGCTAAAGTAGGTGCTGAGAATGGTGGGCATAATTTATATGGTCATATTGAAGGCACTGCAACCGTAAAGCATTTAACCAAAAATGGTGAAACGTTTCATATCGACCTTGAAATTCCAAATGGCAATATCAAATATTTCTTCTTAAAGGGCTTTATCGGTTTAAATGGCTGCAGTTTGACAGTCAATCGAGTTGATCGTGCAAACAATCAAATCTCAATCGATCTTATTCCAGAAACTTTACGCCTAACCACATGGAAATATGTTCAAGTCGGCGATCAAGTCAATTACGAAATTGATCAGATGACACGTACGCTTGTCGATACTTTAGAAAATATTCATCAAAAATAAATAAAAGCCTCTACGATAGAGGCTTTTTTCATAATCAATTGGATCTAAGAGTAGAAACTTGGATCTGGAATTTTTCCAGTTAATGCCCACTCTCCGACTTCCTGATATTTATAATCAATTGGATCATGCAGGGTTTGGGTTCGTACATTACGCCAGAATCGATCTAAATTCAGTTTTGCAGTAGTCGCGCGTGCACCCATCACTTGAAAAATATTTTGTGTCACATAAAGTGAAGTATGAGTCGCTGCGATTTTGGCGGTGGCGATTGCAATTGAGGCTTCACCACGTTGCTCCGCAGTTAATGTTTCCCCTTCATCCCACGCCTTTTGTAATGTATTGATCGCTTTTTCCGCGAGCAAGCGCACACCTTCAAGTTGCACATAAAATTCGGCGAAATGCTTTTGGGTAAATGGATCATTCACCGCTTGTTCAACCAGTGATTTCGACCAAGCTTTTTGTGTTTGAACTGTCTCTTTCGCAACATTGAACGCTCCCTCAGCAACACCTAAAAATAAATGCACGAAAATCAATTGAGCAATTAGCGGTCTCAAACTTGAATAAGGTGTACTTAAAGGACCGGGATTGAGGAGTAATTCATCCTTGCGAATTTTGACCTGTTCAAAATGACTGGTACCACTATCCGTTTGACGTTGCCCCATATTATTCCAATCTCCAAGAAAGCTCACGCCCTCTCGTGCTGTTGGAATCACGCCAATCAGTAACTTTCCATCTTCATTAAATCCTGAACAGAGCAAGATATCTGAATCAATTGATCCAGAACAAAAACTTTTATCACCATGGAAGATAAATTCTTCGTCAGAAACTTGTTTCGCGGTTGTTCTACGATCTAATGGATTTAACGTATTTCCCCAAAATAAGTTGTGTTTGGCGGTTTGTCTAAACCAATCTCCATATTGAGCTGGCTGTGCAAAAAGTTGTACCGTCGCTATAAGCAAATGATGAAAGCCATATACATGCGCAAGCGAACTATCGACTTGAGCAATGGTTTGAATGGTTTTAAAAATCGTGCTCCATGTTGCACCTTGCCCACCAAATTCTTTTGGAATAGATAAAGACAATAAACCACTTTGTCGAATTAGATCTCGCTGAGCCTTTGGATTTCCACCCTGTTTGTCGCGTTCTGCTGCGGTCTTCGCAAACTCAGATGCAAGTATTTGCGCAGTCTCAAGTGGCGTTTCAGGGTTAAAATTTAGGGGAGAATTCATTGTTATATTCCGTATCGCATCTGCTGATAAGCTTAGCAGATCAACATGATTTGACTTATCACAATGCCTGCTTTTCTTATCACTGAACTAAAAATACCGCTAGTTGAACTAACGGTATTTAAAACATGACTTCGTCTGTTTAATCTGGATTACTGCTGTGATTTCACTTCAGCAATTAATTGATCCACGACCTGTGGATCTGCCAAAGTTGAGGTATCCCCCAAACTATCTAGCTCATTAGCAGCAATTTTTCTCAAAATTCGGCGCATAATCTTGCCTGAACGTGTTTTTGGTAATGCTGGCGCCCAATAAATTGCATCTGGTGTAGCCACAGGTCCTAAAACTTTTCTTACCCAACCTACTAGCTCTTTCCTGAGTTCTGCTGACTCTGGCGTATCTGCCTGTAAAGTTACATAGGCTGCAATCCCTTGACCTTTGATGTCATGTGGCATACCCACAACGGCTGCTTCTGCAACATGTTCATGTGCAACCAATGCACTTTCAATCTCTGCAGTCCCCAAGCGGTGTCCCGAAACGTTCAGAACATCATCCACTCGCCCCGTAATCCAGTAATAACCATCTTTATCACGGCGTGCACCATCTCCCGTGAAATAATTCCCTGGATAAGTTGAGAAATATGCCTCGATAAAACGATCTGGATCACCCCAAATGGTACGCATTTGTCCTGGCCAAGAATCTTTGATCACCAAATTACCTTCAGCCTCTCCTTCTAGCTCTTTACCATCAGCATCAACCAAAGCAGGTTGTACACCAAAGAATGGGCGTGTTGCAGAACCAGGTTTAAGTGCAGTTGCGCCCGGTAAAGGCGAAATCATGAAGCCACCTGTTTCAGTTTGCCACCATGTATCTACAATTGGACAACGACTTTCACCAACTACGGTGTAGTACCAGTTCCAAGCTTCAGGATTAATTGGCTCACCGACGGAGCCCAACAAGCGTAAGCTACTACGGTCACTTTCACGGATAAATGCATCACCTTCACGCATCATCGCTCGGATCGCCGTTGGTGCCGTATATAAAATTGTGACGTTGTGCTTATCTACAATATGTCCAGTGCGTGCCCAAGTTGGGTATTGTGGAACACCCTCAAACATCAATGTTGTCGTCCCATTTGAAAGTGGACCATACAACACATAAGAATGACCAGTAATCCAACCGACATCAGCGGTACACCAGAAAATATCATCTTGTTTTAAATCAAATACTTCCCTAAAGGTAAAGTTCGCGTAAGTCAGATAACCGCCTGTAGTATGTAGCACACCTTTAGGTTTACCCGTTGAGCCTGAAGTATATAAAATAAACAGCGGATCCTCTGAATTCATTGGTTCAGGTGGACAGATATCTGTGACTGTCATGATTTCCATGTGATACCACAGGTCACGACCTTCATGCATTGTGATTGGGTTACCAGTACGATGCACCACAATGACATTTTGTACAGAGCTCGTCCCTTCAAGCTCCATCGCTGCATCAACGTTTTCTTTCAGTGGAATTGGCTTACCA
Source organism: Acinetobacter sp. ANC_7654 (assembly GCF_056779855.1). Classification (NCBI taxonomy): domain Bacteria; kingdom Pseudomonadati; phylum Pseudomonadota; class Gammaproteobacteria; order Moraxellales; family Moraxellaceae; genus Acinetobacter; species Acinetobacter sp. ANC_7654. The sequence goes on along the minus strand of NZ_JBWYIR010000002.1, from coordinate 178,475 downwards.
CCCCGCATGCCCGAGTCTGCTGTAATGATGACTTTTGCTTGGCTATCATCAATACGACTTGCTAAAGAATCTGGTGAAAAACCTCCAAACACCACGCAATGTACCGCACCAATACGTGTACATGCCAACATCGCAATGGCTGCTTCAGGGACCATTGGCATATACAGAACAACACGGTCGCCTTTGGTCACGCCATGCTTCTTGAGAACATTGGCAAAACGACAAACTTCATCGTGTAATTCTTCAAATGAAATAATTTTATGGCGTGATGGATGATCACCTTCCCAAATAATCGCAGGTTTATGTGGGTGTTCTTTTAAATGTCGATCGAGACAGTTTTCACTGACATTTAATTGGCCATCTGCAAACCATTCAACTTTGTAATTCTCTTTATCAAAGTTGGTATTTTTGACTTGTGTAAAAGGCTTAATCCAGTCTAGTTTCTTGGCTGCTTCGGTCCAAAATGCTTCGGGGTTTTCAATAGATGCTTTATACCGCTCGAAATATTGCTCTTCATTGGTTCGTGCAGTTTTTTTAAAAACTTCGGGTACTGGATATATTTCATTCATAATTCGCATCCTTGATTTATGTTTCTCATCTCGAGAGTTGTCTTGATCATACTGATCATTTTTTGTCTTATATCTTGAGTATGACTATACTTTAAAATTTCAAACAATCATGCTTTGGTCGTAGACTGAGCATTCATTTATTTCAAAAGTTATCCGTATCTTCTTGCCAATTGAACAACCTAAAAAATCTAACAATCAATGATCCGAATCATTGCTGATCATCATTCCTAAGCAAGTAAAATCTGTCGTTGTCAAAAAACTCCATTTTTTTATCAATAAATACCATTTCGATTTTTTTGTTGGACAAGGTGCTGAATGTTTATAAAAACATGCAATTTTTTTGTTATTTTCAGTTTATTCAATGAATAAAAATGACGATAAAACCTGCGAACGTGATTTTTATTCACTGTATTTTCAGGCAAAATGTAAACATTCAATACATTTGGAACACTCGTGGCTGAACAACAAAATTCTTTGAGTCAGGTGGCTCAAGGTACGACTCAACTTCTACAAGATGCAAGTGAGAAAACGGCTCAAACCGTCATTGCACATACTGCGAAATACAATGATGCATATACCACCATTGATAAAATCATGGATGGCTTTTGGGAACGAATCCCTTATATCTGTATTGCTTTGATTGTATTTACCTTATTTTGGTTGTTGTCTAAGCTGTTCAAATTATTTGTCAGAAAAGCACTTTCAGAGCGTTCATATACCAAACAAAATTTAGTGCTCGTCCTCAACCGCGTCGGTAGCTCTTTTATTATTTTCTTTGGCTTCTTAATTGCGATGGTTATTGCAATTCCAGGGTTTACACCTGGACAGCTGATGAGTGCACTGGGGATCGGCTCTGTCGCAATTGGTTTTGCATTTAAAGATATTTTTCAAAACCTGCTCTCTGGTATTTTAATTCTACTCGGTGAACCCTTCAAAATTGGCGACGATATTATTGTGAATGGTTTAGAAGGGACCGTTGAAGATATTCAAATTCGTGCGACCTACTTACGTTCACCTGATGGTCGCCGTATCGTCATTCCCAACGCAACGGTCTATACCAATGCAGTGACCGTCAATACGGCATATCCACGTCGTCGTTGTGAATTCGTGGTTGGTATTGGTTATGAAGATAATGTTCAAAAAGCGAAAGATATTATTTTAAGTATTTTAGACCGCGATCAACAGATTCTCAGTCAACCCGGATTTAGCGTGAATGTCTCTGCCTTAGCTGATTTCTCAATCAACCTCACTGTACGTTGGTGGGTGAATACGGGTGAAACTGCGACATCTACATCTATTAGTTTAGTTCAAGAAAAAGTGATTCAAGCTTTTGCTGAACATGAAATCTCGATTCCATATCCAGTTCAAGAGGTTAAAGTCTATCGCGGAGATTCTTCACAAGAAGATGAATCACCACGTGCTAAACAGACGACCTAACACATAAGGAATCACCGTCTCAGTACGAATAATTCGGTTGCCTAAGCTGACAGCTTGGCAGCCGTTTTTTATGAGTAAATCAATCTCATAAGGAATATAACCACCTTCAGGCCCAATCAATATCGTACACGGGTGCTCAATCGCATGAGGCATACTGTGGGTTGCATAAGGATGTGCTACATAAGCTGGTCGTTCAACGGAAATCATTTGAGGAAGAACATCTTCCACAAAAGGTTTAAAGCGTTTATACATTTCGATTTCAGGTGGAAATGTATCACCCGCTTGTTCTAAGCCCAGTTGAACATAGTGATCAATTTGTTGTAAAAATGGTGTTTGCCAATAGCTTTTATCGACCCGATAGCTGTGCAGCAAAATGATTTTTTCTACGCCTAAAGTTACAGCATCTTGAATCAATCGTCTCAATACTTTCGGTCTAGGCATAGCAACGATTAACGTTACAGGTAATTTCTTCGGTACAGGCTCTTCATAAAGTGGCTGAATTAAGATTTTCCTTTCAGAAATTTCTATGACCTCAGCTGTATATCGACCAGCACCTCTAATACCAACCTTTAAAGTATCTCCAATTTTAATATCAAGTTGATGCTTCAGATGCTCAATTTGGCGTGCAGATTGAATCGTCCAGAGGTCATCCTGTGCTGATGCAGGATCAAGCAATACAATATTCATATACTTAAAAACTAAAGGTATTGATTCAGGACATGAATATGTTTTTGCAATGACCCTGTATTCCGTTGCATGATCTTTTGAGCCTGATTTTGTACTGCTAAAATCGTTTCATCCTGAGATAAGCACTGAATAAGATGATTCACCACCTCTTCCGTAGTCTGACCGATTAGAATCCCTTTTTCTTCCACAAATTCATCGACAATGGTTTGAAAGTTAAAGTAGTTCGGTCCAATCACAGTCGGGACATTGAGTGATATTGGCTCTAAGATATTATGCCCACCGCCAGGTTCATTTAATGATCCACCCACAAAACTTGCTTGGCTCAATGCATACCAAATCCACATTTCACCCATACTATCAGCAAGATAAACTTGTGTATCAGCCTCAATGATTTCACCTAAACTACGTCGATGCATTTTTAATTCATGACTTTGAATGGCTTGTGCAACCTCATCAAAACGTTCTGGATGACGCGGTACAATAATCAACAAGACGGCAGGATGATCATTTAAATAATCTTTAAACTTAGATAACAGATTTTTCTCTTCAGGATGATGTGTGCTTGCAATCGTAATAATTTGGCGTGCTTGCAAATCCCAATCTTGATGAATTTGTTGCGCTTTCAATAGCATTTCTTCGGGCGCATGAATATCAAACTTAATACTACCCACTGTTTGACTATGCGCTGTAGCAGCACCTAAAGCCCTAAATCGATTCAGTGAAGCTTCATCTTGAGCCAAAAGTTGAGTCAGACCGCTGAGCATAGGCTGAGTAATACTTGGTACTTTGGCGTATCCTTTTGCTGACTTTTTAGATAAACGTGCGTTCACCAAAAAAGTGGGTATTTTACTAATTTTCGCCTGATCAATTAAATTGGGCCATAGTTCTGTTTCAACCAAAACCAACATTTTAGGTTGATATTTTTTAAAAAAAGCACTGACTAATTTTTTTTGATCTGCAGGTAAATATACTGCTTGAAAAAGATCTACATATGGTGCTTTTGCAAATAAGGATTTAGCTCGTGCCTGACCTGTTTTGGTGGTATTCGAAACCAACACAGCATACCCAAGCTTTAAATAATGTTCTATCAGAGGTTGTGCAGCATTGGTTTCTCCAACTGAAACCACATGAAACCATATCGCATTAAGATTTTTTGGAGATTGAAACGGACCGAAGCGCTCTAAGCACTCTTGATGAAATTGCTCAATATTGTCTGCTCGCTTTTTTATACGCCATTTATAAATTGGCTTTAATAAAGCCAATGCTGCGTTATACCAAAGTGGAGTTGTCAAAACGTAAGACCTCGAGCTTTCTTAAAAAAATAGGGCATGACCACGAAGTTGAGATCATACCCTGCGAATTTTTTCGGTTCAAATACTTATCTTAAATTTCAATTTCCTTGTAAAAAAGGATAATCGATATAGCCTTCAGCCACATTCGTCCCGATCATATTTTCTAACTTTAATTCATTCAAAGGAGCATTGTGTACCAAACGCTCATATAAATCAGGATTGGCGATATAATCTTTACCAAAAGACACTGCATCAGCTTGACCTGAAGTGAGAAGTTGTAAAGCATCCTCTCGACTTAAACGCATATTGGCAATAAAAGGAATACCTTGTCCACGCGCTTTTAATTCTTGACTAATACTGTCTTCTGCCAAATATTCACGTGTAAAGAAAAATGCAATGTGTCTTTGACCGAGTTGTTCTAACACATAACCGAAAGTTTCACGTGGATCATCATCACCCATATCGTGTTCATCACCACGAGGAGCTAAATGTACACCTACTCGACCAGCACCCCAAACTTCAATTAGCTCATCCACGACTTCTAACAAGAAACGCGCACGATTTTCCACCGAGCCGCCATATTCATCTTCACGCTGATTGGTTTTCGATTGCAAGAATTGATCAATTAAATAACCATTCGCCGCATGCAATTCCACACCATCAAATCCTGCCTCTTTAGCACGAATTGCTGCTTGTTTATATTGCGCTGTAATCGCGTGAATTTCAGAAATTTCTAATGGACGTGGCAAGACATAAGGACGTTTCGGACGCAACAAACTGACATGTCCGGCTTGTTGAACAGCACTCGCCGAAACGGGTATATCACCCTTCAGTAAATCTGGATGTGACACACGTCCAACATGCCAAAGCTGAGCGACAATTAAGCCATCTTTGTCATGAACAGCTTGGGTTACTTTCTTCCACCCTTCCACTTGAGCATCAGTGAATAATCCTGGCGTATTTAAATAGCCATTCGCCTCCTCAGAAATTACGGTCGCTTCTGAGATAATTAATCCACTACTTGCACGTTGCGCATAATACTCAGCCATCATTTCTGTTGGTACACGATCATCTGTCGCACGACTACGCGTTAAAGGTGCCATAACCACGCGATTTTTGAGCTTTAATTCACCAAAGACTACTGGGCTACTAAAATCAGTCATTCATTTATCCTCTTCACTCATTATCGTTAGAGTGATTGTTGAAGGTGTTCTGCAAAACTTTTTATCAGTGCTTCATTACGAGAAAAATAAGACCATTGACCATGCTTAGTAACATGAACCAAACCTGCTTGTTGTAAAACAGATAAATGATTAGACATGGTTGACTGAGATACATCTGCAATTTTTTCAATCTGTCCTGCACATACGCCACGACTAAAATCTTGCACGCACTCATCTTGTGGAATAAAGCGCTCTGGATCTTTTAAACATTGTAAAATTTGGCGGCGTATCGGGTTCGATAAGGCTTTAAAAATTGCTTCAGTATCCATCTCATTTCACTCAAGTTAATGATCTGCACTGTGCTGAACTCATTATATCGATTTTTATAGATATTAATATCGAATTATTACGATATTTAACAAATCGAGTTTATGAATGACTGTGCCGAATAATTCTGATTCTAACATTGAACTGATTTAATCTAGCAAGCTTCGTGCTAGAACAAAAAAAAGCAGGGCTTTTGCCCTGCTTTTTTTTAAAAATGATTAAAGCCCTTGTTTCAAACTAGCTTCAATAAATTTATCAAGATCACCATCTAACACGGCACCCGTGTTTGAGTTTTCAACGCCAGTACGTAAGTCCTTAATACGTGAATCATCCAACACATAAGATCGAATTTGGCTCCCCCACCCAATATCCGATTTAGAATCTTCTAGTGCTTGAGCTGCTTCATTACGCTTATTCATTTCCAATTCGTACAATTTAGCACGAAGCTGTTTCCAAGCATGATCACGGTTAGCATGTTGTGAACGCTGGTTCTGACAAGCCACCACAATTCCAGTTGGTGCATGGGTTAAACGCACTGCAGAATCTGTTTTGTTAATGTGCTGACCACCTGCACCTGAAGCGCGGTATGTATCCGTACGGACATCTGCTGGATTGATCTCAATTTCAATGTTGTCATCAATTTCTGGAGACACAAAAACCGCTGAGAATGAAGTGTGACGACGGTTGCCTGAGTCAAAAGGTGATTTACGGACTAAGCGATGTACACCTGATTCAGTACGTAACCAACCATAAGCATATTCGCCTTCTACACGAATAGTTGCCGATTTAATCCCAGCTACATCACCGTCAGATTCTTCCATTAACTCAGCTTTAAAGCCATGACGCTCAATCCAACGTAAGTACATACGTAATAGCATAGATGCCCAATCTTGAGCTTCAGTACCACCTGACCCCGCTTGAATTTCGACATAGCAAGGATTTGGATCCATTGGATTACTAAACATACGTCTGAATTCAAGTTTAGCCAGTTCAGCCTCAGCTGAATCAAGTTCTGCTTGAACATCTGCAAGCATTTCTTCTTCATCCGCTTCTACAGCAAGATCAAGCATCGCTTGTGCATCATCCAGTTGTGTTGCTAAACCATCTAAAACATTTAAAACGTTTTCGAGTTCACCTTTTTCTTTTGCCATCGCTTGAGCACGATTTTGATCATTCCAAATTGCTGGATCTTCAAGTTCGCGGAGAACCTCCTCTAAACGCTCTTTCTTTAGATCGTAGTCAAAGATACCCCCGTAGTGTTTGACCACGTTCGTTCAAGTCTTTCAGCTGGAGAAGATAAGGATTAATTTCCACGGTGTAGATCCTAAATATGTCTATATCAAAATTGGCAATATTTTAACACAGCCAAGTAAAACTTGAGAGTTTGCTTTTTTATTCAATATTCTCTTGACCATTGTTTAGTTATTATTAACAATACATTTAATTATTAAAAAATACTTACTTTATTTTTACAACAATAAGCAGAGACTTATGAAAATGAACAAAACCTATTTGGCTTTGGCCATCCTCCCTTTGACAACTTCAGCTATGGCCTACCAAGCTCAAATTGATGCTGAATATACCTATTTTGACCATGATAGTCTCAAGGTTGATTATCACGGTGTATTTGAAACAGAAGGTACTTATTACTTCAAAGCAGTTGATACTGAAAATAAACCACTTAATGAGGCTGCATTTCTTGGCCACCATAATCGCGTTTCAGCGAAATATAGTTTTCAGCATATTAAAGACGATAAAGTGTATATAAATGAAACAGTTGCACAAAGCAAACAAGAGCTGCACGGCTATTCAATAGGGGGAGAATATTATATTGATCAACTGTACTTCACAGGTGAGGTCGGTCGTCAACATTATAAAGTGGAGTCACGCTCAAGCTCACTAAACGGTTCATCTCATGCTAAGCAGCGTTTCGATCTAACCACCTATAGAGCTCTCGTTGGTTATACTCCTATTCAAAATTTACTGATAGCAGTAGGTATTAATGCTTATAAAGGTGAAGGCTTTGATGAAAATGCTTTTGCTTTAAAAGCCAAATATGTCACCCCATTAGGCCAAAATGGTCAATATCTCAATTTAGAATTGGATGGTAGTTTTGGACATGATATTGATTCGATTACATTTGGTGGGGATTATTATTTAACTCAACGCTTAAGCCTAGGTAGTGCTTATACACGAGATACGAATAGCACTAGTAAAATTCATAAAGACGAATACCAATTACGTGGCAAATACTTTATCAATAATAACCTCTCTCTTGGGAGTATTTTAAGATTCAGTGATGATGAAGATAAGTTTAATATAAACGGAATATATCGATTCTAATTCCATTCAACATGGGGAAGTAGCAGTTCCAAAACTGCTACTTTCGTTCAAATTGCATACAATTCATATTCAAAAGCAACATAAAATGACTAAAACACCTTATCTTTCACATGAATTAACATGTTTTTTTATTTTTTAAAATCAATAACTTAAATTTTTATTTTTACATAAAAATTACACAAGATACATTACTGTTACTTTTGCTTGATTGATCCTTCATGATTTTCCCCTACACTGAACTTGTAACAAAAAATGTATTAACAACTAACTCTATTGAGGGGAAGTATCCATGAAAAAATTAGCAATCGCGTCTGCACTTCTTTCTGCTTTAGCTGTAACTGGAACTGCAAATGCATATCAAGCTGAAGTAGGTGCTTCTGCAGGTCTTATCGATCCTGATAATGGTAGTACAAGTGGTTCATTTGGTGTTGATGGTACTTATTATTTCCAACCAGTTCAAACACGCAATGCTCCACTAGCTGAAGCTGCATTCCTTGATCGTGCAAGTAATGTAAATGCGAAATACCAATACAGCGAAGTTGGTGATGATGAAAGACATCAATACGGCGTAGGTGTTGAATACTTCGTACCTAATTCTGATTTTTATGTAAGCGGTAATGTTGGTCGTGATGATCGTAAATTTGATATTGGACCTGATTTTGATGAGACAGTTTATGGTGCTGAAGTAGGTTATTTGCCTGCACCTGGCTTATTAATTGCAGCAGGTCTTAAGGGTTACGATAACGACTATGATGATGGTGTTGACCCAACATTACGTGCTAAATATGTAACTACATTGTCTAACGGTAAAGATATCAACTTAGAAGCTGGCGCTGCATTCGGTGACCTTGATGAATATAATCTAGCTGCTGATTACTTCATCGATAAAACTTTAAGTGTTGGTGTGGATTACTATAGTAAAGATACTGGTCCTGCAGATACAAACGAGTTTGGTGTAAGCGCACGTAAATTCTTCACACCTCAAGTCAGCTTAGAAGGTCGTGTAGGTTTCGGTGAACTTGCAAATAATGATTACAACAAGTTCGGTTTAGCTGCTAAATATCGCTTCTAATATCTTAATTAAAATTTAGTGTTTCTTAAAAGCCCATCTTAATGATGGGCTTTTTTTGTGCAAAATCCCGATGGAATGTTATTTTTTGTGCATTGACTCATCCCCTTTTGTTCTTACAATAGAAATCAGCTGTCACAAAACAGTCATATTTCTATAACAAAGAGAGTCAATATATGTTTAAAAAAATTACACTTGCGACTGCACTTATTGCAAGCTTAGGAACTGCACATGCGTATCAAGCTGAAGTTGGGGCTACAGCCAAATTGATCGATCCTGATAATGGTAGCAATTCTGCAGGTTTTGCGCTTGATGGCACATATTATTTTAATCCTGTTCAAATCAAGAACTCTCCATTGAACGAAGCTGCATTTTTAAATCGTTCGAGCAACGTGAATGCAAAAGTATCTTATGACGACTTTGATGTGGTCGAATACTGGAATTATGGTGTTGGAATTGAATACTTTGTTCCAAATACTGATTTCTATCTAAATGCCAATCTTTCTCAGGAAACTCAAAAAATACCTAACACCCCTGATAATGATGTCACAAACTATAAAATTGAAGCTGGTTATTTCTTAGCACCATCTTTATTGGTCGCAGCTGGTTTACGTGGTTGGGATGATGACAACGATGATGGTATTGACCCTACTATTCGAGCAAAATATGTCACTCAAATTGGCACAAATGATGTGAATTTAGAGGCTGGAGCTGCATTTGGTGATCTAGACGAGTTCTCGTTAAGAGGCGATTATTATATTGATAAAACACTCAGCGTGGGTGTTGACTATTTCAATCAAGATTTCAATGGCGGATCTTTTGATGAGTTTGGTGTAAATGCTAAAAAATTCTTCAATCAGCAAGTAAGTGTCGAAGGTCGAATTGGTTTCGCAGATGACGGTAATACCTTTGCTGTACGTGGTGCATACCGCTTCTAATCTTTGAGTGCTAAAAACCGCTCTAATGAGCGGTTTTTTATTGATGCATATGTACAATGCGCATTTGTAAACTGGTATTGCCATTAAAGGTATTTTTATCCAGCTCATAGACCAAGCGAATTTCATTGAGCATCGGATCAAACTGATATTTATCTGCTGCGTTAAAGGCGATTGCCTCTACCACTTGACCATTTTCTAAAGCTACACGCAGTTTCAAGTGCACATCCTTAAGCCAGCGATAATCCAAAATTTTAAATACTCCCTCGAATACAGGCGCAGGAAACATTTGCCCCCAAGGACTTAAATTTTGTAATACGTCCACCGTTTCAATTTGGAAAGCTGAAGCTGGCAACTCCCCATCCGTCCATAAGGTTGCAGTAAACAGACTTTCATCTTGACTGGCAATCAACTGCTCAAATACCTGCTTAAATTCAGCAAAATGTTCTTTTTTAATGGTTAGACCTGCAGCTGCAGCATGCCCACCAAAGTGACTGACAATATGTGGATATTGCTCAGCCACACGCTCAATCGCATCCCGAATATGAATTCCCTCAATTGAACGCGCTGAACCTTTGATATGAATGCCATCTTCATCACGGGCAAAAACGATACTCGGACGATGGAACTGCTCTTTTAAGCGTCCTGCCACAATTCCAATCACACCTTGATGCCAATGTGGCTCAAACATAATTAACGCTGCAGGTATTGCATCCTTATCTAGCTGAATTTGATCTAATGCAGTCAATGCTTCTTGTTTAATTTTACCTTCTACCTGACGACGTTCCACATTGAGTTGATTCAGCTGTTCCGCTAAAGGATATGCTGTAGCCAAGTCGGATGCCAAGAGACATTCGATGCCAATATCCATGGTTTCCATACGCCCTGCCGCATTAATTCGCGGTCCAATCACAAAACCTAAGTCTTGCGCTTTCAGTCCTGCAGGATCACGTTTGGCAATATCTAATAAGGCTGAAATCCCAGGGCGACATAATCCTTGTTGAATCCGCTTTAGACCACTGTCGATTAAGATTCGGTTGTTATAGTCCAAACTGGCAACATCGGCATAGGTCCCAAGCGCAACCAAATCCAAATAGCTGATCATTTGTGCAAAAGACTTGCCCATTTTTTTACGATGACTGGATAGGTTCGCCAACACATAAAAGGCAACTCCTACTCCTGCCAAAGCTTTACTTGGAAACTCACAACCGAGTTGATTCGGATTCACCACTGCCTCAGCCATAGGCGTTGGCTTGGTTGTGAGATGGTGATCGGTAATAATTACTTGCATCCCATGATCTTGAGCTTGCTTAACTCCATCATGACTTGAAATGCCATTGTCGACCGTAATCAACAAATCAGGCGTAAAGTTGGCAAACGCAAGATCTGCAATAGCAGGTGTCAAACCATAGCCATACTTAAAGCGATCAGGGACTAAATAATCAACATCTGCCCCCATGTCACGTAGTGCAAGCATCATCAGTGCTGTACTGGTCGCACCGTCAGCATCATAGTCACCGACAATCACAATTTTTTTGTGTTGATCAATGGCTTGGTCGATCAACTGAATTGCAGCATCTAACCCCTTCATAGTTGGCGCTAATAAGTATTTTAATTTCAGTTCTAGTTCTTGTTCAGATTCAACGCCTCTACGTGCCAAAATTTCGGCAATAAATGAAGGCACGCCCTGAAAATTTTCAGGGCGTGTTAAAAATGGACGTTGCTTGATTTCAAATTTTGGCATTTATGGCATCAATCGTTGTAATTTCCACGCACCGTCGATTTTTTCATAACACAAACGGTCATGCAAACGGTTTGGGCGACCTTGCCAGAACTCATAATAATCTGGCTCTATACGGTAACCACCCCAGAAGCCAGGCTTATCTAAAGTTTGTTGATCTGCCACACGCTCATGCAAATCATTAAAGCGTTGCTGTAGCTCGTCACGGCTCGCAATCACACCACTTTGTGGGGTACTAATATGCGCTGCAATTTGACTATCACGCGGACGCTTATGGTAATAATCAGCGGATTCTTGTTCCGAAATTTTTACCACTCGACCTGAAATGCGAATTTGGCGTTCTTGTTCTGCCCAATAAAACAGAATTTGCGCATAAGGATTGGCTACTAAGTCGAGTCCTTTTTGGCTGTCATAATTGGTATAGAACGCATAACCATTTTCATCCGCACCTCGAAGTAATACGGTACGTACGTGCGGTCGACCATCGGCATTTGCCGTAGCCAATGACATGGCATACGGTTCGTGAAGCTGAGCTTCTAACGCATCGTTAAACCACAATAGAAACTGTTCATGTGGATCAGCATTCACTTGATCCTCATGTAATTCGCCTTTTTGATAATTTAGGCGCAGTTCACTGAGATCTTTAATCAAATCACTCATGAGTCAATCCCCGATTAAGCTGCTGCATTAGCACGTACAGCATCTGCCAAAGCATGTGCCAGTGCAGTCACTTCTTGAAGATTGTCACCTTCAACCATCACACGAATTACAGGTTCAGTCCCTGACTTACGAATCAGTAATCGACCACGACCTTTAAGTTGCGCTTCGGCTTTGGCAAATTCTGCAGCCAATGCAGGTACTGAGTATGGATCAAACATTGCATCTAAACGGACATTTACAAGCACGTTTGGCAGTAATTTAAAGTCAGCAACCAACTCATGCAATGCTTTCTTCTGTTCAACCATGACAGTTAAGACTTGTAGGGCTGCAATAATCGCATCACCTGTGGTGCTCTTGTCTAGAGTTAAAATGTGACCTGAAGGTTCACCACCAATAACCCAACCGTTTTCCTCTAAACCTTGCAGTACATAACGGTCACCAACTTTGGCACGTAGCAGTGGAACTTCTGCTTTTTCAAGTGCTAATTCAAGTGCCATATTGCTCATGAGCGTACCGACAATACCGGCTGGTTTATTGGCACTTTGTGTCGCCAAGATATATAGAATATGATCGCCATCAATCAGCTTTCCATTCTGATCCACTAGAATGACACGATCTGCATCGCCATCAAATGCAATACCCAAATCTGCTTGATGCTCAACAACAGCAGCTTGCAAACTCTCAGGATGAGTTGAGCCACAGCCTTGGTTAATATTCAAACCATTCGGTTCATTATGAATCGCAATCACTTTGGCACCGAGCTCACGGAATACCGCAGGACCCACGTTATATGCTGCTCCATTGGCACAGTCGACAACAATCTTTAAATTGTTTAAATCATAATGGTATGGGAACGTTGATTTACAAAATTCAATATAACGACCTGGAGCATCATCAACACGCACACTTTTTCCTAGACTCGCAATATCATCAATGACAATATCTTTCTCGAGTTCAGCATTAATCTCATCTTGAAACTCGTCTGGTAATTTTTTTCCTTCTGAAGAAAAAAACTTAATGCCATTATCATGATAAGGGTTATGTGAAGCTGAGATGACAATCCCTAAACTGGCATGCAAAGCACGAGTTAAATGAGCAATGGCAGGCGTAGGTAATGGACCCAATAAATGCACATAAACACCAGCTGCGTTTAAACCCGATTGTAAAGCCGCTTCTAAAATATAACCTGATAAACGAGGATCTTTGCCCATCACCACAATCGGTTTATTTCTTTTTGTTCTACGCTTAAGTACTTTACCCGCAGCAAACCCTAATTTGAGTGCAAACTCAGGTGTGATTGGAAATACACCGAATTTCCCACGAATACCATCAGTACCAAAATAACTCATTCATTCTCTCACTTCTTAGCGGGTGATTAACATCATCCTTTTTCAATGCGCACCACTTTACACCAAAATAAAAAAACCGTCATTTACATGACGGTTTTTTTTAAAAATTGTTTTATAACAGGCAATTAACCAACACGGTAATTCGGTGCTTCTTTAGTAATGGTCACATCGTGAACGTGTGATTCAGACATACCCGCAGACGTGATTTTCACGAATTTCGCATTTTGACGAAGATCTTCAATCACTGCAGAGCCTGTATAACCCATAGATGAACGTAAACCACCCATCATTTGATGCACGATGTTGCCCATTGGCCCTTTGTAAGGTACGCGGCCTTCAATACCTTCTGGAACCAACTTCTCAGCACCTGCTTTAGAGTCTTGGAAATAACGATCCGCAGAACCTGTTGCACCCGCCATTGCACCCAATGAACCCATTCCTCGGTAAGCTTTGTAATAACGACCTTGGAAGAATTCAACTTCGCCTGGTGCTTCTTCAGTACCAGCAAGTAAAGAACCCACCATAATCGTACTTGCACCTGCACCGATCGCTTTTGCCATATCACCTGAGAAGCGGATACCACCGTCTGCGATCAATGGAATTTGATCTTTCAGTGCGTTAGCAACAGAATCGATCGCCGAAATTTGTGGCATACCAATACCTGCAACAATACGAGTCGTACAGATTGAACCAGGACCGATACCTACTTTCACAGCATCTGCGCCTGCATCAAGTAAAGCCAATGCAGCATCGCCAGTCGCAATGTTACCGCCAATGACTTGAACTTGTGGGTAATTGGCTTTAACCCAACGTACGCGCTCGATAACACCAGCAGAGTGACCATGTGCAGTATCGACTACAATCACGTCAACACCCGCATCAACCAATGCTTCAACACGGCTTGGAGTTTCTACACCTGTACCAACTGCAGCACCCACACGTAAACGACCTAAGTCATCTTTACAGCTATTTGGATAAAGCTCAGCTTTATTAAAATCTGTTACAGTGATTAAACCTTTTAGTTCGTTGTTTTCGCCAACAACAATCACTTTCTCAATGCGATTTTTTTGAAGAAGTGCCTGAATGTTTTCTTTCGATTCACCTTCGCGAACAGTGACCAAACGATCTTGACCAGTCATGATGTTGCTTACTGGCTGTTCAAGATTAGTTTCAAAGCGTGTATCACGACCTGTCACAATACCAACTACTTTGCCATCTTTCACCACTGGCACACCGCTGATATTGTTCGCTTGCGTAATTGCGATTAACTCACGCACAGTCGTTTCAGGGGTTACTGTAATTGGATCTTTCACCATGCCTGCTTCGAATTTTTTAACACGGCGTACTTCAGCAGCTTGCGCTGCAATATCCATATTTTTATGAAGGATACCAATACCGCCATTTTGTGCCATTGCAATTGCCATACGGGATTCAGTCACCGTATCCATTGCTGCAGACACAAGAGGGATATTCAAATTAATGCCGCGAGTTAAACGTGTCTTTAGAGAGACATCTTTTGGGAGAACAGTAGAGTAGGCAGGGAGTAATAGGACATCATCAAAAGTTAACGCGTCTTGAACGATGGTCAACATAACAGTCTCACTGGTAATTTCCGTGCGCCATTATATACAAATTTTAAGGTAAATTTCATTTCTTATTATCGACAATTTTATGAAATTTACCCACCACCCCTATTTTTATGCAATTTACTATCCGAAAAAATCATAATAAGAGCATATAAAACAGAAGCATATTTTAAATCATTCAAATTAACTGACCTGATCGTAATCGTCATCATTCGACGATGGAACAATTTCAATATCAATTAATGGGATCAGATGATGGGCTTGTCGAGCTTTGGCACATTGCGCATCTCCGGCTTGGACCTCTCTACACGATGAACTGCGAACCGTATAGATCGAGCAAGAGACCTGCTTCCCTATTTCTCCTTCTAGAGCAACGCATCGCGGGTTAGTTTGATTCGTCCCCACCATACAAGCATATACAGGGTTAATATCCTCAACCATCTCGGTAGGGATGTTCATCGCTTCCGCACCATAAAATGAAACACGGAAATAGGCACAACAAGCACCACAACTTAAACACGCATCCTGTGCAGAAATCTGAGAGAGCATTTTTAAATCTCTTAAAAATAATTTTTTAGTGACGAAATCCTAAAAAAACTTAATTTCAAAAACAAGATTTATTTTTATTATATTTATTTACTAATCAATAACTTCCATTAAAAAAATGCACCATTATGAATCACTTTCATGGTGCATTATTTCAATACTATTTATAAATAAACTAAATCTTTTGAAGATTCAGATCTTTATGCGTATACAACCATTTATAAACAATAATGTTGCACTAAAGTGCCCACACCAATGACAAGGAAAATTATTGCGCCAATTTTGTGAATCAAGGAAATAGGTAATCGATTCGCCAATTTATCACCAATAAGTACTGCCGGCGCATTAGCGATCATCATACCTAATGTCGTTCCAGCCATCACCCACCAGATACTGTCAAAACGTGCAGCAAGTGCCACTGTCGCAATCTGCGTTTTGTCGCCAATTTCAGCCAAGAAAAATAAAATAAATGTCGCTCCAAAAACGCCAAATTTTTGCCATTGTTGAATACTTGCTGACTCATCCTCTAGTTCATCAGGGACCAGCATCCAAGCAGCCATAGCAATAAATCCTATTGCTAGAATCCACATGAGGATCTCGGGACTTAAAATTGTTGTAACCCATTGTCCTAGAGCAGCGGAAACTCCATGATTGACAATTGTCGCTAACAAAATAGCAATTAAGATTGGAACGGGTTTACGAAAGCGTGCAGCAAGAAGTAAAGCTAACAATTGGGTTTTATCACCCATTTCAGCTAGTGCGACGATACCTGTAGACAGAAGGAATTCATACATGATGTCTTTCTCTGGCTAGCATAACAAATACCAATGACCCACCATCCCTGCTAGCCAAAAATCCGCAGAATGGTAAATCAAAGGTCTTGCCAACAAAAGAAAGCTCAAATAGAGCTCATTTGGTTCTTTGCTATGATGACCATGCTCGTTTTAGAGCAAATATGTTGACCATCACCTGTTCTATTGCAGAACAGCGGCTACTCCCCAATGAAGTTTATCCATTATAATCCTGGCTTTTTGTTTTTACAAATAAAAACCCCACCGAAGTGAGGTTTTGATTCTGCAGACAAAATACGTTAAAAATATTTAGATGAGCAATGTACGAATATCTTTAAGCAGCTTCGTCAGTTTATTGGTAAAGCGAGCAGCATCAGCACCATTAATGACACGATGGTCATAAGACAATGACAATGGAAGCATTAAACGTGGATCAAAACCTTGTCCATTCCACACAGGTTGCATCGTTGCAGGTGAAATACCCAAGATTGCCACTTGCGGCCAGTTGACAAGCGGAGTGAATGCCGTACCACCAATTGCGCCTAGGCTTGAAATCGTGAAGTTGGCACCTTGCAGATCTTTCGGTGACAATTTCTTATCACGTGCTTTTTGACCCAACTCACCGAGTTCAACTGCGATTTGCTTAATTGATTTTTGATCTGGATTACGTAGCACAGGCACTGTTAAACCATCTGGTGTAGCAACAGCAATGCCCATATGGATTTCTTTACGCAGTAATACGGTTTTGCCATCATCAGACAAATGACCTGCAAACTCACGTTCTTCTTTTAGCAAATGCGCTACAGCCTTGATGATGAATGCCATAATGGTCAGGCTAATGCCTTCTTTCTTAAAGTTGCCTTTAAGCTCATTACGCCATGCTTCAAGCTCCGTAATATCTGCCGCATCGAATTGGGTCACTTGCGGGATATAATTGTTCAATGACAACTGTGGAATAGACACTTGCTGTAAACGTGTTAACGCTTTTTCTTCTACACCACCAAAGGCATCAAAACTTGGTAATTTAGGCAATCCTGCTGGTGCAGCAACTGTCGGTGCAGCAGTTACAGGTGCTGGTGCAGTTAAACGTGTTTTCACATACGCAAAGATGTCTTCTTTCATTAAGCGTGCATGTGGACCAGAAGCTTTGACTTCTGCCAACACAACACCAAGCTCACGCGCCAACTTACGTACCGCAGGACCAGCATATACTTTAGCATTTGCTGCATTTTGCTCTTTGGTCAGCTTATCTGCTGAAGGAGCAGCTGTTTGTACAGGAGCACCAGCTTGCGCAGGGACTGCTTTTGGTGCTTCCGCTTTTGTACTCACTGGTGCTGCTACAGGGGCTTCTGTAACTGGGGCTACTTGACCTTCAGCCTCAATCGTAACTAAAGCCACGCCTTCAGACACGTTTTGACCCAATTCAATATGAATTGCGGTAATCACACCTGTGGTGGTACTTGGCACTTCAACGGTCGCTTTATCTGATTCAACCACAATGATGCTTTGGTCTTTTTCAACCTTATCACCAACAGCCACTAAAATTTCAGCTACAGCAGCTTTGTCTACACCTAAGTCAGGGACAGCAATCTCAACTTTACCTGCTGGCGCTGAAGCAACTGTCACTTTTGTTGATTCTGCAGGTGGTGCCGCTGCAGCTGGAGCAGTCGTCGGTGTAGTTTCTGCAGCAGCTTGCGCCACGTTTGATACTGAAGCTGCTGTTTTCACTTTCAGAATCACAACACCTTCTTTGACTGTATCACCGACTGAAATTTCAATCGATTCAACTGTACCCGCAATAGCACTTGGAACTTCGACTGTCGCTTTGTCAGACTCAACAACAATGATACTTTGATCGGCATCAATTTCGTCGCCCACCGCAACCAAGATCTCACCCACAGTGGCTTTTTCAACACCAATGTCTGGTACTTGAACATCAACAGTTTCAGATGCCGTTGCTGCTTTTGGTGCTTCCACTTGAGATTGGGCTACAGGTTCTGCTTGAGCTTGTGCTTTCGATTCTTCAACTTGTGCTGTAGGTGCTTCAGATGACGTTTGCCCCTCCGCTTCAAGCTCTACCAAAACCGCACCTTCAGCAACTTCGTCACCAAGGCTCACCAAAATACTTTTCACCACACCTGCTGAAGTGCTTGGCACTTCAACAGATGCTTTGTCAGACTCCAACAAAACAATGCTGTCATCGACACTAATCGTATCACCCACTTTGACCAAAATTTCAGCCACTGTAGCTTTATCTACACCAATATCAGGAGTCGTAATTTGCATGCTTAGTTCTCCTCTTTGTAGTCAGCTACAGCGTGAAGTTCAGGCGTTGTTTGAGGTGCCCAAGCGACTGGACGGTCAGTATCTAATTCAAAGCTAGAAATCGCATCTTTAACTAGACGCGCATCTACTTCACCCTCGTCAGCAAGTTTCTTCAGTGTCGCAACAACAATATGTGCAGCATCTACACCAAAGTAGCTACGAAGTTTTGCACGTGTATCTGAGCGACCATAACCGTCTGTACCTAATGCTACAAATGGACGGTTATCTGGAAGGTAAGCGCGAATTTGCTCACTGTAAGCACGCATATGATCTGTTGCAGAAACGACGATACCTTTCGTACCACGCAACTGCTTCGACACCCATGCTTCTTTTACATCTTCAGTAAGTGGATGTAAACGATTATATTCTTCGCACGCCATACCATCACGCGCAAGCTCATTAAAGCTTGTTACGCTGTAGACATTCGAATGAATTTGATATTCATCACGTAAGATTTGAGCCGCTTTAATCACTTCACGCAGAATTACACCTGAACCTAAAAGCTGAACTGTGGCTTTTTCATCTTCCTCAAGTAAATACATACCACGTTTAATGCCTTCTTCAGCACCTTGTGGCATCGCTGGATGCTCATAGTTCTCATTCATTACAGTTAAGTAATAGAACACACGCTCCTGATCCACATACATGCGTTTTAGACCGTCATGTACAATCACCGCAAGTTCATATCCGAAACATGGATCATAAGAAATACAATTTGGAATCGTATTCGCAAGAATATGTGAGTGACCATCTTGATGCTGTAGACCTTCACCATTCAGCGTAGTACGACCAGCAGTTGCCCCCAATAAGAAACCTTGCGCCTGTGCATCACCTGCCGCCCATGCAATATCACCAATACGTTGGAAACCAAACATTGAGTAATACATGTACATCGGGATCATAGGAAGGTTATTGGTTGAATAACTTGTTCCTAAAGCAGCCCAAGCACTCATCGCACCTGCTTCATTGATCCCCTCTTGAAGCATATGACCATCTTTCGCTTCACGGTAATGCATCAACTGCTCTTGATCTTCAGGGGTATATTTTTGACCGTGCGCGGCATAAATGCCCAATTGACGGAACATCCCTTCTAAACCGAAAGTACGCGCCTCATCTGGAACAATTGGTACCACACGGTCTTTAATTGCTTTTTCTTTCAGTAGTGCAGAGATTAAACGTACCATCACCATGGTCGTTGATTGTTGCTTACCATTAGAACCAGCTAACACTGCATCAAATACAGACAACTCAGGAATCGCTAAAGATTCGCTCTCTTTACGACGTGCTGGTAAGTAACCACCTAATGCCTCACGGCGAGCCTTCATATACTTAATTTCAGGCGAGTTTTCACTTGGGCGATAAAATGGAACTTCTTCAAGTTGCTCATCGGTAAATGGCAAGTTGAAACGGTTACGTACATATTTAAGCGATTCAAGTTGCATTTTCTTGATTTGATGCGTTTTATTGACCGCTTCAATTTCTTCAGATAAGCCGTAACCTTTAACAGTTTTCGCGAGAATAACCGTTGGCTGACCTGTAGATTTCATGGCTTCTGCATAAGCAGCATATACTTTGTAAGGATCGTGACCGCCACGATTTAAATTATCGATATCTTCATCACTTAAGTGTTTAACTAACTCTTCAGCTTCAGGATATTTACCAAAGAAGTGCGCACGTGTATAAGCACCACCTTTCACTTGATAACGCTGATAATCACCATCTACAGCTTCTTCCATAATGGCTTTAAGCGCACCAGATTCATCTTTAGCAAGTAGTGGATCCCAATGACGACCCCATACTACTTTAATCACGCGCCAACCTGCACCACGGAATAAAGACTCAAGTTCTTGGATGATCTTACCATTACCACGAACTGGACCATCTAAACGTTGCAAGTTACAGTTTACAACCCAAACCAAGTTGTCTAACTTTTCACGACCTGCCAACGAGATTGCACCAGTACTTTCTGGCTCATCCATCTCACCATCGCCAAGATAAGCCCAAACCTTACGATCTTCTTCTTTAATCAAACCGCGGTTCATCAAGTACTTTTGAATATGTGCTTGATAAATGGACATGATTGGACCCAGACCCATCGATACCGTTGGGAACTGCCAATAGTCTGGCATTAAGTATGGATGTGGGTACGAAGGCAAACCAATACCATCAACTTCACGACGGAAATTGTTTAGATGCTCTTCAGTTAAACGACCTTCCAAGAATGAACGCGCATAAATCCCTGGTGCACAGTGACCTTGATAATAAATCATGTCACCGCCGAAGTTATCACTGTTCGCACGGAAGAAATGGTTAAAGCCAACATCATATAAAGTTGCAGAAGATGCAAAGCTGGCTAAGTGACCACCAAGATCGTCGCCTGTTTTATTGGCGCGAAGCACCATTGCTAAAGCATTCCAACGAATCAAAGCACGAATTCGGCGCTCCATATCTGGATCGCCAGGCATTGCAGGTTGCTCTTCTACTGAAATCGTATTTAAGTAAGGAGTATTTAGACGCTGAATGGGAACATGTTTCGCAATCGCACGTTGATACAGTTTTTCAAGAAGAAAGGCTGCTCTTTCCGTCCCCATATGCTGTAAAACAGAGTCAAAAGCGTCCTGCCACTCTTGGGTTTCTTGTGCGTCGGTATCACCGTAATACGCCATATTACACCTATATTCATGCCTATTTGTATGCCCTATATTTAACATATTTTCGCGATACGCAGTTATGGCTATAAATGAATACGACATTAGACTAATATTTCGATAATAAATAGTACTTGACCATTTATTACACAAATTAACACTAAAACGCCAATATTGCTGTTTTTTTATACAAAGCTTTATTCTAATCTTAAATTTAATCAGGTGACCTGACAGCAAAAACGAAAATCGCCAAGACTTTGCTTGGCGATTTATTCAAACGACTTAACAATGGATGTGTATTAATGAGGATAGATGTGTATTAATGAGGTTTGATAATTAATTAAGGCAACATCGCTAGGTAAGTTGAAGGGTTTTTACGCTGACCATCTTTGACCACTTCATAATGTAAGTGAGGACCAGTACAACGTCCAGTACAACCCACATTGGCAATATGCTCACCAGCAGTGACTTTATCACCTACTTTAGCAATCAAGCGTGAAGCATGTGCATATCGTGTGATATACCCATTACCGTGGTTGATTTCAACATATTGACCATAACCTGTACCCCAACCTGATTTGGTCACTATACCTGGACCAGTTGCAT
This sequence comes from Acinetobacter sp. ANC_7654, assembly GCF_056779855.1. Lineage (NCBI taxonomy): Bacteria > Pseudomonadati > Pseudomonadota > Gammaproteobacteria > Moraxellales > Moraxellaceae > Acinetobacter > Acinetobacter sp. ANC_7654. The sequence continues at coordinate 156,401 of NZ_JBWYIR010000002.1, read as the reverse complement.
ATATTGGAGTTCCTGTTGGTGCAGCAAGATCTAAACCAGAATGGTTTTCAGCACGTCCGCCCATTGTTCGGCCGCCATAATTTGAACTGACACGACCACTTGGAAGTGGGTGTGTCACTAACCATGAATATGCATTATTTGAAGAGTAACGATTTGAACTTGTCGTTGTAGTTTTTTGAGCAGGGTATTTACTATTAAGCAGCGCATTATTTAATTCGATTGGATCCGCCTTCGCTCGAACTGTCACATCGACTTGTGCTGTCGCTGGAATGTCCATGTCATCAGGATGACTATAAGAACCTTGTGATAGTGTTCTTGTTAACTCTTCCAATCGATCAGGATTGGAGGCTTGTGTGGCATCTAATTGAACTAAATCTGCAAATGCAACCGAAGCTGCTGAAGCTGCTAAAGAAAACGCTAATAAAATACGTCGCGTATACATATAAACCTCATTAAACTGTTCTTACTCAAGTCTCTTGTGTGATCTCTTCCTTGATATCGAAAGAAACAAGCGTTTAAGATTAAGACAAAACAATGTAGGAACAATGTATGTCAGAACCAAAAAATATGTTTCAACAAACAAGACAACACATAAAAACAGGAAACTTATCGTTTCTCACAAAGCAAGTTGCTGACTGGCAGAGACTTACAAAATTAATTCAACCGCTATTGCCCAAAAATGAACAATGGCAAGTTGTCTGTTATCAATACGGTATTTTGACCATCACCGGTGAAAATCAAGCCATGATTAGTCAACTCGGTTACCTTCAAAAACAGTATATTTCTCAGTTATCACAAATACCTGAACTCAAAGATTTACAAAAAATCCAAGTTCGTATTCGAGCAAAAAAAGAAATTCCCCAAACACAAACTGAAAATTCCAAAACTTCTTTATGTCCGACAACGCAAGAAATGTTACTCAACGCTGCTAGTTTTGTGAACGATCCTAAGCTTAGCCAAGCTATGATACGTTTGGCAAGCAATAAAAAGTAACAGGACCATTTGATTTAAACGTCATTCACTATTTTAAAGGCGAATTAAGTCACACTTAACAATGTTACACTATAACATTTAACCTGAAGACAATGACTTAGATCACACTTACATATTGAATTGGACAAGACTTTTCGTCATCAAATGTTACAATTTCATAATTAGATGGATCACTCTGAACATTGCGAAGCAGTTGATTATTGAGTGCATGTCCAGATTTGTAACCATCAAACTTCGCAATAATTTGATGTCCGAGTAAATAAAGATCACCCACCGCATCCAATATTTTATGACGTACAAATTCATCAGCAAATCGTAAGCCTTCTTCGTTCACGACACCTGAATCATCAACACCAATTGCATTCTCTAAACTAGCACCCAAAGCTAAATTATTCGCCTTAAGATAATCCAAATCTTTCATAAAGCCGAAAGTACGTGCCTCACTGACTTCATAAACAAATGTTTCCGTTGAGAAATCAATACTGGCAGACTGATATTCTTTGGCAAAGGCTGGGTGATCGAAATCAATTGTAAAATTAAGTTGAAAACCATCATGCGGATTAAAAATAGCGCGCTTATCGTCAATTAATGCTTCTACAGGCTTTAATATTTTTATAAATTTTTTAGGCGCTTCTAGCTCCATCAACTCACCTTGCATGAGTAAATAGATAAATGGACCGGCGCTTCCATCCATAATTGGAACTTCTGAAGCTGATACTTCAATAATCAGATTATCAATACCAAGACCTGCAATCGCACTCATAATATGTTCGATAGTCCCAACTTTGGCATTTTCTTGTACCAAATTCGAACACATAAATGCTTCTTGAATCAGCATCGCATTAGCAGGAATATCTACAGGCGGATTTAAATCAATACGACGAAAAACAATACCCCCATCAGCTACATGTGGTACAAAGTTAATCATTACTTTTTGCCCACTGTGTAATCCGATACCACTCGCTTTCACGACTCGTTTCAGGGTGCGTTGTTTCAACATGTTTCTTCAATATTCATCTAAAATCTAGTATACGTTAGCACATTTAGCCATTGATAAAAATCAAAAAGGTGGCATAAGCGCCACCTTTTCTGTTTGATCATCGTAAACACATTATGTTACATGTTATTTACGCTGTTGATTTTTAAGATAATCTTGAATGCTCATTGGTGCAGATCGAGGCGCCGCAGAAGGCTCAGGGGCTACACTCTCTGGATTCTGACGTTTACTGATTGCTGGAACATCATCTTCATCCAAAGCAGCAGCTTGTCCACCAACTGATGGGTTTACACTCACTGGCGCACGGCGCTTCACTTCCGTTTCATTCGCATTACGAGTTAAACCTGTCGCAATCACAGTAACACGGATTTCATCACGCGCATCTGGATCAAATACTGTACCAAAGAAGACTTCACCTTCATCCAGATCAACAATTTGATTGACAACATCTGTGATAATTTCAGTTTCACGCAAGGTAACATCATTACCGCCAGTGATATTAATTAAAACACCCTTCGCGTTCATAATATTTACGTTGTCAAGCAACGGACTGCGAATCGCAAGACGCGCTGCATCTTCAGCACGATCTGGACCGCTACTCTTACCTTCACCCATCATCGCATAACCGCGTGTGCTCATCGCTGTTTTTAAATCGGCGAAGTCAAGGTTGATATGACCAGGACGCACAACTAAATCAAAGATACTTCGTACCGCGTTAAGCAAGACATCATCCGCTTTGCGATAAGCATCTTGCATCGAGATATCACCATAAACGCTAAGTAGGCGTTGGTTTGGAATGATAATCAATGAGTCAACATGCTTTTCAAGTTCTTCGATCCCTTTTTCAGCAGAACGTTGACGACGACGACCCTCGAAGTTAAATGGAGTGGTGACAACACCAACCGTCAAAATACCCATTTCTTGTGCTATTTCAGCCACGACTGGTGCTGCACCAGTACCAGTACCACCACCCATGCCGGCAGTAACAAATACCATATCTGCACCTTCCAGATGCTGACGGATTAATTCGCGACTTTCTTCTGCTGCAATTTGACCGACATCAGGATTTGCTCCTGCACCTAGCCCACGCGTACTTTGTTGGCCCAATTGGATTTTGAATGGCGCATTCATACGATCCAAAGCTTGTTTATCTGTATTTGCACAAACAAATTTCACGCCTTTGATATCAGATTGCACCATGTGTTGTACGGCATTACCACCACCGCCACCAACACCAAACACAGTAAAACGGGCTTGACCGTTATTATCGGTTTGTTCATCTTCTAAAAATTCAAATGAAGCCATGACCTTAACTTTTCCTAATAAATTTGGCAGTCACTTAAGCCCGTATACTGCCTTGATCTTCAATAATAAAAATTTGTTTTTAGGATGCGTTGCAATCACATTCTTGTCAAGCACATGAAGTTGCTCTTACAAGTTGCAAACAATACTCCCTTAAAAACTAAACTTAAAAAATACCTTTCAATTTGTTATTAAACGCATTCCAACCATTCGCTATGCGCTCTAATAATGGACGCTTATTCACTTCTTCAGGTTGCTCGACTGATTCTTGTAAATCGCTTTGACTAAATAACAGCAGTCCTGTTGCGGTAGAATACATTGAACGTCTTAATGCAGGTAAATGTTGATCATCCGCATATACTTGTAGCGGAGGGTTGCCTAAATGAGCAGAAACACCCAACATACGACGTGATAATGTGATCATACCCTCAATCTGGCATGCATCACCACTTAAAACTACACCGTGATATAAACTTTGTAGCGCACCACGTTGTTGTAACTCATCACGCACCATAGAAAGAATTTCTTCGTAACGTGCAATAATAATCTCTGATAGCTCAATCCGACTGATCGCTTGAGGACCATCGATCGCTTCAAACTCGATCATATGTTCAGGTTTGACTTGCTGTAAATCAACACAACCGTAAAGCAATTTGAGTCGTTCAGCTTCTTCGGTCGTCGTTTGCAATACTGCGGCGATATCACGCGTTACATTTTCACCACCACGTTGAATGGTGTGTGCTAGCACTAAATGACCTTCAATATAAACTGCAATATTGGTTGTACCAGCCCCAATATCCAATAAGCATACACCATACTCTTTTTCATCTTTCAGCAATGCACCTTCAGCCGTTGCTAAACATGAAATCACCATCTTTTCGACAAAAATATTGGCGCCTTTCATTGCACGATCTAAATTTTGCATGGTGCTGATTGGTAGCATCATGAGTTGATAATGCGCCGTCATGCTATTTGCTGAAAGGTTAATTGGATTATGCACCCACTCAGGTGAATCATCCAACTCAAAACCCAATGGGACTGCACTTGCAAGATAATGATCAGAAGTTAAATGACTGGCTTTTGCCATTTCTAAAGCTTTAACCACTTCTGAAGTCGTAATGGTGCGTTCTGGATTAGAAATCGGTGTCCGGCCTGTCGCATAAGCACTTTGCAGTTCTGTACTCGGGATCGATACCCATGCTGAATGCACACGACACTCCGCCATATCTTCTGCTTCTTGTACCGCATTCTTAATCGCAGAGATCACTTTTTCAAGGCTAACAATTTTTCCTTTGTTCATGCCTTTATTTCGCGCAGTCGCCATACCGATGACCTGGATATTATCCGGCGCATGCACTTTACCAATTAGAACTGAAACTTTATGTGTCCCAATGTCTATCGCAACAACTGAGGGAACAGCCTCATTCATGATTCACTACCATTTTCTTCATTGTTTATATCTGGCTTATGCCTATTTTTAAAGCCACGTATTATGGCTTTGCAACTCTTGAATCTGCAATGTTAATGTCATTAATGGTTACAACAAACTGACCATTTATAATCTTTGGTGGTGTCGCATTTTTCCATTGAATCGCCAAGCCATTTCGGTAACGTAAGTCAATCGCTGAAACTCTTGGCCAAACCACTTTCAGATCTGCTTGAGATAAGTGACTCAATCGTTGCAGTTTGCTCATGGTCTGATCCTGATCCACAATAATACGTAAACCCGAATCGAACTGCATAAACCATGTCCGACGATCTGTTAAATATAGCTCTTTCAAACGCAGATTAACTGGACTAAACAGTTGATTAATTTCATGATAACGTCTCATCATGACTTTTGACTGATCTGACGGACCATGCATAAGTGGTAAATTAGCGTGATTTCTAGAATATGCCTCTGTATACACCACACCCTGATCACTTAACAGACGTCCTGTTCCCCAACGTGCAATCGGATGTTTCGGAATAACACGAACCTTAATACCGTCTGGCCAAGCTCTAGAGATGACCACTCGATCTACCCAAGAAATCTCTAATGCCTTATCACGAATTTGCTCAAGATCAGCAGTAAAATAATTGCCTGTAATGGTAGGCATTAACTGCTGTTTTACTTGACTAATTTCAGGCTCGGCTTGCAGACCAACCACATCCAAAGATGCTACCTTTGCACTGGTCATGACGCTATATAAGCCATAAATCCCGACCAAAAGTACACAACATGCAAAAATAAGCATGACCCAACCACCCGCATTAATCATTTTCTCTTTGCGAGTCGGTGGTTTGTCATGAATCGATGTAATCGCCGCACGTTTGCGACGCATCGATGGAGGTAGTTGAGCCATAACTTAGTGTGATTCTTTCGCTAAGGTTTGCTCTAAAATAGCCAAACACAAATCTTCAAAACTATAACCTACTGCTTGAGCTGCTTTTGGTACCAATGAATGACTGGTCATGCCTGGAACAGTATTCACTTCTAGCAGCCAAAATTGACCTTGCTCGTCCTGCATAGCATCAATTCTACCCCAACCACTTGCCCCAACAGCTTGAAACGCTCGTAAGCAAAGCGCTTGTAAACTTTTTTCTTCAGCTTCACTCAAACCACAAGGGATACCATATTCAACATCATTACGTTGGTATTTAGCTTCATAATCATAAAAGGCTACATCAGCTGGAGGTTGTAAACGGATGACTGGTAATGGTTGACCGTTTAAAAATGAAATCGTAAATTCACGACCTGTAATCCACTTCTCAGCCATGACCACGGCATCATGTTGAGTCGCTTTTTTAATTGCTTCAGCTAAATCCTCTGCTTTCTCAACCTTACTCATGCCCACACTCGAGCCTTCGTGCACGGGCTTGATAATCAGTGGTAATCCAAGCTCTGCAACGAGTGCTTGTGCATCAGTATCTTTAGAAACAATGCGGTATGGCGCTGTAGGAAGTTCAGAACCTTGCCAAATTTGCTTGGTCTTTACTTTATCCATTCCGATAGCCGACCCCTGCACACCAGTTCCAGTATATGGAATATTTAACCACTCTAATGCGCCTTGGATTTGACCATCTTCTCCACCACGACCATGTAACACAATAAATGCACGATCGTAATTTACCAGTTCAGTCACACTGCGTTCTTGAGGGTCAAAACCCTCTGCATTCACCCCTGAACGTACCAATGCTTCAAGTACAGCCTTACCACTATCTAATGACACCTCACGCTCTGCAGATTTACCACCAAGCAATACAGCAACTTTGCCGAATTTAGAAGCATTTGACACGTTTAGTTCCTTAAACTTATAAAATTTTCAATTTAGCCAAATCATCAAACGACGATTATTTTAAATAGAGCTGGTTCTGAGCAAGCTCAATTGAAATTGCTCCAACGTTACCCGCACCTTGAGTCAATAACAAGTCATTTGCTTGTAACACTTTTTGTATCACATTTGGCAAATTCCCTTCTACTGGATCAATCAAGATTGGTTCAACATCACCACGCAATCGGATACTTCTTGCCAATGAGCGACTATCTGCACCAACAATCGGCTTTTCACCTGCAGAATATACTTCTAATAGCAGTAATTGATCGACTTGTGACAAGACATCAACGAAATCATCAAAACAATCACGTGTACGGCTAAAACGGTGAGGTTGGAACATCATCACAAGTCTACGATCAGGATGACTTGCACGCGCAGCTTTAATCGTTGCTTCAACTTCTTTTGGATGGTGACCATAATCATCAACCAGTTTGACCGTTCCATCACCTAACTCAAATTCACCTTGAATTTGGAAACGACGCCCTACACCACTAAAACTTTCTAAAGCACGAGCGATTGCAGCATCAGATACACCTTCATCAGTTGCCACACCAATCGCAGCTAACGCATTAAGGATGTTATGCAAACCAGGCATATTAATGGTTAACTTGAGTGGCTCTTTGTTTTTACGAAGCACTGTAAAATGTGATTGCATCCCTTCTTGTACCACATCTATAGCACGAATATCGTTATCTTCGTTAAACCCATAAGTTAAAACAGGTCGACCAATACGTGGCATGATTTCACGAATATTTTGATCATCGCCACACACTACGGCTAAACCGTAGAACGGAAGTTTCTGCAAGAATTGAACAAAAGTATCTTTCAACACATCGAAGCTACCACCATAAGTATCCATATGATCAGCATCAATGTTGGTAACAATAGCGGCCATTGGTTCTAAATATAGGAATGAAGCATCAGATTCATCTGCTTCAGCTACAATATAACGACTCGCACCTAAAGCAGCATTTACTCCAGAGCGATTAAGCAAACCACCAATCACGTATGTCGGATCCATGTTTTCTTCAGCAAGCATACAGGTCACCAAACTTGTCGTTGTGGTTTTACCATGTGTACCTGCAACCGCAATACCATGACGGTAACGCATCAACTCGCCCAACATTTCCGCACGACGAACTACAGGGATACGTGTTTCAATCGCTGCTTTAATTTCTGGATTTTCTTGGTCAATCGCAGTCGATACAACCAATACATTCGCACCCTTAATATTATCAGCAGCGTGTCCGATATGAACTTTAATGCCATTTTCTTCAAGCTGTGCAGTGGTTTTAGAGGCTTTAATATCCGACCCTGAAACTTTATAGCCTTGGTTTTTTAAGACTTCCGCAATCCCGCACATTCCTGCACCACCAATACCCACAAAATGGATATGCTTGATACGGCGCATTTCAGGAATTTTAATCAGGTTTTTTGCTTTATCAGCTGGGTTCGTTGAAGACATAATTTTCTCTAAAACTTACAAATCTTGAATTAAACCAACCACACGCTGAGTTGCATCTGGTTGAGCTTGTTGACGTGCTTTAACAGCCATTTCCGTCAACAATGTACGGTTCATGAGTGGCAATAAAACTGTTTTTAATGAATCAGGAGTGAGTGTCGCTTGTGGACAAATTTTTGCAGCATTAATATCTGCTAGGAATTTGGCATTCGCGGTTTGGTGGTCATCTACTGCACTTGGCAAAGGTACAAATACGGCTGCAACACCCGCAGTAGCAATCTCAGTGACCGTCAGTGCACCAGCACGACAGATTACAAGATCGGCATTGGCATAGGCTTCCGCCATATTTTCAATAAACGGTTGAACTTCTACCTGTAAATGATCAGGAGCATCGGCATAACGTGCCCGCGTGCTATCAGCATGATTTTGACCACACTGATGATAAACACTTAAAGGAACATCTAATTGTTTCAGTGCTTCGGGTACGCGCTCGTTCAATGCTTGTGCGCCCAAAGAGCCGCCTACAATTAAAATTCGAATAGGCTGATTGGCTTTTTCTCGCTCTTGATATCGCCAAGCAGGGCTCAATATCGCAGAAATTTCCTTACGTACGGGATTACCTGTAGTCACGATTTTATGATTTTCTGGAAATGTTTTCGGGAATGCCTGACAGACCGTTTTAGCAACACGAGCCAATTGGGTATTGGTGAAACCCGCTACTGCATTTTGCTCATGAATGATGACAGGAATACCAAGAATACGCGCAGCCAAACCACCAGGACCTGCAACATAACCGCCAAAACCAGCGACTGCATCTACGTTTAATCGTTTCATATAGCGCATTGCGCTAAGCGTTGCTTTTAAAATTTTAAAAGGGGCTTGCAGCTTACGGACGATTCCATTGCCACGCACACCCTGAATATCAATTTGATAAATTGGAATTTGGTGATTTTTAAGCAAGCGGTTTTCCATACCTGAAGGCGTTGCCAACCATGACACTTCGACACCTTGCTGTTGTAATTCCTGAGCAACTGCTAGGGCAGGAAATACATGTCCACCTGTACCTGCAGCCATCATCATGACATGTTTAGGTTGTTTATGCTGAGCTTGTGTCACGGTCTAATTCTTCAAATCTAAGAGCTAACAGAAAATTTTATATAAGGCATCAATTGTAATCACAATCGTATATCCATGAAAGTTTATTTACTTTTTTTCACGGACCCTTTAATTGTTTTTTTCATATGATTTCAGAGTTTAAACTAGATTTATTATGAGGTGTGCCTTTTTTATGTATTTTACCATTCGATCTAGTTTATAACGCACCAAAATAATGATTAATGTGCACATTAAAAACCACCACAGTATTGGCTCTATTGTTCCTTCGTATCTGCGCTACCACCATATTGGATATAAACTTATGTCTAAATGGTATGAGGCAATAGTTCTATTTATGATATTGCTATATCTCATTGAGATTCAGCTCGCGAATAAAAGGATTTTTAAACGCAAATGTCAAAAATATCATCTTATGACATTTGGATTATTTTGGCAGGCTACCTTGCTGCAATTCATGTCGGTAAACTTTCTGCTGTTATTCCAATTCTTCAAAAAGATTTAAATCTAAGTTTCACCCAAGCAGGCCTATCCTTATCACTGGTTCAAGGTGCTGGAATGCTATTTGCCCTGTGTATTGGTGCTGTATCTGAGAAAATAGGACTCAAAAAATGTCTTATTTTTGCACTCATTCTATTGGGGATGAGTAGTTTTGCAGGCTTATGGATTGATCATAGTATTAGCCTTTATTTTTTTCGATTTATGGAAGGCATTGGATTTCTCACCATTAGTCTTTGCGCTCCCGCAATTTTAAAACGCCTAAGCACGCCTGAAACCATGAATTTTAAAATGGGGTTATGGAGTTCTTATATGGGAGTTGGGGTTAGTCTTGCTATTTTGACCATCCCTGTATTACTCGAATGGCTCAGTTGGCAACACATTTGGGCATTATTTGGTGCCTTTTGTTGGCTGGTTGCCTTGATGATTTACCATTTTTTACGTTATGACGATAAGCAAACCACTGTAACGACAAAGGCACTGAGCACATCAACCTCCAACTCTTTTTTATCTATTGTTAAAGTCACCGTGACCCATCCACCCATTCTCTGTCTAGCCGTTATCTTTGCTTGCTATACCAGTCAATGGATCACACTCACAGGTTTTTTACCCAGTCTTTATGTCTCATTCAATATGGATTTAAAGCTTGCAGGAATTTTGGTGTCAATGGTTGTATTATCTAACTTAGGTGGAACCTTTGGCGCAGGCGTATTACTTCAAAAAGGCATATCTCCTTTTAAATTACTTCAATTTAGTTTTTTAAGTCTAATTTTATGTAGCTGGGTTGTATTTTCACAACCCTATTGGTTGATTTTTGAGTTGCAATATTTGTGCGCTATTTTGTTTTCTTTTATCGGTGGCATTATTCCGACGACCGTCTTTGCCAATACGCTTAGATACGCACCACAGGTCAATGCAGCAGCATCCAGTATGGGCTTAGTGCTGCAAATTTCTGCATGTGCGCAGTTCCTTGTTCCCCCAGCAACAGCAGCTCTCGTTTCGTCTTCTCACCAGTGGTCCAATGCCGCATGGGTTACCGTAAGTCTTTCCACCCTAGGACTATTGACCAGCTATTATTTATTTAAAATATATACGCAAAAAAAAGAGCCTATTTAGGCTCTTTTTTGCAGATCAGCTAACGTCCAGCTTCCAAAACATCAAATAATGTATCTGCGATAGAAGTACCAAATTGTGCGTCTATTTCACGTATACACGTTGGACTAGTCACATTAATTTCTGTTACATAGTTTCCAATGACATCAAGACCAACAAATACCAGCCCCTTCTCACGCAAGAATGGTCCAACTTTAGCAGCAATCACCTTATCATTTTCAGTCAACGGACGTGCTTCACCACGCCCACCAGCAGCAAGGTTACCTCGCGTTTCACCATTTTGTGGGATACGCGCTAAACAATATGGAATTGGCTCACCATTGACCATCAGAATACGCTTATCTCCATCCACAATTTCAGGAATATAACGTTGCGCCATAATCGGTTGCTGCCCCATTTGAGTCAACATTTCCAAAGTTGAACCGATATTTGCCCCTGCAGCAGTTAAACGGAAAATCCCCATACCGCCCATCCCATCTAGCGGTTTTACAATCACATCTTGATGTTCAGCAATAAACTCTCGGATTAAACTTTGCTGTGAAGTTACCAAAGTCGGAACCTGCAGTTCTGGAAATTGTGTAGCGAACAGCTTTTCGTTACAGTCTCGCAAACTTTGAGGTTTATTGATAATCCAGGAACCTTCACGTTCCGCTTGTTCCAGAATATAAGTTGTATAAACAAAGTTCATATCAAAAGGTGGATCTTTACGCATGAGTACAACATCGTATGCGGCTAAAGATTCTTTCTGTTTTTCACCAAGTTCATAGTAATGATTATAATCCTCAAACACTTTAAGTGGTGAGATCAAACCAAAAGCTTTGCCTTGATCGATATATAAATCTTCCTGAAGTGCATACCCTAACTCATGACCGCGACGTGCAGCAGCCCAAAGCATTGCCATGGTCGAATCTTTTTTGAGGTTTACATTTTCGATGGGATCCATCACCACAAGTACGCGCATGATCTGTTCTCTATTTTATCAATGAAGCGATTATAACGAAGTTTAGTGAACGATCTACTGATCTATCAAAGGATCAATTGTATAAATTCAGAGAAGCTCTTTCCTATTTCTGCTGAGCACTAGAATTTGGATTCATATCAAACTACTAAAAAAAATAATAAAAAACGGCGCAATGAGCGTCAGGAAAAATCCACTGAGAATTGCAATTTGTACATCTAATGGTGAACAATTGTTTTTTACAAAGGGTAAAGTCGAGTCCATCGCCGTGGCACCACATACACCAATGATTGGCTTTGGATAACGCTGACCTAATAAATACAACAATGCAATCGCATAAAACTCTCGTACAAGATCTGTGATCAAAGCAAAAGTTCCCTGCTCAGGTCCTAAAACTTTAGCAACTAAAGGACCAGAAAGAGAGAACCAACCAAATCCACTCCCCATCACAACGAGTTCGACAAAAGATTGAGTCATGATATGACTCGTCAAATAAGCCGCAATAAATAGTGCAATGATTGAAAAAAATGGCACTTTAATATGATTCATAGTGAGGGCTTGAATTTTAATCGTAGACAAATCCACTCCGATTAAAAAAATCAACACATACAATAGTATCGCGCTTAATATTTCCCCTGATAAAGTCTTGGGTAATAGCCAATATAGCCCCATCCCGATCAACACCATTCCAATCGCAATCAAGCATTCGGTAATAGGTTTGAGCATATCCTTGAATGATTTTTGGTGCTCAGCCTTAAAGTGGCTACGATTAAATAAAAGTCCAAAGGTAATCACACTTAACACTGTAGAATAAATAAAAGCTTCAATTAATATTTTTGAACCAAGATCTTTATCAAACAAGACACTGCCAAATTGAAAGCCTATAGAGATGAGGAGCAACCACACCAAAAACGTAATTTGACCAACCAATATATTGCGAACTTGAACGTTTGCAGCTTTACCTATGCCCCAACCCAATATAAGAGAAATGAGAATAGGTAAAAGCGAAATTATTAAATTTTGAATCATATTTTTTGCTTTGTAAGAGAGAAATCAATCAAAATCATCCAGCGCTCACCAGCCTCAGCATTTGTGCCTTGATCTATTTTTCTAATAGGTGATACATAATGTGAAACTGCTGGATCGTGTACAGCAAAACTTTCAGAAGCTTGTCTCAACGTAAATTTTTGATAAATATTATAATTATTTACCTCATCTAAACGCTTATTTCTTTCCTGAGGTGATGCAATAAAGTTTTCACCTCCTTCAATGTTATTGCTCCTATAAAACAAATGAGCAAATGTGAATGGCTCACCATCCTGATGAAAACAATTAGGCGAACTAATTCCTAGCTGATCGGCATGAGTTGAACGCAGTTTGACAAAATGGACACCCACGTAAATTGGCAGATAGGCATTTTCCAAACCAAAAGTAAGTTGATAATCATCTACAATCAAATCATTAAGATATTGCGTAGATTTAGCTTCTTGGCTCAACGCGTTAAAATAACGAATCGACTGATGCTCGGGATTGTTCCCTCCCTGATCATATCCAGATAACTCCTGCCCTATATTATCACGCACTGTCGGCAACCAAATAGGCTTAAGATCTTTTTCCCAAGGTAAAATTAAGGCATTTCCGTATCTTCTAAACCTTTGAGTATGTGTAGGTGCAAAAGGATCTTTTTCAAGTTTTTCAAACTCTTTAGCTAGTAATAGTTTAGAAAAATGATCCACCTCTATAGATTTATAATGTAGATACCCTTTTGCTTTGAAGGTATTCTTCAAATCAATTTCTTGATGTTTTATAGCAGTCAAATTGCTATACGATTCAGTATTAGCGTCTAATTGATCAAGCACAATTAATCCTTAAGAATAACTAAATAAATATCATAGTTACGCTAAAATTATTACGTTTTTATTAAGGTTTACTCACAAAATAATATTACTATTTCAAATTAAATTATTAAGAAAAATTACAAAATTATTGTTACAACTTCAAATACGAATTACATCAAACGTTAACATCGTTGAATAAAACTAACAGGACTTAATATTCCAACAATAGGTACAAGTCCATGATTAAAATAATTTCTACACTATGTTTACTCACTATCAGTTCAGTTACTTTAGCAGCAGGCAATCCTACACGAGTCGGTGATGTACTCGGTCGAGACCTCAACGTTCCAATTGTTGGTGCATTAGGGCATACAGGTGTATATGTAAGTTCAAACAATATTGTTCAAGTCATGAACAAAACGGCATATGTAGATGTGATTGAATATGTCAGCTTAAGTGGATTTAAAACTACAAAATATTGGGGAGCAAAGGCCAAAACAAGTTTTGGATATAAATCTCCTTACTCATCTGCTGCTAATCAAATCACTGCGATTTCAAATCAGCAACGACCTCATGTCGCTTACACGCTGTATTCAGCAACACCGAACCCAGCTGTGCAAGTCTGTTCACAATATAACTCCAACGGTGCTTGTAGCAAATATACATGGCAAAAGGGAACGTTCCGATGTGACAGCTTTACGAAATGGCTCTACACTCAGACAGGTAATGGTAATCTAGGAGGAAGCACACCGCGTGGAACTTTCAACAGTAGCTTACTCACAATTACACGAGTGTAAATAAATCATTCCCATTATATTGCCTTCACATCTCTGATGTTGAAGGCAACGACAGCTTAATATTATGAATAAGAAAAATATTTTTTTGGTTATTTTGATCTTCGTGATCTGTGCAGTAATTTTATGGATGTATTTGAAACCGACAGCAGATACGACTCAAAGTATATCAAATCAAAATAATAATACTTCAACGCTAAAAAGCAATGAAGATCGCGCGACTAGCTTGTCTGAAAATACTGCAGATATGAAACTCAACACTAACCTACCCGTATGGGCAAAAAAGTTACTTCAACTGGATCAATCTGCTGCGAATCGAGAAGAAAAAATACATGATTTAATTCAGCTACTTGAACAAAACCAGCATGATGAAAATGCAATAGAAGAAATCCTGACTCAACTTACTTCTCTCAATCCTTTAGAAGCAACTGAACAAATTTTGCCATTTCTCACACATCAAAATCCTAAAATTCAAAGCTTAGCGATAGGCGCACTGAATAATGCGATGTTGCTGACTGATCGAGAACATGAACTCAAAAAATCCCTACCTGAAAATGATTTGATTCGACAGAAAATTAGTCACGCTTTAGAGCAACGTTTTCAGGATCCAAATTTAGATCCAAAGGTTAAACAAGTTCTTATTTCTAGCCTACCGCATACCGCATCTATCCAAACTCAGCACAATCTTGTACAAGAACTTCTTCAACAAAATTCTATCTCACCAAACGAAGCACAATTTCTTTCTCAATATCTGCTAAATGGTCAGGGAAATAACACAACTTTAGAACAACTTGCGCATAAAAATCCGAAGATGATTGAAGACATTATTGCGAATTTAAATAATCAAATTGTCGACCAACCATCTATTGTTGAAGTTCTGAATAATGATCAAAAAAAGCAACTACATAATTTTATCTTACAGCATCCACCAAGCTCGAAAGATGAAAGCTATGGATATAAAAATGATATATGGCGATTTTCTTTAAACCAACTTCAACAATAAATAAAAGTTAGACTGGTTTTATATGAATATTTTTCAAGCTTATAATTACATAAAATTTACATTTAAAATAATTAAATAACTTCTCACTCCTATTTTAACTATAAATCAACATAGATTTAATACATTAATCTTTTTTATTTTAAGCTAAATTAATATTACATTTTAATCATTCATGATTTCATTTTTTTAATCGTGATGACTAAATATTTAGCACTCCAATAATCATAGTTATAAATTTAATGAGGGCATTATGAAAATAGTTTTAATTGGTGCAACAGGCATGGCAGGTTCTCGTATTCTTGAAGAGCTTGTTTCACGTGGACACTACGTTAAAGCGATTGCGCGTAATACAAGCAAAGTTTCAGATACAGAGCGTGTGTTAACTGTAGATTTAGATTTAAATGATCAAGAAGCACTTGTAAATGAGCTGAAAGGTCAAGATGCTGTAATTAGTGCAGTACGTTTCCAAGGTCTTGATATCAATTCACTTCTTAATGCTATTCGTGAATCAAAAGTTAAACGTTATATTGTTGTAGGTGGCGCTGGCGGTTTAACTGTACCAAATCAAAATGTGCGTGTAATCGATACAGAAGACTTCCCTGATGCATATAAAGCTGAGGCGGAAGCAGGCATTCAGTTCTTTGATAAGTTAAAACAAGTGGACGACATTGACTGGACCTTTATTGCTCCTGCAGCGGAATTCGGTCCTGGTAAGCGAACTGGTGAATATCGCTCTGGTAAAGATGAACTTATCGTTGGTGAAGAAGGCAGTAAAATCTCTGCAGAAGATTTCGCAGTAGCGCTCAGTGATGAGCTTGAAAATAATAACCATATTCAAGAGCGCTTTAGCGTAGGTTATTAATATTCAATGATATTATTAAAAAAGGAAGCTTAGGCTTCCTTTTTTATTATTTATTTCGCTCTATGAGATATTTTAAATAAATGAGATGAATGAAATCTAAAGAGGTTATAATATTTATATAAATAAAATTTAAAAAGTAGTATTTTCATGAATTATCTTGAGTATTTTTTATATATTTTCACTGTCATTATTATGATTGCCACTCCAGGCCCTGTTATGATTTTGGTGGCCAGTGCAGGTGCAAAAGGTGGTTATCGAAAAGCATTACAAACCATTTTAGGCACTAATGTCGCCTCACTATGTTTAATTGCGCTTTCAATTCTTGCACTTAAGGGTGTTCTTCATTTTAATGAGCATATTTTCAACATCATCAAAGTCCTAGGATGTCTTTATATTGGCTATTTAGGTTTTGAAATTCTTAGAGAAACTTTTCAGCACAATCAAACTGCCTCTTCAAAGATCAAGCCGATGGATAGCGGTTTTTCCAAAGGGTTTTTAGTTGGAATTTCCAATCCAAAAGATATTATTTTCTTCACTGCTTTTTTTCCGCAGTTTATTCAAATTACACCAAATATAGATTTAAGTTTGTCGCTGTTAATCATCACATGGATTCTTCTAGATTTTGTCGTACTATCTTTGGTCTATTTAGGTTTTAACGCTATTTCTCAACAACGTATTTATTCAAAAATCTTAGCCTTGTGTGGCGCGATCTTCATTAGCATTGCTGGGTATGGGTTACTCCACACAGCGCTCTTTTATGAGTCACTTTTAACTTATTTAAACTAAAATTTATGAATGAATTTATTCCCGGGGTTTCTAATGATGCAACCCGCCATGATCGTCTTTTATTCAGAAGATAAAAATCATTGATTAGATGATTCTTGCCTGCGATCAGGTTATACATTTGATATACCCCACCGTGGCAAAATCGTCCTTGAGTGATGAGGTAACAAGAACTGAATGAAAAGTTGGGCATAACGTAAAAATGTAATTTGTGTGATGCAGATAAGAATTTCGCATAAGGTGTATTATGTTAATTTTAGAAAATCTTTAAAAAATTAAATTTAGGAATTAATAACATGTATGAGAATTACACACGTCAAGCTTTGCCATCAAAAAAATATAGAGAACTTATAGGAACGGCTATTTGCGTATTTAATTCAAATAATAGCTTTGTGATCGAAAACATCTTAAGAGTAGATCAGACTGGTCAATATGAATGGCATAAACTTATAGACAAAGTATCAGGTCGGCTTAATGATGATATTGAACAGACGATCACTGCCAATTCTGACGATACTATTGCAAAACTTTTTAGTACTATTGTTGATAGAAGAAATCGAATAGTACATAGCTTTCAAATTACAGCTCCAGCAGGTACTACTGATGATCCAGATAATCAAATGCTAGCAACTAAGCATAAAGATGGAACACAAGAGATACTTACTGAAGAATATTTAATAGAATTCATAAAGATGAATGAAGAACTTGCAACTAAATTGCATCAATTTAGAGGCTTCTAGTTGCTCTATTTAACATAATGGCTGTTATGCGAAATTCCATAGATATTTTAATTCTCTTGAAAATAAATATTTATAAATCAAATATCTCTAAAAGGAGCTGTTTCTAATACTTTTTTTATCTCATTTTCTTTTTTTACTTTCCATTGATCACTGATTAAACCAAAAAGTTCAATTTGTTTTGAAAAAGCGAGTCGACGGAAATCTTGTCCTCTAGTTCTATTCTTAAGTTCAAACTCAAACGAATAGCTAGATATAAAATTATCCATTATCCAATAAAGCAACTCTTCAAAATCCTTAGTTGTTTTTTCAAAAAAAACTTCTCCTCTTTCTTCAGAAATATACCAATATTTATTTTCATGGATTAATACATATGGAGCTCCATCATTCTGAACTGCGGGCCAAACTCTTTTTTTTCCCAGCCCAATTTTTTCACAAATTTGATCAACCTTACGTTGAATTTCTAAAAATGTAAGCATTATTCTTTGATTCTCCAAATGTTCTTAATATCTATTTAACATAAAAACTCTTATGCGAAATTAAAGGTAAGGGTCAATATTGCTCATAGCTTTAAGAACGTAATATTCTTTTTCTCCTACAGGAGCTACGTAATCTATAGCTTGCTTAGCAGCATCAACTCCCTCTAGTCGAGCAATTACCCAACTAGCTAGATAGACAGAAGATAAACACCCACCTGCTGTAGCAATATTGTCTTTAGCGAAAAATGGCTGATTTAGAACTGATGTACCAGACTCTATTACCCAGGGTTTTGTAGTGACATCGGTACATGCTGGAATATTATTGAGCAACCCTAGTTTTGAAAGAATTAATGTTCCAGAACATTGAGCACCTATTAGTTGCCGATTTGGATCTAGATTTAGTAGGCTCATTATGTCTTGATCTACTGCAATTTCTCGTGTCTTCATTCCACTTCCAATAAGGACTACATCCGCTTCATTGGCTTCTTCTAAAGAACAATGTGACTCTATTAAGACTCCATTCATGGAACGAATATATTTATTATCACTAGCTATACTGACTTTCCAATCAGGCTTTTTAATTCGATTTAAAATTCCTAAAGCAATGAATGAATCGAGTTCGTTAAATTGATCAAAAGTTAAAATAGTTATATGCATTTAATTAAGCCTTTTAAGGTCTGTGATACGGCTACTTCATAGTTAAAATTAGCATATCTTATTTTTTCAGACATAAAAAAAGCCCAACATCCTGTTGGGCTTTTTTACGTATTTGATGCGTTGGTATAACTCCTGTCGTACCTGCATATTCCATTGCTACGATTTCTTATTGTTATCTGGAGCATCCTGCTCTCTATGTGTTCATCATAGAAAATTGAGGGGGATTGGTATAGACGCAAAATACTTGAATGAATGTGAGCCAAGGCGTACAAAATTGATTAAAACTTATCCCAAAAGTTGTCCGCAGAAATTGGGGATGAATTTGATCTTAAAAGGCATATATCTTATAGGGAATTGCGGTTTCTGATCACTTTTTGAACAATTTTATTGGCAAGAAGTATCAAAATTGCTCAAAAAGAAACCGACATGTTTCAAAGTCGGCTTTTTGCTGTTTTTCGGGGTCGGTAAATATTTTTAAGTTATTGATTTTGAATGATTATTATGATTGCATTTCGCATAAGCTCTATTATGTTAAATGGGGGGATTTATTTAATCCGCTTACCATCTTTATCTATGATGATTTGACCATCCTCTTTGATAAAAGCTCCTAATTGAGGCGCAGACAAAATATCTAAAACGAGTTCAGATGGTCTACATAGTTTTACACCTAATTCAGTCACTACAAATGGACGGTTAATTAAAATTGGATACTCAACCATAAAATTAATAAGTTGTTCATTTGTCCAGTGCTGCTGATCCAACTTGAGCGTTTCAAAGGGTTCTACATTTTTACGAATGGATTCACGTACAGAAATCCCTGCTTTTTCAATTAAATTAATGAGTTCAATCTTACTCGGAGGGGTAAGAAGGTATTCAATAATTTCAGGTTCTTCTCCTGTATTTCGAATGAGAGCTAATGTATTTCTTGATGTTCCGCAAGCTGGGTTGTGATAGATCTTAACTTTCGATGACATTGGATTAACTCAGAACTTAATAATATTGCATTTATATATGGATATGCGTATATTCGCAATAGCATATATTGGAGTGTAGATGATGGATCAAGCAGATTTCTTTAAATGCCTATCTGACCCGACACGTCTAGATATTTTAAAAATTATTTTAGCAAGACAAAATGTATGTGTTTGTGAAATCACAGAGATCTTACAACTGAGCCAACCCAAAATTTCTCGTCACTTGGCTTTACTCCGTAACCTCTCAATTTTGCTAGATGAGCGCAAGGGACAATGGGTGTATTACCGATTAAATCCTGATTTACCAGAATGGGTAAATGCAGTGCTCAATGTCTTAAATGATGAAGTACTGAATAAACCTGCAAGCAACTTATCTATCTCTATGCAATGCGAGTAATTCAATGTCCGGATCAAAGCTCTCATTCTTAGATCGAAATCTAACGCTATGGATTTTCATTGCCATGACATTAGGAGTAGGTATTGGTGTATTTTTTCCTCAAGCATCTGCGGTACTCGATCAATTAAGCATTAATTCAGTGAATATCCCTATCGCAATAGGGCTTATTTTGATGATGTATCCACCACTTGCCAAAGTAGACTATGCGACTTTGCCTAAAGTCTTTGAAGACAAGCGAACCCTTACATTATCTCTCGTTCAAAACTGGCTAATAGCACCTTGCTTAATGTTTGGTTTGGCAATCATTTTTTTATATGCCTATCCTGAATACATGACTGGCCTAATTCTCATAGGCTTAGCCCGATGTATTGCGATGGTCCTCGTCTGGAACGATCTGGCATGTGGGGATAATCAATATGTCGCTGCCTTAGTCGCGTTTAACAGTATCTTCCAGATCTTATTCTTTAGTACTTATGCTTGGTTATTCTTAACCTTCTTACCACCATTCTTTGGGGTAGAAGCACAAATCATTAATGTGAGCTTTTGGACAATTACCCATGCTGTTCTTATTTATCTAGGTATTCCGTTCTTACTTGGGTTTTTAACCCGACTGATTTTGGTTAAAAAGAATGGTTTGGCTTGGTATCAGGATAAATTTATCCCAAAGATTAGCCCAATCAGCCTTATTGCCCTTTTATTCACGATTGTAGCCATGTTCAGTCTTAAAGGTGGTGAAGTGATTAGCCTTCCTCTAGACGTGCTTAGAATCGCTATTCCTTTGACAATTTACTTTGTTGCGATGTTCTTCATCAGCTTCTTTATGAGTAAGTGGATGGGTAACGATTATCCTAAAACAACTGCTATTTCCTTTACTGCGGCAGGCAACAATTTTGAATTAGCACTGGCTGTAGCGATTGCCACTTTTGGATTAGCTTCACCTGTGGCTTTCACAACCGTGATTGGTCCGCTTGTTGAAGTTCCTGTATTGATTGCCTTAGTGACAGTTTCGCTATGGCTGAGAAAAAAAGTGTTTAAAGAGGCATGAGTCGAATGAACCTACCAAATATTGATCCTAGTCTTTTAGAAAAACCGACTTTAGAAAAAGTTCAGGCAAAAAACCTTGAACATCCTCCAAGAATACTGCTTCTGTATGGCTCAAATCGTGATCGATCATATAGTCGTTTAGCTATTCAGGAAGCTGGTCGAATTCTTGAATATTTTGGTGCGGAAGTTAAAATTTTCCATCCAAAAGGGCTACCTCTGCCTGAAGATGGTGATATGCAACATCCAAAGGTCAAAGAATTACATGAGCTGTTAGCATGGTCAGAGGGCATGGTTTGGTGTTCTCCTGAGCGTCATGGTTCAATGAGTTCAATATTGAAAGCTCAAATTGATTGGATTCCATTAGCAGCGGGTGCAATCCGTGCAACGCAAGGTAAAACCTTAGCTGTAATGCAAGTTTGTGGAGGTTCGCAATCCTTTAATGCTGTAAATCAATTACGTATTTTAGGGCGTTGGATGCGTATGATCACGATACCAAATCAGTCCTCAGTCCCTAAAGCATTTCTAGAGTTTGAAGAGGATGGTCGTATGAAGCCTTCTTCTTATTACATGAGGATTGTCGATGTGATGGAAGAACTTTATAAATTTACGCTTTTAACCAGGGGACAGTCCTCATATCTCACTGACCGTTACTCTGAACGTGTAGAAAGTGCAGAAGAGCTTTCAAAGCGTGTGAATCAAAAGAGTATTTAGATTTCCTAAAATTAACATAATACACCTTATACGCAATGATTTTTTATTAAATACAAATCAACAACTTATATCGATATAAAAACCCAGACCTATAGATCTGGGCTTTTTTATAGATTCTTCACGTTCCACGCTTATTTATTAAGCAATGTTTCACATTAATATTAAGTAGAACTTTATAAGTCTTAAATTCCGTACTTCACACGGTACGCTTCCATTTTCGCTAAAGCATCTTTGTCGCCTTTAGCATCTAAGTAATCCATTAAATCTTTCATTGTGATAAGCGCATGCACAGGAATTTCAAGCTCTTTTTGAACTTCTTGAATCGCAGACAATTCACCCTGACCTTTTTCTTGACGGTCAAGCGCAACCAATACACCCGCTATTTGCGCGCCTGCATTTTTTAAAATGGTCACAACTTCACGAATGGCTGTACCCGCAGTGATCACATCATCAATGATCCACACCTTTTTACCTTCTACCGAAGCACCCACAAGCACACCACCCTCACCGTGATCTTTAGCTTCTTTACGGTTGAAGCCCCAAGGTACACTTACACCGTGGTTTTGTGACAATGCTACAGCCGTTGCAGCGACAAATGGAATCCCTTTATATGCAGGGCCAAATATCACTTCAACGTGATCACATTCAGTTAACTTTGCTGCATAGCCAGAAGCCAAGCCAGTTAAGGCTTCACCGTCATTTAACAAACCGGCGTTGAAAAAATAAGGACTCACACGACCTGATTTTAAAGTAAACTCACCAAATTTAAGCACACCACGTGATAATGCCAGTTCGATAAAAGCTTGTGGATTAAATGCCGCTTGCGCTGTCATGAGGTGCTCCATTTATTAAATTGAGGTTAAACTCGAGCATGATACCAAAGAGTAGCTATCCTAGTGATCAAAAAATTTTACGTGTCGTATCAATCAACGTAAATGGTCTTCGTTCTGCAGAAAAAAAAGGTATTTTTGACTGGATGGCAACTTCAGATGCCGATGTCATTTGCATGCAAGAATCCCGTATTACACACGAACAATGGACAGATAAATTTAAGCCAGAAGGTTGGTATACACACCTATTCCCAGCTGAGCGTCCTGGCTATGCTGGTACCGCAATCTATAGTCGTTTGCCGTTTATCTCAGTTACCGATGGTCTGGGTTTTGAATTGGCTGATTCACAAGGTCGTTTTATCTCAGCAGAATTTGATCTAGGCTTAGAGAAAACAGCTCATATTTGCTCACTCTATTTACCATCAGGTTCTTCTGGTGAAGAAGCACAAGCCCGTAAAGATCACTTTCTAAATGAATACAAGCAGATCTTGAAACAATGGCGTGATGAAGGTAAATCTGTGATTGTTTGCGGTGACTACAATATCGTACATAAACGCATTGATATTAAGAACTGGTCAGGCAATCAAAAAGCTTCAGGTTGTTTACCACATGAACGTGCATGGCTCGATCATATTTATGATGATTTAGGCTATGTCGATACCTTCCGTGAAGTGCGTAAAGAAGCAGAACTTTATTCATGGTGGTCAAACCGAGGGCAAGCCCGTGCCAAGAACGTGGGTTGGCGGATTGACTATCAAGCTTGCTCACCAGATTGGAAAGATCGTACTGTGAATGCATGGGTATATAAAGAAACGTGGTTTAGTGATCATGCCCCTGTCATTATCGATTATAAAATTTAGTGCCGTGCAAACTGAGTGAACAACTGTTTACTAAATGCACGCTAATTGCTCACAAATCTTGTCGTGTTAACGTATTTTTATTCCGACTAATTCAGTGCATTATTGTCGCACGGCACAGGGACATGTCAGGATGACAATAGGGATTGGAAGCCGTAGGATGAAAAGAAAATAAATTTCGGTTTATTTTCCAAGGATGAAGACATTGGACGTTGAATTGAGACCCGCATGATCAGGATGATTTAATGCGGGTTTTCTCTATTTAAAAGATCAATACAAATTTTAAGATAAGAAATTTTCCACCATTTTATTGATAACCACCATGAAGCCACACTGTAGATTTCAAACCTATTTAAAATATTCTGATCACATTTATGTTTTTGCGTAAATTTTGCTAAGCTCTAGACTGATCACAATGAATAAGACTGTTAGAGATGATTAAAGTTTACGGCATTAAAAATTGCAACTCGATGAAAAAAGCATTCGATTTACTCAATGAGTTGGGGCTTAGTTATGAGTTCCACGATTATAAGAAACAAGGTATTGATGCTGAAACAGTACAAAAATGGCTAAAGGATCTTGGTGCTGAACTTGTCCTCAATAAAAAGGGAACGACTTGGAGTAAATTGTCTGAGGAAGATCAACAAATTGCCCTTGCATCTGAACAGGGTTTGATTGAAGCACTGACTACACATACGAGCCTTATTAAAAGACCAGTGATCACTACTGAATCAGGCTATGTAGTAGGTTTTGATGAGAATGCGATAAAAGCATTAAAGAAATAAGAAATAAAAAAAGCCGAGCAACTACTCGGCTTTTTTATGAATCTTAAATTAGTTCACGCGTACCCAAGTTTGGTTACGACCAAGCGCTGATACGCCGATGAAACCACGAAGTTCGAGCTTTTGACCACCGTCTTTCAATGAACCCTTCAATTTGTAAGTTTTTCCAGATTGTGGGTCTAAGATTGAACCACCATCGTAATTCGTTCCACCTACATTTTTAAGACCCTTCACAATGGTTAAACCTTTTAAAGATTTCTTGTGATAGGGACCTTCACAGTTCGTACATGAATTTTCTTGACCCGGTGTGACAACACTCTGAATCGTTGCATTCAATGTTCCGTTTGGCTGTTCAGTGAATTTTACAAAAGCTTTAGCTTTTTTAGTTTTCTCATCAATCGTATTCCACACGGTACCATTGAGTGGATCTGCAGCATTTGCAAATACTGCTGAAGCGAGTAATCCTAACGCTAGTGCAATTTTTTTCATTGTTTTTTGTTTCCCTTGCTGAATTGACTTTAATATTATTAAAAATTGATAACATTTAAGCAATTTTTGAATGTGACTATTTAGTGTACCATTGTAATGCTGTGTGCTGATAATAAACATAATTTCATTAATATGGAAAAACAATGAAGATCAATCCGGTTTTGAAACAATACATAACAGAGTCTTTTTTAAAAACGAGTCTTCGCTTTCCGAGTCGCTTTAATCTTCCCCCCACCGTACTTCGTGTTGCCTTAGAGCAGATGACGCGTGTTTTTCCACAGTCCAAAGATGTCAGTATTCGAAAACTAAGAATCGCAGGTATTCGTGCCGAAGAAATTTTGCCTCAACCTGAAACGACTCAGCTCATTTTTCACATTCATGGTGGCGCATTCTTTTTAGGATCGTTAAATACACATCGCGCATTGATGACTGAAATGGCACTTCGGACTCAAATGCAAGTGCTACATATCGATTACCCTCTTTCACCTGAACAACGTTTCCCCGATCTCGGAGAAGCAATCTATGATGTGTACCAATTATTGGTAGAGCAAGGTGCTCAACCGAAAGATATTATTTTATCTGGCGATTCTTGTGGTGCCAATTTAGCACTTGCACTGGCTTTACGTTTAAAAGAAGAAAATCCAAAACTTCTTCCAAGTGGCTTGATTTTAATGTCACCCTTTCTTGACTTAACTTTGACCAGTGAATCTCTACGCTACAATCAAAAGCATGATGCTTTATTGTCAATTGAAGCTTTAGAAGCAGGCATAAATCATTATGTTCCTAAAGGTGTAGATGTCTCAATTCCCGAAATTTCCCCAATTTTTGGAGATCTCAAAGGATTGCCACCGACATTGGTTCAGGTGGGTTCAAAAGAAATTTTGTTAGACGACTCTACGCGATTTGAAGAAAAGGCTAAAGCAGCTGGAGTGGATGTTGAGTTTAAGTTATACACCGGTATGTGGCATAACTTCCAAATGTTTAGCGCTTGGTTTGATGAAGCAAAGCAAGCTTTGACCGATATCGCAGAGTTTGCCCATCGTTTGGATAAAGACTGATTGAATCAAAACTGAAGTAAACATAAAAAAGAGTAGCGTAAGCTACTCCTTTTTTATTCATTTAGAATAAGTATGAGACACCAAATCCACCATGATAACTTCGATCGGATCCACTTAGGTCTACACCGATGCTTGCATCTAACTGCGCACGATCATTCAAGGCATAGATTAAACCAGATGCCAGTCCATACTCTCGCTCTTGGCTTTCTTTCTTGGTAAATACTGCTTCAGAATAGCCCGATAAATTACCCACGATTTTATACCCAATAGTAGGTACAGCAGTCACCGACCAGTCACTATTTTGAGCCGAATAGAACATTCCTATTCCTGTCGTTACAGTATCGTTATATTGATACTCAACAGATGAGCCCAAAGTATAAATATCATCAACATAAGTAAAACGATCATTTCCTGTTGCGATTTTAGCTTGTGCCAAAATTGCCATTTTCAGTTGATCATCTTGTAAGTCAACGTGATGCTTAATCCCAACAGAAACATCACCTAAACCATCATGGTCATCAGTTCGATTTTGGATTCGGGTCCGCTCCCACGCTGGGCCATCCCAACCCAATTGAAGCTCAGTATTCTTACTCAATCCCGTACGCAACAGGACATCAGCATTGAGTCGCAATGATTTATTTCTAAAACCATTTTCAGTACTTTCAACATACTGTGCAGTTGGAAGTCCCTGCTCCCATGCCAATTGACCTACGGGCGTAATGCCTGTGCTGAAACTCGTACCAGGTCGATCGAAGGCAAAATCTGCAGCCATCGCACTTACACTCGCGGTTGAGCAAAGTATCAAGCTCAGTTGTTTTAATTTTGTCATGGGGCACCCAAATTAATTTAATTCTTTCGTCATTTTTGCGCCACGGCTACGTAATAACTCGAGTGTCTCACGTTCTTCCGGTAAAGCCTGTGACCAATCAATGGTATCAAAATCGCAGTCGAAAAATAAATCACTAATTGAACTCAGAATGGTATTCCCCTCTTCATCTTTGGTATTAGGATCAACTTGATGATCAAGTAAGCGTTGAACTGCAGGCACACATGCAGCACTCGCAGCATCCCAAAGTGGGCCGTAACATTCCTCTGCATCCCATAAATGGAAATTAGCTTTCGCTGCAATCAGTGCATCTAGAATATCAAGATGTACTTGTAATTTCTGTTGTTTTTCTTCTGTTGAAAGCGCATTTCCTTGCTCATACGCTTCACAAATTTCTTCCCACCATTGAAATAAAGTGTCTGACCACACAGAAACCGCAGGGCCTTTCTCTCCTGCGATAAAGTTTGGATCTAAACCTTCTGCTAACAGGCGCTGTACCTGTGCTAGGTCTAATTCTTCTAAGGCCTGTAAAAACACTTGTTGATGTGCTGTTAGCATTTACTTTCTCTACTATTTATCTATAACGACATTATGCCTAATAATGCAGATCATTATTCAATTAAATAAATCAAAACTGTTCATTCAAAATTTTATTCAAAAAAAAAAGCCCCGAAGGGCTTTTTGCTATTCCACATCCACTTCATCTTCTTTCAGTTGGATGGGCGCTCCACGAGGGTTCTCTTTTTTCTCGAATACATGTTCAAGACTACGCTTTAATCGGTCAATCGCACCATGAATCGCTGTGTCGATATTATGACCTCTGTGATTGACCACAACTGGTTTTAGTCCAGCTGGGCGAGCTTCGATCATACATTGAATATCGTCTGCACCGCCTTTATGGGCATTTTCATCACTTAAATGAACCGAAAAATGGGTAATTCTTTCACTATGGCGTTGAAACTCTGTATTTAGTTCTGCACGTACATAATCAATTAATCGCTCACTGTTTTGAATATTCTTATCTGTACGGATTTCTATGTTCATAAATATCATCCTCACTCTTCTTCTGAATCATTTTTGTGCAAAACTTTTTATCTTGGCACGTTTGTAGCTTGCAATCTAATTGCATCGAACATCTTCAATTACTGTTTGGAATACGTCCCTCCACATTGAATGATGAACACTTTTTGAGTCTGCAGAACCGTGTCCTTATACTTTGAATATCGGGCCTAACTCAAAAATATGCAAGTGGTATTTTAAAAAATTAATAAAAGGATTACTCATTGTGACAAGTACTTACTTACGCGGACAGGCGCTTATTGATTCGATTCAAAATGCACCTTATTCCAGAGACTTAAGAGGTTATGGGGCGAATCCACCTCATCCTCATTGGCCTAATCAAGCGCGTATCGCAGTGCAATTTGTCTTAAATTATGAAGAAGGTGGTGAAAACCACATTGAGCACGGTGATCAAGGTTCAGAGCAATTTTTATCTGAAATCGTTGGTGCTGCCAGTTTTAATGCTAAGCATATGTCAATGGATTCTATGTATGAGTATGGGTCAAGAGTCGGTTTTTGGCGTATTCATAATGAGTTCAAGAAACGTCAATTACCCATGACTATTTTTGGTGTGGGAATGGCTTTGGCACGTCATCCAGATGTGGTCGAAGCAATTAAATCTGCGGATTACGATGTGGTATCTCATGGTCAACGTTGGTTGCATTATCAGAATATGGATATTGAGACCGAAAGGCAGCATATGGATCAAGCCATTTGTGTACTTGAAACGCTATTCGGACAAGCCCCAATCGGTTGGTACACAGGTCGAGATAGTCCCAACACACGTCAACTTTTAACTGAATTTCCTCAAATCAAATACGACTGCGATTATTACGGCGATGATTTACCTTTTTGGACACAGCTCACCCATCCCAATGGCGAGCAGCATCCGCATTTAATTATTCCTTATACCCTGGACACCAACGACATGAAGTTTAGTTCAGCAGGTGGCTTCAATCATGGTGAACAGTTTTATCAATATCTAAAGGATGCCTTTGATGTCTTGTATGCCGAAGGGGAAACTGCACCAAAAATGATGTCTATTGGGATGCACTGCCGTCTTTTAGGACGCCCAGGACGCTTCAAGGCACTACAACAGTTCTTAGACTATGTTCAATCTCATGAACATGTTTGGATTTGTCGTCGTGGAGATATTGCGCAACATTGGATCGATCATTTCGCACCATAATTTCACATTCACGAGAAAAAGAGTGCTTTATAAGGTGCTCTTTTGATCTTTTTTCAGTCACTTTTTCCACCAAATCTACGTTGGCATTGTTATTGCAATTTAAGCCTAAAGTTTCAATGTATAGGTTTGAATTGTGTTGCTTTCAGAATTTAATCAAACATCTGTTGAACATCAGAAAGCATTTTTATTGCAATGTGTTCATATCCCACGATGGGGCGAGGAAATCATTCATTACGGTCCTTTTGACACACGAGAAGGACTATTAAAGTATGCTGAACAACATGCCATTACATGGACATGGGATGAAATTTTAGCAGCCCTAAATACACACCCAAGGATTGGCGAAAGAAAAGCAAAACTTGAATTATCAGAACAAGAACAAACTTTTTCAAGGCGTGAACAAGCACGCATCACACATGATCAAGAAATTCTAGATGCGTTATATAAAGGCAACTTGGCCTATGAAAAAAAATTCGGTTTTATTTTTCTGATTAAAGCTTCTGGTTTGAATAGTGAAGAGATTCTGACAGCATTGGAATACCGCTTGCTAAACGATTTTGAGACTGAAAAAAGAATCGTCCATCGCCAACTTTTAGAAATTGCTTTACTGCGCCTCTCACAGGAAATTCAAGCATGATCAGCTCACATATTTTAGATACCCACCTTGGACGTCCTGCAAGTAATGTTGAAGTTAAGCTTTTTTCTGCGTCTGGAGAGTTATTAGCGATAGCCAAAACCAATTCTGATGGACGTGTGACAGCAGCAGATTTTGGACTCGATCAAATTGATGTCGCTGAATACAGCATCGAATTTATGACACAAGCTTATTTCTCAGCGCAGAACATCCCAACTTTTTTTCCTAAAGCCGTCATTCATTTTTCAGTAAACGATGCTCACCAACATTACCACATTCCCTTGCTCATTAGCCCTTATGCCTACTCCACCTATCGTGGCAGCTGAGCACTCGC
The DNA here is from genome assembly GCF_056779855.1 of Acinetobacter sp. ANC_7654. Taxonomy (NCBI): domain Bacteria; kingdom Pseudomonadati; phylum Pseudomonadota; class Gammaproteobacteria; order Moraxellales; family Moraxellaceae; genus Acinetobacter; species Acinetobacter sp. ANC_7654. The sequence continues at coordinate 126,311 of NZ_JBWYIR010000002.1, read as the reverse complement.
AAATTTAAAATATAGAGGGATTTATTATGACTGCACACGAACAACAACAATCACCCGAACATGAATATCTTGGTGCTGGTAAAAGTGCTGCTTATGGCTTACAACATGTTTTAACCATGTATGGTGGCATTATAGCGCCTCCTCTGATCGTGGGTACGGCTGCAGGCTTATCAGGTATGGAAATTGGGCTACTCATCGCTGCTGCTTTATTTGTCGGTGGCTTAGCGACAATTTTACAAACCATAGGCGTTAAACATATTGGCGCACAATTGCCCTTGGTTCAGGGTGTCTCTTTTGCTGGTGTAGCCACAATGGTCGCAATTGTCACCACAGGTGGCGGATTACAGGCAGTCTATGGTGCCGTCATTGTGGCATCCCTTTTAGGTTTTTTCTTAGCGCCCTACTTCTCTAAAATTATTCGATTTTTTCCCCCAGTTGTTACAGGCTGTGTAATTACAATCATAGGCTTATCACTCCTGCCAGTTGCTGTGCGTTGGATGATGGGCGGCAATAAAAGTGCACCTGATTGGGGAAGTGCTGAAAATATTTGTTTAGCGTTAGCGACGCTTGCAATTGTCATAATATTGAATATGGCTGGCAGTGCCACAATTCGACGCCTTTCAATTTTACTGGCAATTATTCTTGGCACTGTCTTAGCATTTATGTTTGGCTTTGGTGATTTTAGCAAAGTTGGGGAAGGTCATTGGTTACAGGTTCCTAGCTTCTTTGCATTTGGTATGCCGACCTTTGAGTTTACAGCAATACTTTCCATGATCATTGTTACCCTCGTGATTATGACTGAGACTACAGCTGATATTATTGCAGTCGGTGAAATTATCGGTACCGATGTAGATTCAAAACGTATTTCAGATGGTCTACGCGCAGATATGTTATCAAGTGCAGCAGCACCGATCTTTGGTTCATTTATGCAAAGTGCGTTTGCGCAAAACGTTGGTTTAGTTGCAATAACAGGGATTAAAAGTCGCTATGTTGTCGCTGCTGGCGGGATAATTCTGGTCGTACTTGGATTACTCCCAGTGATGGGGCGTTTTATTGCAGCGATTCCTGTGCCTGTACTTGGGGGTGCTGGCCTTGTTTTATTTGGTACAGTAGCCGCGAGTGGTATCCGTACACTGGCAAAAATTGATTATAACGATCAGAAAAACTTAATTATTGTCGCGACTTCCATTGCTGCAGGAATGGTACCCATTATTGACCATTCGTTCTATTCCGACTTCCCAAAATGGGTCCAAACCTTGTTCCATTCGGGTATTAGCTCAACCTGCTTAATGGCGATAATCCTCAATATATTATTTAATCACTTAAAATTATTTGGACCGAAAATTAGCATTAAAAGTAAACAAATAATTGATTCTCATCATTAATTTAAACCATCTTTGTATCAATGCCTGCATACGTGGGCATTAATTTTTCCTTTCATCCACTTTTGGCTTTATTTTTGCAAAAGAATCGTTATTCTGTTACCGCTTTCTCTGGGGATTCTTTTATGAAACTTAATCAAATCGCAGCACTTTGCGCATTAGCTTCTACAGCAGCGTTTACTCAAGCAAGTCCAATTGTTTGGCAAGATTTCAGCCTAACTGGTCTTTATGGCGATAACTACCTAAACCCTTTCTCTCAACAAGAAGGTGAACGCTATACCATCACTGCTGAATATGCTGCAAAGCTTAAGTACTCGGATGTTTTCTTTTTCGTCGATCAACAATGGGGCGGAAAAGATGGTGATTCAACTTATCTTGAATTAGCTCCACGATTAAGTTTAAGTGAAGTTTCTGGCCAAAAACTAAGCGTTGGTCCAATCAAAGATGTATTGATTGCAACGACTTGGGAACACAACGCTGGTTATAACAACAATACTGAGTTCAATAACTTCTTGTATGGCGTAGGCTTTGCTTTAGATATTCCTTACACGCAATATGCAAATATTAACTTCTATCGAGTTGACAATGACTTGACTGAAGATGACTACCAAATGACGATCACTTACGCTGTTCCATTCAAGCTAGGCAATGAAGAATTCTTGGCAGATGCATTCCTTGATTGGTCTACAAATGAAGGTCTTGGTCATGCGAGTGAATTGAACTGGACAAGCCAATATAAATGGAATGTTGGTAAACATATCTCTCCAAAAACCAAATTGTATGTAGGTGTTGAACACTCTGTCTGGAACAATAAATTCGGTCAAAAAGGTCAAGACCAAAACGATGTAAGCGCATTGGTTAAATATCATTTCTAATTGATATTTATAATAAAAAAGCAAGACTAGTGTCTTGCTTTTTTTATGCTCAATAATCAAAATAAAGTTATAAATACTGACGATTAGAATAAAAAATGTCTTTTAAAATTCGTTTCGCAACTGAACAGGATTTAACTCAAATCCAAGATATTTACAACGATGAAATTCTGAATGGTTTTGCAACATGGAATGAGCAAGATCAAGACATTTATTATTATCAGAATTGGTATCGTCAGCATCTAATAGATCATTTCCCTATTTTTGTGGTTGAAAACGAACTCACCCAACAAATTGCAGGTTATGCTGAATATAGTACATTTAGAGCGATCAGTGGTTTTAGACAAACTGTCGAACACTCTGTGTATATTCATCCCAATTTTACACGTTTGGGTTTAGGCAAAGCTTTACTCCAACATTTAATTCAACACGCAAGCCAACATAAAATTCATGTCATGATCGCTGCTATAGATCATGAAAATTTTGCATCCATCAAATTACATGAATACTTTGGATTTAAACAAACAGGCTATTTACCAGAAGTCGGACAAAAATTTGGATCTTGGCGCAATCTCGTCTTATTCCAACTGAATCTAAATACTTAAAAAGGGCATTTAGCCCTTTTAGTTAAAATCTCTTAATCCAAAGGATTTCCAACAATATTACTGATAATACCTTTCATAATATGAGGTCCTTGTTCTTTTCTTAAGTCCTCATACCATTCACGAGTAATCGATTCGTCTTTCATATGCGTCACATCACAACGTTTACGCGCTCTCAATACCATTTCAGCAGTGCGTTCATTACGTTTGTTTTGATAACGTCTTAACGCATCCTGAATTCCCAATGTATTAATCTGTAATGCCCGAGCCAAATAAATGGCATCTTCCATCGCTTGGCAACCGCCCTGCCCAATATCAGGTGTTGTACTATGTGCTGCATCGCCAACAATCACAACTCGCCCTTTATAGAAATCTGCAAATGGTTCTATATCATGGATTTCAACACGATTGGTTCGCTGTTCATCAATAGCATCAATCAAAGTTTGTACTTGCGGACACCAACCGTCAAAATATTGTTTCAATAATTTTTTATATTGATTACGATTATTTTCCAAACCTAATTCAAGTGGTACATCAAAGAAGAAATAAAAACGATTACCTGCGACTGGCATTAAAGAAGCTCGCTTCCCTTCTCCCACAAAGGTGGTCCACTGATCAGCAGGTGCCAGCGACTCAGAAATTTCGATCAACCCATTCCAATTCACATAACCGGCATAACGACGCTCAACTTGCTCACCTAAAACATAGGCACGCGTGATCGAATGAGTGCCATCCGCGCCGACCAATAAATCCGTGGTTATTTGTGTTCCGTCAGCAAAATGGATTTTGACGTCATCACCTTGATCCTCAAGTCCGATCATTTTTTTTGCAAGATGAATATCTTCACGTCCAAACTCATCCATTAACATATTTTGTAATTCAGCGCGAGAAACAGGATAAGGTCGCTGCCCGACTTCTTCAATCAATGGATATAAACTAAATTGCGTCATGACATCACCCGTAAGCCCATCGACATAAGCAAGGTGATCCATTTTCCCACCAAGTTGAGCGACTTGATCCGTGAGTCCTAGATAGTTCAAACATTTCACACCATTTGACCACAATGAAATCGCAGCACCCACGGGTAAAATTTTTTCAGTTTGTTCATATAATGAAACTTGATGACCAAATTTCTTCAGCGCAATTCCGGTCGTTAATCCTGCCATTCCGGCACCAATAATGGTGATATTCATTTTTACTTCCACAATTTTTTTTGCTTTAACCCACTGCTTAAAGCGAAAAACGTGCCATTTCCACCAATATAGCGCTACATAAGTGCAAGGTTGGCACATGCTGTGCATTCTTTTTAAAGCCCTTAAGCAGATGCGACATAACAACGCATTACGATTCTAAGAATGCATTCTTTTGATAAGAATCAAGTTTTAAAGTAATAATGGAAGATGACATGGCAACACTATTGGCACCGGAATTTGAAATCCCTACTCATTTACAGCAACTTACTAACCTTGCAGATGCCCGAATTGGTGCAAAAGTCACAACATGTTCTGATGATTTTTTTGCTGAAGCTCAACGTATGCTTCAGTTTGATGCGCCTATCTTTGTAGAAGGTAAATTTGATGATCATGGCAAGTGGATGGATGGATGGGAAACCCGTCGTAAACGTCACAGTGGTTATGATTGGGCGATTGTTCAGTTAGGTGTTGCAGGTAAAATTAAAGCACTCGATATTGATACCACTTTTTTTAGTGGTAATTATCCAGCTTCTGCTTCAGTAGAAGGGTGTTATGCACCAAATGAAAACTTAGATGATGCTGAATGGCACCAAATTTTACCAAATAGTATATTGGGACCAAGTCAGCACCATGTCTTTGAAGTTTCAATGAATCAGATCTTTACCCATCTCCGTTTAAATATTTTTCCAGATGGGGGTATCGCACGATTCCGCGTATATGGTGAAGTCAGCGTTAAAATCCAAGATCAAAGCCAAACCCTCGACCTGCTTGCACTTGAAAATGGTGGACGTGTTATTGCCTATAGTGATGCACACTTCGGACATCCACGTAATCTGATCAATCCAGGACGTGGGGTTAATATGGGTGATGGTTGGGAAACCGCACGCCGTCGTGCACCCGGTTTCGACTGGTGTATTTTAGCTTTAGGGCAAGCTGGTCACATTGAAAAGATCGAGATTGATACAGCCCACTTTAAAGGAAATTATCCTGCTGAAGTGTCCATTCAAGCCATTTATATAGAAGATGCAACGGATCCTCAATTGATTCCACAAAGTATGTTTTGGCCTTTCTTATTAGATGCTCAACCGATGCAAATGGATCACATTCATAACTTTGTAAATGAAGTATTGGGACACGAAAAAATTTCTCATATTCGGGTAAATATGATTCCTGATGGTGGGATTAGTCGTATTCGCCTCTGGGGTAAAGTGAATCCTTAGTTGAGCATTTGTTACTTTTAAAGTGATCTTATTTTGACTGCATTTTCGACTCAATTCTAAATTGAAAATGCAGTATCTTTTTAGCGAATTTTTATGAAGCATACCATTACCCTACAACCTTTAACCTCCGAAAATTTTGCACCTTTTGGTGACGTCATTGCTTGCCAAGGAAATGATTATTTTCATATTAACGATGCGCATACAGAGCGCTATCATGCTTTAGTGACCACTGAAATTATTGGCGATGCCAAAGCAGGGATTAGTATTTTTCGAAATATTCAAAGTACCAATATTCCGTTCAAAATTTCAATGCTTGAACGTCATCCTCATGGATCACAAGCTTTCATCCCGATGCAGGGACAAAAGTTTTTAGTAGTGGTTGCACCAAACTTAAATGCGGATCAGCCCGATATTTCAAACCTACAAGCTTTTATAACCAATGGCTCTCAAGGTGTGAACTATCGGGCGGGGACTTGGCATCATCCACTTTTAACATTTGAAAGCCCGAGTGATTTTGCGGTGGTGGATCGGATTGGCAGTGGATCTAATTGTGATGTGTTTAAGTTTGATCAAATTGAAATATCACATTGAATCTGGTGCTTATGAATCTCAGTTATGCAGATCATGAGACCATCTAATTTTATGTCCATCTTTGACTATTATTTTACAACTAGGTAATCATTGTCATTCACCGATGTCGCATATTCTTCCATTCTTGAAATCAGTCCATTTTCAATGGTGTACTCTTGTACCCATTTTTGCTCAAATTCACCATCTTGACCATCAATCGTAAATTTTTCGCGTCCAAAAACCACCACTTTGTTACCTTCTTTGACCATACGTAAAATATCAAAGTATGCGACATGCATGGTTGTGAAATTGGTATTGAAGAACTGTTCTACACCCGTTTTTCCTTCAAATCGAATTGAAGGCAGTTTTTGTGAGCCATGGTGAATCCATACCGTATCCTCAGTTAATGTTGCAACAGCAGCCTGTAAATCTTGAGACCTAAATGCCTCAAACATTTGGTCTATGATTTGAAGTGAATTGATCATACTCATTTTATTTACTCTTTTTATCTTAGGATAAAAAGAGGTTAATGAAGGGAGAGTGAAAGATCACTATCAGCTGGTATAGCGATTTAAAGATTTTGCTAGAAACGATGAGTTCTATACGACTGCTTGATTTTGACAAGCTGACATCACATGTAATACCGCAGCAGTTCTCGTTTCCACAAACAGCTTCTCAAAAACATGCTCTAAATGTTTATTGACGGTGCGTGGACTCAACTCCAAAATTTCTGCAATATCTCGGTTGGTTTTGCCAAGCGTTACCCAATGCATAACTTCAGCCTCACGTGGTGTTAAATTCGGACAAGCTTGAGCGATCTCTTCAACACTTGGCATGTGTGTTTGCTCTTTGAGCTGAACCAAAACATGTTTAGGTAATTGACCTTCTTTCAACTTGGTCAATAAATTTAATTGTAATTGCTGATGCCCATGACCATATTGACCATGTAGCATTTCTTCTTGATACGATTGCTGGAAAAGTGCTTTTAACCAATGATTTATACTCTTTCTAAAATGAGCAATATCAATTCCATGTTGCGTTAATAAACCTTGCACTACAGTTGTCTGCCAAATAATTTCCCCATCCATATTCATCGACAAAATTGCACTGCCTGTTGCATCGAGCATTTGTTTCTGTTGGTGCATTAAACGGGCTTGCAGTAAATGCGTTTTGACACGTGCTTGTACTTCATCGATATTCAGTGGCTTTGTCACATAATCTACACCCCCAACTTGAAAGCCTTTTACAATATGTTCGGTTTCCGTCAAACCCGTCATAAATATGACAGGGATGTGCTCAGTCATCGGACTCGCTTTAAGCTGGATACAGGTTTCAAAACCATCAATCTCAGGCATACTCCCATCCAATAAAATCATATCTGGCTGTGAACGGTGCGCAATTTCAATAGCAGTAAAACCATTGGTGGCAACTAAGACCTGATAGCCGGCTTGATCAAGACTCTCATGTAATAAACTTAGATTTTCAGGAATATCATCCACAATTAAGATACTTTCTAACATAGCTTAACTCCCTTCCAAATCAGATCTGATATCAGATAGGTGCTCGTGTAATCGTTGTAATGCACGTTGGGTATCGAAGCGTTGAATATCAAATTCTATGTGCTGCCATATAGAAGGATCACAGACATTGAGTTTCTTGCAAATTTCGAGCATCTCTTTGGCTCCACGGATATAACCAATACTCAAATAATCTTCTAGTTTGATTAGCGCTTGTTCTGGTGCTTCATCATCCTCATCAATCACGCTGACAGATAAAGCGTTGCCATCATGGTGTAAGGGTTCAACCTGTTTTTGAGGTTCTTCTGCGGCTTGATTCGGCTCATTCTGATGAAGCCAGTTTAAGCCTAATTTATCTCCAATCTTGTTCAGTAGCAGATTTAAGTCCACGGGTTTGACCAGAAAGTCTTCATTCAATACATCGGTTTCAGGATTCTGCATTCGTTCATTGGCATCTGCGGAAATAATGATGATGGGAACATTGGTCATTTTATTATTTCTCAATAATTTCGCAGTTTCCCACCCTCCCATCAAAGGCATACTCAAATCCATTAAAATTAAATCTGGTCGAAATTCAGGGACTTTTCTTAGACATTGCAATCCCGATTCTGCTTCTTCAAGAATAAAGCCGAGAGGTTTAAGGAAATTTAAAACTAGTCCACGATCAGTTGCTTCATTGTCTACGACCAATATTTTACGGCGATGTCCCGTATAGCCAGATACTGTATTCGATGCGACATCAGCAATGGGATGAATGACCGACTTTGAAGGTAAATATAGTTTTATTTTAAAAATTGAACCGTTTTTTAACGTACTGCTTACCTTTAACTCCCCACCGAGAATATCCACCAATAGTTTAACAATTGGTAAACCCAAACCTGTTCCTGCAAAGCTCCCTTGTACGACATTTTGTCCGCGCTCAAAAGGCTGGAATATTCGCTCTAGATCTGCTTCAGCAATTCCACATCCCGTATCATGAATTTCAAAATATGCCGTCTGAAAGCGATAATCTACTCGAAATTTCACCTCTCCTTCGAGCGTAAATTTCAAAGCATTTCCCATTAAATTGATAAGGATCTGTTCAAGTCTTTTTTTATCTATACGTACGTATTGTGGTATTTTTTCACTAATTTCGACCATAAATTTCAGTTGTTTTTGTTGGAATTGTGGCTCAAACATATTCACGATTTGTTGGAGAAACTTCGGAAATTCAATATTCGACATTTCTAAAGAAATTTTACCTGTTTCAATCCTTGCAAGATCAAGTAAACCATCAATCAAGGACGTTAAATGCTGCCCACTACGACGAATCACGCCCAGCGCAGCTTTTCCTTGTTCAGAGAGTTGTTCTTGTTTATTGAGTAACTGGCTATATCCTAAAATACTATTTAGAGGTGTTCTCAGTTCATGACTAATCCCAACAACATAACGACTTTTGGCCTCATTGGCTTTTTCAGCTTGAGTTCGTGCATCTTGTAATTGCCGATCTGTAATTTTATGCGCTTCAATTTCGTCCATGAGCAGTTGTGTTTGCATATTACTTTCAAGCTGAGCTTGTCGGCGACTTTCATCATTGAGTACCAACCACCATGCTGCAACACATAACAGTAAAAATAATACGGCATAAATTTTCACAAATAGCATCAGCAACTCATGCTGTTGAGTTGATCCAAATACTGTGCCGAATTTACTCAGTTCTTGTAAATAAACCAGACTTAAACTGACTGCCAAAACCACACTCAGAACAAAGATCATCAAAATATAAAGACTCAATCTAGTATTGATGTATCTCAACCATTGGCTCGGTAGAAACCAAACTGCAAAATGCTTAAGTTGTGCAGACCACCGTGCATGAGGCTTACATAAATCATGGCAACGAGCTTCTAAGGTACAGCATAAAGAACAAATAATATTGTTATAAGCAGGACAAGTCGCCATGTCAGCCATTTCATACTCATGCTCACAAACCACACATCGTTGTGTCTCTATTGGTTTTAATGATTTATCTTCATGACGTGCGATGTAGTATTTGCCACGAGTAAAATAAGCAAGCATTGGGACACAGACGATAGCTGAACCTAAAGCAATAAATCCTGCTAAGGATTTTGCGATATCACCAAATAATCCCCAGTAGCATAAAATCGACAATAAGGATGCAATACATAAACTGCCAACACCGACTGGATTAATGTCATAGAGGTAAGCACGCCTAAACTCAATTCCTTTCGGGCTCAGCCCCAATGGCTTACAGATGACGAGATCAGCAACGATGGCACCCACCCATGCCAAGGCCACATTACTATAAAGCCCTAATACACGCTCCACCGCATGGATGACACCCAGCTCCATCAACAATAGCGCAATAAAAATATTGAATACTAACCAGACTACACGTCCGGGATGACTGTGCGTTAAGCGTGCAAAGAAATTAGACCATGCCAATGAGCCAGCATAAGCGTTGGTTACGTTGATCTTTAACTGTGCGATACACACAAACATGACTGTAAGAAATAATGCAGCACCAGGATGCTCAATCACTTGTTGGTAGGCGATCCAATATAGATAATTCGGATTGCTTAACTCATGATTCGGTACCATAAATTTAAGGGCGAGTACCATTAAAATCATGCCCATAAAAATTTTAATGAATCCCACCAATATCCATGCAGGACCGCCTAAAAATACCGCCCAATTCCATTTCTTTTGAGCATTTTTTTTGTCTGGCAAAAATCTTAAATAATCAGCTTGTTCACCAATCTGCGTAATCAGCGCAAACAAAACAGTGCAAGATGCGCCAAAAAAAGCCAAATTGAATCCTGCACTTTGACTTTGCGCGCCTTCTATTAGGGCAACTTCAGAGAGCAGAGTCGGATGCTTCACCAAAACAAAGCACCATGGTAGTAATAATAAAAAAATCCATAATGGTTGGGTAAACGCTTGTACTTTATTAATAAATCCTATGCCTTTGATCACTAGGGGCAGAATAATAAGCGCAGAAATTAAATAACCTAGACTCAGCGGCACACCTAAACCAAGCTCAAGCGCCAAAGCCATGATAGCGGCTTCAAAAGCAAAGAAGATGAAAGTAAAACTGGCGTAAATGACTGAAGTTATAGATGAGCCGATATAGCCAAAGCCTGCGCCCCGTGTAAGTAGGTCAATATCAACATTGTATTTGGCCGCGTAATATCCAATAGGCCAACTGGTCAAAAAGATAATGATTGAAACGACCACTAAGGCCCAGAATGCATTGCTAAAGCCGTATTGCCATAACATGGTTGCACCAAGCGCTTCCATCGCTAGAAAACTGACTGCTGCAAGCGCTGTATTGGTCACCGTCCAAAGGGACCACCGTCTTACTGACCTCGGTGCGTAGCGTAGTGCATAGTCTTCAATACTCTCATCAACCACCCAAGTATTGTATTTACGGCGTGTATGAATCACCCGTTGCGGTGCTTGAGGAGTATTGCTAGATGAAACCATAAAGCTAGGCAATTTAAATAGACCCTTACAGTTAGCAAAATCTATGCCCAGCTTAACTTTCATCAAAAATCATTTTGAGGAACATCGATATACGTAAAGTGACGTATATGCTCATTTTTTAACACCCCTTAGGCTTAAGTCCATAGCAAGCGCAAACAATAAATCGCGCAATGGCCTTATCCACTTCATCAGGGGAACACCAATGACCTTAAAATCTAAAGTTAAAACATCTGGCTTACTCGCAGGACTACTCGCTGTTCCTTTTTTACTGGCACCTGTCTTGACCACTGCGAGTGCTCCAGCGACAGCAAAAGTAAATACAACCAAACTTAACGTAAATGATAAATTCGTCTATGTCGGTCAGCTTCATTCAGCGACGGGAACGATGGCAATCTCTGAAACAGGAGCCATCCAAGCAGAACGTTTAGCCATTGAGCAGATCAACAAACAAGGTGGTGTATTAGGTCGTCAGATTAAAATTGTTCAAGAAGATGGTGCATCTGACTGGCCAACTTTCGCTGAGAAAGCCCGAAAATTAACTGAAAAGGATCGTGTTGCAGCAATTTTTGGTTGCTGGACTTCAGCTTCTCGTAAAGCCGTATTACCTATTATTGAACGAAATAATTCGCTTCTGTATTACCCAACATTCTATGAAGGTCTAGAACAATCTAAAAATGTGATTTATACCGGTCAAGAAGCTACGCAACAGGTGCTTGAGTCTCTGAATTGGCTTGCACGTGAGAAAAAAGCCAAAACATTCTATTTAATCGGTTCTGACTATATTTGGCCACGTACCACCATGAAAATTGCCCGTACACACATTGAAAAAGTGTTGAAAGGTAAAGTCGTCGGTGAAGAATACTACCCGCTTGGTCATACGCAATTTGGTTCTTTAATTAACAAAACCAAACTTCGTAAACCAGATGCAATTGTCGCTGCCGTAGTAGGTGGATCAAACGTTTCATTCTACAAGCAAATGAAAGCGGCAGGTGTGACTGGCGATAAGCAAACACTGCTTACCTTCTCTGTGACAGAAGATGAATTACTGGGGATTGGTGGCGAAAATATGAAGGGCTTTTACTCTTCAATGAAATATTTCCAAAGTTTAAATAATCCAAGTAACGCAGCTTTCGTAAAAGCATTTAAAGCAAAATATGGTCCTAAAGCAGTAATTGGTGATGTGACTCAAGCCGCTTATCTTGGTCCGTGGTTATGGAAAGCCGCAGTTGAAAAAGCTGGTAGTTTTGATGTTGCCAAAGTTACCAAAGCCTCTTCAGGCATCGAAATGAAAAATGCGCCTGAAGGTTACGTGAAAATTGATGCCAATCATCATTTATGGAGCAAATCACGTATTGCACAAGTGCAAACCAATGGTCAATTCAAAGTGGTCTACGAATCAAAAGGTTTAATCAAGCCTAATCCATTCCCTAAAGGCTACTAAATCGACAGCACATGATCAGGAGAGCCCTCTCCTGATCTTTTCATTTCAAACCTATTATTTAAAGCTTGGAGGATGAGGCGATGGATTTATCTTTAGCTGACTTCGGTGCAATTTTTGCGATGCAAGGCTTTAATGGTCTTTCTGTTTTCTGTGTGCTGTTGTTAATGGCACTGGGCCTTGCAATTATTTTTGGGCAAATGGGTGTCATCAATATGGCACATGGTGAATTCCTCACAATAGGCGCGTATACCACATTTGTCATTTCAACCCTGACAGAAAGCTATTTTCCTCAATTGCTTCCCTATTATTTTATTGTAGCGATTGTGGCAGCTTTTCTGACAGCAGGCATTATCGGCTATATGGTCGAACGGCTCATGATTAGTCGGCTTTATCAACGGCCACTCGATACTTTGCTTGCAACTTGGGGCTTGAGCTTAATCATGCAACAAGTGTTTCGCTCTACATTTGGTCCCAAAGAAGTGAGTCCAACACTACCTGATTGGCTTATGGGCTCTTATCAACCGACAGAGACGATTGATATTCCTATTAATGGCTTATTCCTTGTCGGTGTCACACTCACCGTGACCGCTTTCGTCTATTTCCTCATCTATCGTTCTCGCTGGGGCTTACAGCTTCGTGCGACAAACCAAAACCGTTTCATGAGTGGTGCCGTTGGTATTAATACAAAGCGTGTGGACAGTCTAACATTCGCATTAGGTTGTGGTTTGGCCGGTATTGCTGGTGCGGCGTTTACGACAATTGGCTCAACTGGTCCAACTGCAGGCTCTCTCTATATCGTAGACACGTTCTTGGTTGTGGTGTTTGGTGGAGCTGCAAGTCTATTAGGCACTATCGCTTCGGCTTTCAGTATTGCACAAGCCCAATCAATCTTAGAGTTCTTCCTGTCAGGCTCTGTTGCCAAAGTCATTACCTTAGCGACGGTCATCATCATTTTGATGTTACGTCCTCAAGGTTTGTTCTCAATCAAAGTTCGTAAATAGGTATTCAGGAGAGATTGATATGAGTAATCCAATGAATGCCTTGTTAGGCGGTAAAGAAGGTGCGATTGGACTGGCTATATTGGCAGTACTGATCCTATTTGTAATGCCCATGTTTTTAGATGTTTTCCGTCTCAATTTAATGGGTAAATATCTTACATTTGCTTTTGTCGCGATTGGTTTAGTGCTGTGCTGGGGTTACGGCGGCATTTTGAGTTTAGGTCAGGGTATTTTCTTTGGGATCGGTGGCTACTGTATGGCCATGTTCCTCAAACTTGAAGCTTCTGACATGCAATCCACAGCAGCTCAAACCACACCCGGTATTCCAGATTTTATGGACTGGAACCAAATTACCAGCCTACCAATGTTCTGGGAACCATTCCATAGTTTCACATTTACCCTATTCGCGATTGTAATTATTCCAATTTTATTGGCTTTTATTATTGGTTTTGCAATGTTTACTCGTCGTGTAGGAGACGTGTATTTCTCTATCATCATGCAAGCGATTGTGGCGATTTTGACAATTTTGATTATTGGTCAACAAGGCTTTACTGGTGGTATCAACGGTATTACTGATCTCAAGACATTACATGGCTGGGATATCCGTACGGATGAAGCAAAGTACGTTTTGTATTACATCAATGCATTGTTACTCATCGCAGTCATCATGATCAGTCGCTTTGTTCTCAGCTCAAAGTTAGGTCGCTTACTTTCTGCAATGCGTGAAAAAGAAGAACGTGTACGTTTTTCTGGCTATGACGTTTCAATGTACAAAGTCTTTATCTTCTGCTTTGCGGCAGTCGTTTCTTCCGTCGGTGGGGCAATGTTTACACTGCAAGTCGGCTTCATGTCTCCAACGATTATTGGCATCGTCCCATCTATTGAAATGGTGATCTTGGCTGCAGTAGGCGGACGTTTATCACTGATTGGAGCTGTATATGGTGCAGTTTTAGTTAACCTCGGTAAAACTTACTTCTCTGAAGCATTCCCTGAAGTATGGTTGTACTTCCTTGGTGCATTGTTCATAGGCGTTGTGATGTTCTTACCGAATGGTTTAGCTGGCTTATATGAAAAATATGTTCGCCCACTTATCTTCAAAGATAAAAAAACAACGGCTTCGCCTATCCCCCATCAACCCACGGAGTCCAAAAAAGATAGCAATATTGAAGTTGAAGGAGGTGTGAAATGAGTAAAGTCGGCGTAGAAATGGCAAAACCTGTACTTGTTATCGAAGATCTCACAGTCTCGTTTGATGGCTTTAAAGCCGTCAGCGATCTCAACTTCTATCTCGATAAAAACGAAGTTCACGTGGTGATCGGCCCTAATGGTGCAGGTAAAACAACAGTATTGGATTTGATTTGCGGTAAAACTAAAGCAACTTCTGGCACGATCAAATTTAATGATATTGAACTGACTAAGCTCAAAGAGTTCGAAATCGTTCGTAAAGGTGTCGGTCGTAAATTTCAAAATCCCAATATTTACGAAAACCTTTCAGTCTATGACAACCTAGAAATGTCTTTCCCACGTGGTCGTAATGTGTTTGGGGCTTTGTTCTTTAAGCGAACCAAAGATGTCGAAGAACGTATCCAAGAAGTCGCTTCAAAAATTTTCCTCACTGATTTATTACACACCTCCGCAGGCCTATTGTCTCATGGACAAAAACAATGGCTTGAAATAGGGATGTTGCTTATGCAAGACCCCGAGTTGTTAATGCTGGATGAACCTGTGGCAGGCATGAGTGTTTCTGAGCGCGAACAGACAGCACAACTGCTTCGTGAAATCAGTAAAGGACGCTCAGTCCTCGTGATTGAGCACGATATGGAGTTCGTAAAAACTATTGCAGATAAAGTGACTGTATTGCATCAAGGGAAAATCCTCGCAGCAGGAAAAATGGATGATGTGCAAAGTGATCCAAAAGTCATTGAAGTCTATCTCGGACACTAAGGAGGCCTTATGAGCGGATTATTAGAAATTAGTTCTTTGTGTTCAGGTTATAAACAAAGCCAAGTCATTCATGATCTAGAGCTTAAAATTCAACCCAAAGAAATTGTGGCGATTATGGGTCGAAATGGGATGGGAAAAACCACACTGTTTAAAACCCTTATCGGTGATATTGAAAATACTCAAGGCGAAATCAAGCTCGATGGTAAAAACTTAGAAAAGCTTGACCCGTATCAACGCGTGGAAAATGGTGTTGCCTATGTTCCTCAAGGTCGTATGATTTTCTCAACCATGTCTGTTCTAGAGAATATTCAAACGGGTCTCCCTGCGTCTGCCCATGGCAAAGTACCTGACGATCTGTATGAGCTTTTCCCTGTACTTTGGGATATGCGTAAACGCAAAGGGGGAAATTTATCTGGTGGACAACAGCAACAATTGGCAATTGCACGTGCACTCGCCACCAATCCCAAAGTATTGCTGCTCGATGAACCTACCGAGGGAATCCAGCCCTCGATTATTAAAGATATTGCGAAAACGCTAAAAGAAATTCGCGATCAACGAGACCTCACTATCGTGGTCTCCGAGCAAGTACTGAGCTTTACTATGGCGATGGCAGATCGCTTCTTGGTCATCGATAAAGGCCGTTTTGCTTATGAAGATGTCAGAGCGAATGTCGATGAAGCAACCATTAGCAAATATCTTTCAGTTTAAAGCACGTCATCTCATCAATTCTTAATTTGGCATCTCCCTCGATTTTTCGGGGGATTTTTTTGACCATTTGTTGGAGTGGTATTGTTATTTCGATCTAAAGACTCATTCAAAATATCGCTTCATATACGCAATTCACCGTATTTTGCATCGATCAATTTCACGCGAAACTCCTTACATAGATTTTAATTTTAAAGATATGGGGAGTAAGTTGAATGCGTCACGGTGATATCTCAAGTAGTCCAAATACAGTAGGTGTAGCAGTAGTGAACTATAAAATTCCACGCTTGCACACCAAAGCAGAAGTACTTGAGAATGCAAAAAAAATTGCTGAAATGTTGAAAGGGATTAAGCAAGGTATTCCTGGTATGGATCTCATTGTTTTCCCTGAATACAGCACCATGGGCATTATGTATGATCATGATGAAATGATGGCAACTGCAGCCACAATCCCAGGTGATGAAACAGCAATTTTCTCTCAAGCTTGTATTGAAGCAAATGTTTGGGGCGTATTCTCAATTACTGGGGAACAGCACGAAGAACACCCGCATAAAGTGCCATATAACACCTTAGTGCTCATCAATAACAAAGGTGAAATCGTTCAAAAATATCGCAAGATTATTCCATGGTGCCCAATTGAAGGCTGGTGCCCTGGAGATACGACTTATGTGACAGAAGGCCCTAAGGGCATCAAGATGTCACTCATTATCTGTGACGACGGCAATTACCCTGAAATTTGGCGCGACTGTGCGATGAAAGGTGCTGAACTTGTAGTGCGATGCCAAGGTTATATGTACCCGGCTGATGAGCAGCAAATCAATATGGCCAAATGTATGGCTTGGGCAAATAACGTTTATGTCGCTGTTGCCAATTGTACTGGTTTTGATGGGGTGTATACCTACTTTGGACATTCGGCAGTGGTCGGCTTTGACGGACGTACATTAGGTGAATGTGGTACGGAAGAAAATGGTATCCAATACGCACAGTTATCACTCACAGAAATACGTGATGCACGTAAATACGATCAATCACAAAACCACTTGTTCAAGCTGCTACACCGTGGCTATACAGGCGTATACAACAATGGTGATGGTGATAAAGGGGTTGCCGATTGTCCATTCGACTTCTACAAGACATGGGTCTTAGACGCACAAAAAGCACAGGAAAATGTTGAGCAGTTTACGCGTTCAACCATTGGCGTTGCAGAGTGCCCAATTGGCAACTTACCTCACGAAGGGTTAGAGAAAGAAGCTTCTTAAAGAAGCTTCGTCCGACTTGATTTCAGGAGGTTTCGAACATGACATTTGCCAGTGACCGTATACATGCCAATCAGGAAAGTTTGGCAAAACAACGCTATGACATGCAAAGCAAGGAATGTATTGCACGTACTTCCCGATTCAGTTTTGAACCAGATGCCGTGATGACCCATCTACGTGAACATATTATTGGACAAGAAGCCGCACTTGATGAAATTGAAAATATGCTCACCACAGTGAAAGCAGATTTTAACGCAGCTCATCGTCCTTTAAGTGTCACACTGATGTTAGGTCCTACCGGTGTAGGAAAAACTGAAACAGTCCGCCTCATTGCTGAAGCGATACACGGTAAAGCTGATGCATTCTGCCGAATTGATATGAATACATTGGCACAAGAGCATTATGCAGCCGCCCTGACAGGTGCCCCACCAGGCTATGTCGGCTCTAAAGAAGGAAATACTTTATTCGATGAAGCCCTGATTCAAGGGAATTTCTCCAAACCTGGCATTGTTCTCTTTGATGAAATTGAAAAAGCCAGTACTGAAGTCATTCGAGGGCTACTCAATGTGCTTGAAACAGGAACTTTAAAATTAACTGCGGGTACAAAGGTTTTAGACTTTAAAAACTGCATGATTTTTATGACCAGTAATGTAGGTGCCAAAGATGCTCAAAATCGTCTGAAACAACTCAGTCAATTACCAAAACCACTCCAGAATTTAGCCAAGCATTTGAAATTAGATGACAGTGAAATCACGACAAAAGCACTCGATAAAAAGTTTGATCCTGAGTTTCTAAATCGCATTGAGCGAATCTTACATTATCAGCCAGTTGAATCTGATTTTGCTGCAACCTTAGTCCAACTCGAAATTGACAAAATGAACCAACGTCTAAAAAAGCAAAGTCGAACCATTGCTTTGACCGATGCTGCCATTCGATTCCTAAGTTCAGGACATGATGTTCGATTTGGTGCTCGGGGTTTAAGCCGTCGTTTTAAAGTGTTAGTTGAACCTGAACTCGCGAAAGCTTTTCTAAACAACAAGCACATTAGTGAATTCATCATCGATTACGACAATACGAAGCTTCAAATTCAGATGATTGAGCCTGCAGTGAAACAACTTGATCCGTTACTGATACACGAAGCATCACAACAACACTGAGACCTAAACTTTATTTGACCTCAATACAGGGGATACATTATGCAACATATTAAAATCAAACCAGGAGTTCCACTTGCGGAGCAAGCCGAAATTGGTCACAACCGTTGGCACCCAGACTTACCTTTTCTGACATCAGTAAAACCTGGTGAAGAAATTCTGATTGAAAGTTTGGATTTCCTTGATGCACAAATTAAAGATACTGACGATATTTCTGATGTTAAAAATGTGGATTTAACACGTGCTCATCCTTTAACAGGGCCATTCTATGTTGAAGGTGCAGAACCAGGTGATTTGTTGGTCATTGATCTACTAGACATTCAACCGATTTCTGATGTGGGTTTTTCGGGTGTTTTTGCCAAGGAAAATGGTGGTGGTTTCTTGGCGGACTATTTCCCAGAGGCAGATAAAGCCATTTGGGATTTGAAAGGTTTATTTGCAACTTCACGTCATATCCCTGGTGTACGTATTGCAGGTTTAAAACATCCTGGCTTGATGGGAACCCTACCATCACATGATTTACTGAAAGAATGGAATCGCCGTGAAGCATTGCTCGTTCCTAAAGGTCAAGCAAACCCTCCTGATCCACGTACAGCCGTTCTGCGTGGTGTAAAAGGCCCCGAATTTGATCGTATGGCGGCTGAAGCTGCACGCACAGTTCCTCCACGTGAACATGGGGGTAACACAGACATTAAAGACCTTGCTGCAGGAAGCCGTATTTACTTCCCTGTTTATCAAAAAGGTGCTGGCTTCTCAATGGGCGACCTCCACTTCTCACAAGGTGATGGTGAAATTGGTTTCTGTGGTGCGATAGAAATGGATGGCGTTACACGTGTCGGTTTCGATTTAATCAAAGGTGGGATGGAAAAATACAATATTGATTCACCTATCTTTGTTCCAAGCAATGTGCGTCCAAATTATGATCAATGGCTGACTTTCGAAGGGATCAGTGTTGAAGATGGTGTAAATCACTATCTCGATGCGACAGTGGCTTACCGCCAAGCATGTTTAAAAGCCATTAAGTATCTTGAAAACTTTGGCTTTACTGGGTCACAAGCCTACATGTTACTTACCGCTGCACCGGTTGAAGGTCGTATCGGAGGTATTGTAGATATTCCAAACTGTGCATGTACCGTCTCACTCCCAACCTCTATTTTTGAACAAAATATCTTGCCGCAAGGTGCTTTAAATGACGATAAATTTTGGGGGCATAAACGCTAATTAGCGCATTATTGTTGTTACAGGTTTCACCATTTTACGGGGTAGCTTGAGTAAGCATGCGAGCTACCTCCTTTTTAACTTTTAAACATGCGCATGCTTAAAAATAAGTAGGAGCACGACCATGCCATTATACGATTTCCGCTGTGATCACTGCGAAGGAATTTTTGAACAACGTGTGCCTATTTCTAGGATTGCAACTGACACCATCGAATGTAAATACTGCCAACAACAAACCTTAGCAAAACCGATGATAACTGGCAGACAACAAATCAACATGAAGACCAAATGGCGCCCAGGGTCAGGCGCAGAACAACTTGCAGGACCTTTAGTCGGCGGTCCAGGTACCAATAAAAATAGTTCACGCAGTTCAGTGCTACACAATTGTCGTGGTGTGAATTGTTCACTCTGTGAAGTATAAAAAAGCCCGCAGATGCGGGCTTTAATGCTCGTGTCTACGGACAATTAAACGACTAATTCAGCTAAGTTGCCTTTTTGTTCCAACCATTCTTTACGATCACTTGCGCGTTTCTTGGCTAATAATTTATCTAATAAACCTGAAGTAAAATGCACATCATCCAAATCTAGTTGCACCAAACGACGAGTATTGGGATCCAATGTTGTTTCACGGAGCTGACTTGCATTCATCTCACCCAAACCTTTAAATCGTGTGATTTGTGGGGATTTAGTTTTGGCTTTTTTCAATATGCCTTCTAATTCTGCTTCATCAAGCGCGTAATGCACATCTTTACCGTCATCAATACGGAATAAAGGTGGCATCGCAACAAATAAGTGCCCTGCTTCAACTAGACTTGGGAAGTGCTTCACAAATAATGCACATAGTAAAGTCGCAATATGTAATCCATCTGAGTCTGCATCGGCAAGAATACAGATCTTGCCATAGCGAAGTTCAGACAAATCATCAGAACCCGGATCGACTCCTATTGCGATTGCAATATTATGAACCTCTTGAGAAGCAAGTACTTCATCTGAAGAGACTTCCCAAGTGTTTAAAATTTTTCCGCGGATCGGCATAATCGCTTGGAAATTCTTATCACGCGCCTGTTTGGCAGATCCTCCAGCAGAATCACCTTCCACAATAAATAGTTCTGACTCTTCCAAACTATGTCCCACACAATCAGATAATTTGCCTGGTAAAGTGGGACCTGAAACGATTTTTTTGCGCTCAACTTTCTTCGCTGCTTTTAAACGACGTCCCGCTTTTGAAATCGCCATTTCAGCCAATTGCATTGCAATTTCAGAGTTTTGATTCAACCATAAGGCAAAAGCATCTTTTGCGATGTTCTGCACAATCGCAGAGGCTTCACGACTTGAAAGACGCTCTTTGGTTTGACCTGAAAATTGTGGCTCTTGAAATTTCAAAGACAGAATATAGTTCACGCCATCCCATACATCTTCCGCTGAAAGCTTCATATTACGTGGTAAGAGATTACGTAACTCACAGAACTCACGGATCGCATCCGTCACACCTGAACGAAGACCATTCACATGTGTGCCACCTTGCGCCGTTGGAATCAAGTTCACATAAGATTCTTGAATGCTCTCTCCGCCTTCAACATTCCAACAAATCGCAAACTCCGCACTGGCACGTTCCGCGTCACCTGTAGCGACAAATGCAGGCATAGGGATGATTTCACGATCTTCCAACTCATCCATCAAATAATCGACGAGACCATTTTCAAACTGCCAAGTGATCTTTTCGTCGTTAATTTCATCAACATAATTGATTTGTAAGCCAGCAGCTAATACCGCCTTCGCTTTTAAATTGTGTTTAAGTGCCTTTAATGCAAATTTAGGTGAATCAAAATATTTCGCTTCAGGCCAAAAGTGAACTGAGGTACCCGATGCACGTTTAGGTGCTTCACCTTCCAGAACTTCAAGTGGTGCCGTTGCTTCACCTTGCTCAAAGGCCATTTTGTACAAATTACCTTGGCGCTGAACTTGGACTTCCACACGTGTGGAAAGCGCATTTACAACAGAAATACCAACCCCGTGCAAACCACCAGAGAATTGATAATTATCTGTGCTGAATTTCCCGCCTGCATGCAGTTTAGTCAGAATGATTTCAATGCCGCTTTGACCATATTCAGGATGAATATCAACTGGCATACCACGCCCGTTATCTTCTACTGACAATGAACCATCTTTATACACAGTCACTGTAATTTTATTCGCGTGTCCTGCCAATGCTTCATCGACCGCATTATCAATGACCTCTTGCGCCAAATGGTTTGGACGTGTGGTATCGGTATACATGCCTGGACGACGGCGTACAGGATCTAAACCAGATAAGACTTCAAGGGATTGGGCCGTATATTGAGACACGTTGAATTGTTTCCTTATTTTAAGCTGTCAGCTAAAAACTGATATACCAAGGGTATTTTATCCGCGAAATCATCCATCGCGTGATTGCCATATGTTTCTGTAATGAGGAACGCTTGATGACCATCGCAATTATAATAACGTTCCGCTTCACGATAATCCAAAACTTCATCACCTTGTTGTAACAAGACCAAGATTTTGTCTGCATCTTGCACAAACGGAACTGCCATATGCTCCAATTGATCAAGCTGAGCTTCATCTAACGACCAATTCGCAGTGACTGGATAAGGAAACTGCGCCGTTGAAAACAAGTTTCTAAATAATTTCCATGGTTGCATAGCGGGATTAATCAGTACAGCTGCGACTCCATGTTTCGCGGCAAGCTGCGTCGCATAAAATCCACCTAAACTGCTCCCAATCAAAACGACATTTGACATAGACTCGATGAGTGTCGAAATCGAAGTAATGACCTGATCAGGCGGCATATTTAAATCGGGCAAATGCACTTGTACATGTTCATGTCTTTCAAAATACTGACGAATCAGTTGCCCTTTAATCGAAAAAGGACTACTTTGAAATCCATGTAGATAGATAATATTCATGAACTGATTAATTGCATTTTCCTCAAAATTGTTCTAATTTTTATTGTGAATCATATCACATATTTGTTTCTCTTTTGTACGATAACAAATATTGTCAGACAAAAAAATTAGAGCCGATCTGAAATCAAAGTTATCTTAAAAATTGTTCGGGATGAACAACATAAGATAAATACAAGGAATTTTATACAGTGATCATTGCTAAAAATAAAGTGTCTTTAGATGATCATGCACTATCAGGATAAGACTAGATGCCGAGTTTAACGCCACTACATGAAACCTATTGTAAATGGGATCGATCTCCTCCGAGTCAGGCCGATGTGCTTGAAGGTTTGGCACAACTGGTCAGCACTCCAATTAACCTTGCTGTTCAAAATCTCATTCAATCACTTCAACGTGAAGTGCTCTTAACCGTATTTGGTTTAAGTAAAAAAACATCAAAAGAATTTCAAAAGAAAACCTACGTTCGAAAGTTATATAAATTTTCATATGACACGCTTCTAAATTACGGAAATTATTTGGTCGCACCAGCCCTGCGCAAAATCATTGATCAATTTCCGAAACTCCATGATAAACCCCTCACGCCAAAAATGATTTTTTTGGTCAGTGCTCTTAATGGCGTGATTGGCGACTATTTACTCAAAAATCAAAATCCGTTGGCGATTACCAGTAATCTGTATGATCACTATGGAGAGTTACAACAGGGTGACCTGTCAGGTCGTGTCGTGATCTTTTGCCATGGTCTGTGCATGAATCATCTTGATTGGACCAATCGCAACTATGGCGGTATTGGTGAAAAACTGCTTGCACAACGCGACAACAACACCATGCTTTATTTGCATTACAACACTGGTCGCAGAATTTCAGCGAATGGTCGTTCGTTGGCCAATATGCTTGAAGACTTGGTAAAGCGCAATCCACGTATCACCAGCCTTGATTTAATCGGTCACAGTATGGGTGGTTTGGTTTCTCGAAGTGCTTTGTTTTATGGTAAACAAAATCTCCATCAATGGTTTCACATGGCAGAGAATTTGGTCTGCTTAGGTTCTCCACATCATGGTGCAGTTCTAGAACGTATTGGCTTTGCCGTTCAAGAAAAAATTGGACACTTTCCCGTCATCAAGTTAGCCAGCCACATTGTGAATATTCGCAGTGATGGTATTTTGGATTTACGCCATGGTAGTGTCCGTGATGATGACTGGGAACACAATCACGCTCGTATTGGCATGATGGATGATAATCGTAAACCTGCACCGCTGCCTTCACATATCAATACATTCCTAGTAGCTGGAACAATTGAGTTTGAAAATCGTAAAAATCGTACACTCAAAGTCATTGGCGATTACTTAGTGAGTGTGCAAAGTGCTTTGGGTGAGCATCCAAATCCGCGATTCCAACTGAAATTGCCAGAATCACATAAAGCGGTGTTCTACGGGCTCAATCATATGGAAATTCAATACCATTCCAGTGTTGCTGAGCAAATCGTTAAATGGTTCTATCCACATCACGATGAATTAGCTGAAGAGCAAATCCGTAAATATTTAATCAAATTAGAAAGCATGGAAGGAATCGTAGAAACCTGACCATCTTCAATAAAAAAGCCAACTATTAGTTGGCTTTTTTATTTTAAGCAGGATACTTTCTGAATAACTGCCAAATCGAGATGATCAGCAAAATACTAAAAAATACCAAAGACCACACAGGTAAAGACTGACCTAGGAAAGTCCAGTCTACTACCGCACATTCGCCTGATCCTGACAGCACTTGTTGAAGCACTGTTTTAAGCGGCAAAGCATCTACCAAATAATCTAAACCAGGCCCACAACTTGGCACTTTATCTGGAGGTAAACTCTGCAGCCAGACATGACGTGCAGCAACACCCGCTGACCATAAAATCGATAATGTCCCTAGGAAAGCATATGCTCGTTTTAAACCATTACGGACGGGATTGTGTAGAACCGCAATAAAAGAAATCAGTCCCAGTCCGATCAGACCTAACCGTTGAAATACACACAATGGACAAGGCTCAAGTCCTTGGACATGTTCGAGATACAACGCGAAGGCCATTCCAATCACACTGGCTACAAACAACAGACCACTCACCATGCGATAATTTTGCCACTGCATATACTTTCCTCAATATTTTTATCGATATGCTTTTAGATATTCTTTAAAGCTTAAACTAGACTCTGCTTCCAACTGTTGTTGCTGCTCAAGTGATTGCACTGTAAGTTGTTCAAAATAGGTGACTTTATCCTGAGATAACACATAATTTTGATAATGATCAGCA
Organism: Acinetobacter sp. ANC_7654; assembly: GCF_056779855.1. Taxonomy (NCBI): domain Bacteria; kingdom Pseudomonadati; phylum Pseudomonadota; class Gammaproteobacteria; order Moraxellales; family Moraxellaceae; genus Acinetobacter; species Acinetobacter sp. ANC_7654. The sequence continues at coordinate 101,524 of NZ_JBWYIR010000002.1, read as the reverse complement.
TGTTGATGCGCGAGCACACTACCTAAGCTCCAAGTACCACTATGTTTTAGTGTATCTTCTACTATTTTCGCAGAGAAGGTTTCATCCACTTCATCTACTCGTGATTGCATAATTTGCATTGCATCAGAATACAACGAGGTCGAGTGAGCTTTATCTAACGTTTCTGCTAAAGGCTGCATCTGTTTGAGATATTGATTTGCCCATGTCTCAATTTCAATTGATTGACCATTTTCAACAATGGCAGCATTTGGGGCACGCCCACGATTCACAACTTCTTGCTGGTTTTGTTCAATCACTTCAAGTTCATCATCTAGCAGCTCAGGACTGTCTTTTAATAAACAATAAAGCGCTAATACCTCTAGGAAGCCTGCAGTATCTTCATTGATACCAATTGGGCTGTATGGATTCACATCTACTGCGCGTAATTCAACATACCCTACCCCACGGTTTGCTAATGCATCAGATGGTGTTTCACCAGACTGTGGTACTTGTTTAGGACGTACAAGACTATAGTACTCGTTTTCAATTTGCAGTACGTGATCATTAATTTGGATCGGCTCACCCGCTTCGTCATCTAATCCCAAACGACTGAAAGCAGCATAAGATGTTTTCACCGCCTTTTGTAAACCTGCTAAATATCCTTTCAAATCATTGTAATGAATACCTAACTCTTTCTGCGCCGAGTTTTGATATCCAAAGCGCCCCATACGCAATGCAGTGGCATATGGCAAATACAATGTTCCCTTAATTAAAGGCAATAAATGATGTTCACGACCCGTCATAAAACAACGACAGACTGATGGGCTTGCACCTATCAGGAACATAACCAATGGGGTTAAACGAATGAAATTTCGAATTAAAGCGAAATATCGATGGCTGCGATAATCCTGCAAACTGAGCTGTTTTAAAGCTTCATCTTGCTCGTTTGCTTGCAACTGCTCAAACAACGCATCAGGGAATGAAACATTGTAATGTACACCTGAAATCGTCTGCATACGACGACCATAACGTACACCTAAACCACGGCGGTATAAAGTTTTGAATTTACCGATATTGGATGAGCCATATTGCGCAAGACGAATGCTTTCTTCTTCATCATCCAACATACATGGCATCGACATTGGCCATAGCTTTTCACCATCTTCTAGGTGTCGATGGGTGAAAGCATGAATATCTTCTAAGTAGCTTAATGCTTCAGAAATTGAAGATTGAGGAGGCGTAATAAACTCAAGTAAGGCTTCAGAATAATCTGTCGTAATATGAGGATGAGTTAACGCAGAGCCTAAACCCTTAGGATGATCTTTCTTGGAGATAAAGCCATCACTTTGCATCCTTAGGCTTTCGCGCTCAATGCCTCGTAACATACCTTTAAACACCGTCGAATCCACCCAATTTGGTAAAATTGTTTCAGAGAGCGCTTCGGGTTGACTCATTACTTACTCGCTTATCTAGAAGAACGACTGAGATAAAAAATTATTGATTTATATCAAGTATACCGTGATTTATATTCCCAAATGCAGTTTGCATATACATTTCAGTTGGATAAACCTTTTATTTTGGCAAATTTTTAACACAATCTTAGTCTTTAAGACATCTGAAATTTGTGATTTTATTGCAGAATAAATGCTAACAAACTGTAAAGAATATGAATTATCACAACGTTATAGATTTTTGGTTCAGTGCTGAAACTCAACCGCATTGGTTTGCGAAAAGCTATGCTTTCGATCAACTTATTCAAGCGCAATTTGGTCACACCATCCAACAAGCTGCCGCAGGCGAACTATGGACATGGCGGGAAACTGCTTTAGGACGCTTAGCAGAAATCATTGTCTTGGATCAATTTTCTCGTAATGTTTATCGTGGCAAAGCTGAATCTTTTGCCCAAGATCCATTAGCACTTGGGCTAGCTCAAGAAGCGGTTCGTCTTGGTTTAGATCTCGAACTGGAACCTGAACAACGTAGCTTTTTATATATGCCTTTCATGCATAGCGAATCAAAAATCATTCACACTCAAGCGCTTCGTTTGTTTGAGGCATTAGGCAACCCTGTAAATTTAGACTTTGAGAAAAAGCATCAAGTCATCATTGAACGTTTCGGCCGCTATCCTCATCGTAATGAAATTTTAAATCGTCTCTCTACGCCTGAGGAAATAGAATTCTTAAAACAGCCAAACAGTAGCTTCTAAATTGATATTGACACAACAGACTTCAGGAGAGCGAAATGAAAAACTTATGCATGATTTTGGGATTATCTGGCATGCTCTTGCTGTCTGGTTGTGTCACGACGCCAAGTAAACCGCGTACATTTGATCAGCTTGGGCAATTCGCAACTATTCCCTTGAACCAATCAACGTATCGTATTAGTTTTCAAGGCTCATCTAACATGAGCTATGGTACAGCTGAAGAAATAACCTTACTTAAAGCTGCACAAACAACGGTCAAACAGGGCTTTCATTTTTTTAAAGTCCAAGATGATCCAAGCAATCGCACACAACAACCACCTCGTCAAGCTGTGGTTTATTCCAATCCTTACCCGTATGGTTATGGATATCGTAGACATCCTATGTTCTTTGATCCTTTTTATGATGTGCCACAGGTGGTCAGTTTAGAACCAGTTCAAGTAGCCTATACCATCACCTGTTTTAAAGATCAAAAAACAGCACCTCAAGATGCTTTTGATGCACGTTTAATTTTACAGGCCTTAGGGTCTAAATATGGTTTAAGTGCTACAGGCGACGTACTGCCTGTACAAACACAGCCTTCTCAATCACAATAAAATAATATTAATACAACAGCTTACATAGGAATTATGCATGAGTGCATCACCAACAATGACTACCCCTAGTCTGGATCGAAGCAAACGGTTTGCCATGATCGCACTGGTTGTCGCTGTATTGGCTTGGATATCGCTCATGGTGGCTGCCAAAATTTTTCCAGAATATGTTTGGCTTATTCATATTTTAATGTTGTCTGCTGAAGCAGGTGTGGTTGGTGGTTTAGCAGATTGGTATGCCATTACGGTTTTGTTTCGGAACCCATTCGGCCGTATCCCTATTCCTAAGTTTTTAAAAGATCACACCGAAATTATTCCACGTAACAAAGCGCGTATTGCAGAATCCATGGGACGTTTTGTTCAAGAAAACTTCCTATCGCCACAGATTGTGGCAAAAAGCTTGAGTCAAACAGATGTGAGTTTGGCAGTAGGACAATGGCTAGCCAATCCAGATAACAATCGTCAAGTGACTCAAGTGATTCAACAGACAGTGCCTAAAGTTTTTGAGTTTGTTGGACAAGAACAAGTCGGTAGGTTTATTCAAACTAACAGTGTGCAATGGGTAAAGAACACTCAAATCAATACCCTGGCCAGTGAAATGATTCGTGCCGTATTAGAAAATGACTTCCACCAAGATGTTTTACAACGTGGTCTCGATGTTGCGCACGGTTGGGTGACTTCACATCCTGAACAAACTCGGGAGCTAACCCGCACCCTATTTAAAGAACTCGGAGTGTGGCGTTTAGCCAAAGGCGCAAGTTGGATCGGTATCGATGTTCAACAAAGAACGATTGACTCTTTAATAGAGCGTGTCGAGTCAATGTTGGCAGATCCAGAGCATCCATGGCGTCAAAAAATTGAGAGTATTGCACAGCATTTAATGACTGAACTGGCAAATCCTGAAAGTCAGGCGAGTCTTAAATTAAATGAAACTAAAAATGCATTGTTAGATAGTCCTCAAGTTTTAAATTTTATTACTGGTGCCGTCGTCATTCTGTGCAATGCCATTCGTGAAGATTTGGAGAAAGCAGATTCAGGTATAGCTGAAAATTTACGTGTTGCGATTCAACAAGTCGGTCAAAACATCATTTCCAATCCTGCATTACGCCAATTATTAAATGAAAAAATGAGTTCAATGGCAGTCAATCTCAGTGATCAATACAGCGAAAAAGTCATTTTATTTATCAGTGAACGCATTCACGAATGGGACTCACGAGAAATGATTGATAAAATTGAAAATGAAGTCGGTGGTGACTTACATATGATTCGCGTCAACGGTGTTGTCGTTGGTGCATTTATCGGTTTAGTGTTAGGGATCATCCGAGCAGCAGTTGAATTTTTGATTTAACTTAGAAATGAAATTTAAATTTGGTCGCTGACTAAAATTGAATTCATTGTGAATTGACGTCATCAAAAAGCCCATTTGTGCATGAATGGGCTGTATTTATTATTCTTAATCCATTTAAAGAACTAAGCTATCACTAGAGTCATTCCTATCTGCTTCATCTTATATAAACCATAATAATATTATAAGGTTACATAATTTTTTTACGATTTAAATGTGAAATAATATCTTGATAAGAGTCTACTTTACAAAAATAAGCTGGGGAGTTCTTTCTCACGTCTTCTGAGGGTTGAAATAAAAAACCATAATCAACTAAATGCAACATCGAAAAATCATTGAATGCATCACCGATCGCAATACTATTGGTCATTGAAACGTTTTCTTTTTGGAACTTTACAATAATTTCATGTTTCCCTTTATCTCGTGTATACAGAACATTTTCTATAAATCCATCTGGTCCAATTTCTAAGTGATGACAATATGTATTTTTAACAGGAAGATTTAATTTTTCAAAAAAGGGAAATAAAAACTCATAAAAGCAATCTGAAATAATGTTAACTTCAAAATTTTCAGCCTTTTGCAAATATTCTAAAAACTCCTTAGCATCTGGAATGACATCCAGTTCTTTAATGTCATCGATTAATTGTTTTAAAGGAATTTTATTTTCTTTCAGTAAATTAATTCTGAATTCCATCAGAGACTTATAGTCTGCAACTTCTCGAGTTGTAATCGCCAACTCTGGGATATTGTATACATTTGAAAAGTGTTTCCATATTTCAGGGACAAGAACACCTTCCATATCGATAAAAGCCATCTTTTTCATATTGCTACCCTATTATTGAAATTTAGCAAACAGAAGTGCTATCCCTAGCAGACATAATACAGTTCCAATCACTCTGTTAATCTGTACTTGCTTAGCTAACATTTTCTGTCTTAAAACAATCGATGAAAAAAGCAAAGCCACCAATCCAAACCATAAAAAATGAGCAAAAGACATAAATAGCCCATAACCGACCAGAATCGCTTTCGGCGTACTCACACTGATGATCTGAGTGTATGTACTAATCACAAATAAAGTCGTTTTAGGATTAAGTGCATTGGTGAAAAAGCCATATTTCACTGCTTGAAAAGGATTAATTGCAGCAGTTGATGACGTCTCGACAACCGGACTTTGTACAAAAGTTTTATAACCGATATAGATGAGATAGATGGCTCCAATATACTTCACAATATTTAGAATTTGAGGTGTATACGCCATGACAAATGCGACAGCAATAAGCGTATAAGTCACATGAATCAAAACACCTAAAGAAATTCCCAGTGAAGTGAGAACACCTATCCTTCTACCATATAAGTAACTGTTTTTTGTCACGATAGCAAAATCAGCACCAGGACTCACAACAGCGAGTATGGTGATGAGAATAACTGCTATAAACTCACCCATTCATTATGCCTTTTTAAACGTGATCACTAATACATCTCTTAATCCAGTATCACCCAACGTAAAATCATTGACTTTGATTTCCGTTACGCTGTGATAGACCTGATGATCATCCACAAGTGCGATATCTAAAAAATTTTCAAGCATAAATTCTGCTTTCAAATTCTTATTTAAGTCATAAATTCGGGTCATTCCACCCTGAACATTTTGACGGTTGATCATGGCCATTAAAACGAAATCCACCCCATCTCGATGTATCCCCTCAGGGGTTGGCTTACCACTATCGTTAAATTTTGCTTCAATGCGAAATTGATGCGCTTCGATAAACCAATTTTCAGTTTCAATTTCTGAAAAGGTGAGATATGCGAATTGTAGTAAATTTCTAAAAATTGGATTTTCAATTGTATTTTTATCAATCTCTGAAAAATATCTCGCAATTCCACCATTCAAAGTGTTGTATTCAATCGTCTGAAAATGAGGAATATAAGAATTTTTCAGTAAAATTTTATGCTTATCATTAATAGTAAAAGTTGCATGTTTTCTTGTTCGATATTTACCTTTATCCGACATAAATTGATCTAAATCTAGAGCGTTCCAACTGTCTATAAAATCACTGACATCTTGCTCATTAACATCGTGAAAATTATTATTTTTCTGTATTTCTTGGAATGTATTTAAATCAATAAACGCATAACCCTTTTTGATTATCTCTTTTGAATATGTGTATTCATGGAGATGCTGCTTGTTAAATGGACTGAATTTTAATATATTTTCCATTGTATTAGCTTTATTTTGCTTTTGGTAATCTTCATTTTGAACAAAAGTTAAAAAAATAAAATCAATAAAATCGACTAAAAATATATGAGTTTTTGGAATGATAGAAAAAATATCTTTGAATTCACTGAAGTTTTTTTATTTTGTCGCTAAATACAGCAGTGTCACGATTGCAGCAAAGAAATTATTTGTTACGCAAAGTGCCGTCAGTAAGCAAATTTACAATCTCGAAGAAATATTAAATATCACATTATTTGAACGACGAAATAAAACCTTGATACTCACCAAAGAAGGAGAAACTCTTTTTCATTGCGCTCAGAATATTTTCAATCAATTGGATGATTGTTTAATTGGACTAACTCAAAATAAAACTGAAAACAAACAATTGGTACTGTCCTGTGAACCAACCATTTCGATGAAGTGGTTAATTCCACGACTTGTTGAATTTAAAAAACTTGGACATGATTTTGAAGTGGTTTTGCTCACAGGTGGTGGTGTAGTCGACTTTGAAAAAGATAATATCGATATCGCAATACGAAGAAATGATTTTGAATGGGGATCGCATCTGTTTAGTGAGAAAATTGGCGATGAATATATTGTGGCAGTCCAAGCATCTCACCACCCTAAAACCAAAGAATTGTTAATTTCTAAATCACGCCCTTATTTTTCAAAAAAATTACACCAATTGGATGAACTCAAAGATATTCTGAAGAAACATTCCAAAATAGAATTAGAGCATTTTTACTTATGTTTAGAAGGCTGCTTGGCTGGCCTAGGAAAGACGATCATTTCTATCTACATGATTGAAAAAGAATTAGAGCTCAAGTCTGTAAAAAAAATAACACCAATTCTTCAGGATGGTTCTGCCTATTATCTACTGTCCCATACTAGATTTATTGAAGATCCTCGGAAGATTATTTTTTTAAATTGGTTAAAAAATGAAATGAAACAAAGTCAGATCAATCATTTTTAACATGAGATCACATAGATCATCTAAGGTTTTAAACTTAATTGAAGATCATTAGAATCTTATGAAAATTAAAACGAATATGTCGCAGATATTTGTATTTAGTGCAGGCATTTCAACTGCTAAACTACGAAGAAACGGGCTAAATATTACTATCCAGCATGATTAAAATTGAATCTAAATTACCAGACTTAGGTGTCACTATTTTTAGCGTGATGTCAGCACTCGCCCAAAAGTTGAACGCGTTAAATCTTTCTCAAGGTTTTCCTGATTTTCCACCTCCTCCTGAATTAATTGCAGCTTTAGCTCAAGCCACACAACAAGGCTATAACCAATATCCACCTGGTGACGGTCTGCTGAGTTTAAGACAAAAAATTGCAGCCCAATTCTGCCAACGAGACCAAGTCGATTTAGACCCGATCAGCGAAATCACCATTACACCTGGTGCAACGACTGCAATTTTGTGTGCGATTCAAGCTGTTGTAAATGCTGGAGATGAAGTAATTATTTTCGATCCTGCTTATGATAGTTATGCACCTGCAGTGAAACTCGCTGGGGCGCAAGCGATCCATATCAACTTGGTACATCCAGACTTCCATGTTGACTGGAATGTGGTGAAAGATCGAATAAATGAACGAACGCGATTAATCATTGTAAATACACCACATAATCCCTCAGGTGCAATTTGGTCCAAGCAAGATTGGCAACAACTGATCGAGTTGATTCAGGATAAAAACATTTGTGTACTATCTGACGAGGTCTATGAACATTTAGTGTTTGATGGTCAACAACATTATTCTGCGCTTAGTTTTCCTGAACTTCGAGATCGTAGTTTTGTGATTGGTTCATTCGGAAAAACGTTTCATGTTACTGGTTGGAAAACTGGATATTGCGTTGCACCTCAGGCACTGATGAAAGTATTTCGTCAAATTTATCAATTTGCCAATTTCTGTGGTGTCCATCCGATTCAAATCGCGCTTAATCAATTCATCGAACAACATCCTGAACATATTTTAGATCTCCCCAATTTTTATCAAGCTAAACGTGACTTATTCATCCATGGAATTCAACATTCAAAATTTCAATATGTGCCGTCACCAGGAACTTATTTTCAAAACTTAGATTTCAGTACACTAAGACCTGAGCTCACAGATATAGAAATGTGCCAATATCTTGCAGAACAACACAAACTGGTAGCGATTCCTATATCAGTGTTTTATCAACAGCCACCTCAAGATCTGAAGCTCATTCGGGTCTGTTTTGCAAAACGAGAGGAAACCTTGCATCTTGCAGGAGAAATTTTAACGAAGGTTCAATCACAATAACGAAAAGAGACGAGACGGATTACTTTATTACTAAAGCAATTTGAATGATAAGGTGCTAAGGTCAATCCGTTGATATAGAAAACAATAATGGATAAGACTTATATATGGCGAGAACCTTACGGCCGATTGATGAACCTGGTTTCTGGAAAGTTTTTTTAGTTTTTTTAGTTCCGCTGATTGCAACCAATATCCTGCAAAATTTATCCGGCACAATTAATACGATCTTCGTCGGGCAAATGATGGGCGTTCAAGCAATTGCTGCTGTTTCCGTCTTCTTCCCTATTTTGTTCTGTCTCTTGGCTTTTGTAATTGGGCTTTCGGCTGGCTCGACGGTATTGGTTGGTCAAGCGTGGGGAGCACAAAATTTAGAAAAAGTAAGAGCGGTTGTCGGCTCTACTATTTTTATGACATTGATCGGCGGGACGATTATTGCCATTTTAGGTGTTCTATCTGCACGCCACATTCTTGAGGCCTTGGGCACAGACCCAAGTGTCATGCATTTATCTTTGCCTTATGTTCAATGGATGTTAGCAGGTAGCCCACTCCTTTTTATTTATATTATTTATACCTCTATCTTACGTGGTGTCGGTGATAGCATTACACCTCTCATCGCTTTGGGAATGACCAGTTTAATTGGGCTCTTTATTACCCCTGTTCTCATCGCTGGATATTTTGGATTTCCTCAATTGGGTATCATTGCACCTGCCATCGCCACGATTGTGGGTTATCTGGCCGTGCTTATTTTTCTGTACGTTTATTTAAATAAAAAAAATCATCCATTACGTCCAGATTTAGCAATGTGTAAACATGTACGCCACAATCCTGAACTAAGCAAAATTATTCTCAGGCTTGGCGTTCCTACTGGCATTCAAATGGTCACGACTTCTGTGGCAGGTTTAGTCATTGTCGGCTTGGTCAATCGCTATGGTTCAGAAGCAACAGCTGCTTATGGCGCAGTCAATCAGGTTTTGAACTATATCCAATTCCCTGCTCTGTCTATCGCAATTGCCGCTTCTATTTTTGGGGCTCAAGCGATTGGTGCAGGTAAAGCGGATTCTTTATCACGTGTAACTAAAACAGCACTGGGCATGAATTTTGTCTTTACAGGCGGGCTCGTAATCTTGGCTTATTTGTTCTCAAAATATCTCATGGCATTATTTATTACAGATGATAAAGTTGTGATACTCGGGCAACAATTATTGTTTATTGTGCTGTGGTCAATTTTATTTTTTGGCGCGAGTGCTATTTTCGCCTCAATTATGCGTGCAAGTGGCACTGTCACTATGCCAATGATCATCAATATAGTGGCCATACTTTGTATAGAACTCCCAGCAGCTTATCTATTTAGCGCATGGTGGGGGCTGGCGGGAATCTGGTACGCCTATGCTTTGGCTTTCGTTTGCTTATGTGTGATGCAAGGTTTGTATTATCAATTTGTTTGGAAAAAGAAAACTGTCCAAGTACTGATTTAAATTAGAAATCAGGAAAATAAAAAACCCGCATGACGCGGGTTTTTTTAACGATTATTTAGAATCGAAACGTTTACTCATTTTAGTCGCAAATGCAGTCACTTTTTGATAGCCCGTTGGCATCACACGTTGCATCAAATCAATCACTTTCGCATCGTTGCCAATCAGTAAACGACGGCGATCTTTTTGTACTGCTTCTAGAATTTGACGCGCTGCTTCTTCAGGTGGACAACGTAATAACTTATCAAATGTCTGTGCAGATTTCTGTGGATTCATGCCCAAAGATTTTAAACTGTCATTCATTTTTGCAGCTTTCGCAATATTGGTACGAATGCCACCTGGATGTACGCACAGCGCGCTCACACCCACATTTTCAATATCTAGCTCTTGACGAAGAGATTCAGTGAAACCACGTACAGCAAATTTAGTTGCATTATAAGCAGACTGAGTGGGTTGCGCAGTTAAACCGAATAAACTTGAAATGTTGATAATGTGTCCATCACCTGTTTTTTTAATATACGGTAAAAATTCTTTAGTGCCGTACACGACACCCCAAAAGTTAATATTAACAATCCATTCCAACTCTTCGTATGTTGCGCCTTCAACGGTCGAACCCAATGCCACCCCAGCATTGTTGAAAATCATGTTCACTGAACCATGATTCTGTACAGTTTCAGCCGCCCATGCTTTAACTTCGTCACGATTCGCAACATCTACTTTCTTGGTTGTGACTCGTACATTTGCATTCTTCGTCAGTTCAACTGTTTCTGCTAAGCCCTTTTCATTTACGTCACTTAAAGACAAATGACAACCTTGCTTAGCCAGTAACACTGCAAGTTGTTGACCAATACCAGAACCTGCACCTGTGATTGCAGCCACTTTGTTTTTAAAATTTTTCATTGTGAATCCTTTTTTTGATTTTTATGCACCACAGCGTTGATCTGGGTCATTCATGTTCACTATAATTTTGACAATTATTATTGTCAATGTAACTATCGACCATTTTTATTGTTACTATAGGCCAATTTAGTATCTTTAGCTGATCAGTACTCTATACTGACCGCAGCATAACACTTTTATAAAAAGACTCGAATTGCTATGAACCCAGAGAACCTCACTCCATCAGAACACGAGCAAGCGATTGAAAAGCCTCCCGCAAAAGAGCGTCAATTTAAAGGGATGTCCTTAACTGAACGCAAACAAGCACGCCGTGAGAAACTTATTGAAGCGGGTATTGAAGCATATGGAACTCATGGTTTTTTCTCAGTAACCGTTAAAGATATTTGCACACAAGCGAAATTAACTGAACGTTACTTTTATGAATCTTTTAAGAAAAGTGAAAACTTATTCCAAACGATCTTTTTAGAACTGATTGAGAAGCTTCAACAAACATTAATGCAAGCTATTATGAAAGCCTCTCCTGAGCCTCTAAACATGATTGATGCAGGTCTAAATGCGTTCTTTAGTTTTTTAGAAGATGATCCGCGTACCGCTCGGATTATTTATATTGATGCAATGCTCGTCCAAGAACTTCATAATCATGCAACCATTCAAGAAACAATGGGCCGTTTCGACCGAATGATTCATGCCTTTGTCACATTAATGATGCCACATACCCATCTCACTGAAAAAGAGATCTCCTTGATTGCAACTGGTCTAAATGGCTATGTCACTCAAGTTGCTGTTCGCTGGGTAGTAGGTGGTTTTAAACTTCCACGTGCTGAGGTCGTTCAGGCATGTAAAACCGTTTTTCTCGCCCTATTGAATGATCTAATGAAAAAGTAGCATCAAATTAAGATGAAGAAATTGTGACAAATCGTAAGTAAATTTAAGATATTGATTTAATTTTAGATTAATAAATATCAATGAGACAAAATATCAGCCTAATTGTCACAAAACATTGCTATATTTAACTTCGATTTCCATCTTGCAATGATACTGTCATAATTAATCTTTGTAATAAGCCTGTCATAAATATAAAACGGTTCACCGTTCATCATAGGATATTGCGTTGTGAAAGATGACTACATTTTAATTGTCGACGACGAGCTCCCAATTCGGGAAATGATCCATACTTCTTTAGATATGGCAGGCTTTCAATGCTTGGAAGCAGAAGATGCGAAACAAGCACATCAAATGATTGTTGATCAACGTCCAGCGCTTATCCTACTCGACTGGATGTTACCGGGTGGCGTGAGTGGCGTAGATTTGTGTCGTCGCCTTAAGCGTGATGAAACACTTTCAGAAATTCCAGTCATTATGTTGACTGCGCGTGGCGAAGAAGACCATAAAGTTCAAGGTCTTGATGCTGGAGCAGATGACTATATGACAAAACCATTTTCAACACGTGAGTTGGTATCCCGTATTAAAGCGGTGTTAAGACGTGCAAATGCGTTAAATGGCGAAAAAACCATTGATGCAAATGGCTTAATTCTTGACCCAGTAAGCCAACGTGTCAGCTATAATCAAAATATTCTTGATATGGGGCCAACAGAATATCGTCTATTGGCATTCTTTATGACTCATCCAGAACGTGCCTATACCCGTGCTCAATTACTTGATCAGGTATGGGGTGGAAATGTGTATATTGAAGACAGAACCATCGACGTCCATATCCGTCGCTTACGTAAGGTGCTCGAACCTTATGGTGCAGACCGTTATGTTCAAACTGTGCGTGGTACTGGCTATCGTTTTTCAACACGAGCTGATGTTGCTTTAGGTTAATTTAGATTTTATGTACGAACCCTACCCCGTCCCAGAATTGGCACGTGAACATCAAAAGTTTCTATATAGCAGTTTATGGACTTTTGCCAAGCAAGACTTACGTTTACTGGTATTTCTACTGATTATTGCGGGCTGTATCGGGTTAGGGATTGGCTATCTTTGGATATGCTTAGGCATTGCCTGTCTCATATTTTTTGGTATCCAATTACGCTCATTATATTTAGTCAATGATTGGATTTCGAATCGTCCTTACGATGTACCACCAAATTTAAATGGAATCTGGGGGGCATTACTGTTCAATGTATATCGGGCTCAACGCCAAGAACGTATTGTTCAGTCTGAAATGGTTGGACTGATCGATCGAACTCAATCTTCTCTCGTAGCTTTATCAGAAGCGATTATTCTTACGGATGATTCCCATCAAATCGAATGGTGGAATCCTGCTGCGGAAAAACTATTTGGGATTCAAGCTGTTGATCGTGGCCGTAACCTGCTCACGATTATTCGCCAACCTGATTTTATTGAGTATTTTCATAATACCCATCAAGCACCAGATGGTGTAAAAATTAAATTGGTGAACCATGATAATAAGTATGCGCAAATTAAACTGACTCGCTTTGGCAATGAAAGTCGCCTCTTAGTTGCGCACGACATTACCCGTATGAAAAATCTCGAGCAAATGCGTTCAGATTTTGTTGACAATATTTCACATGAATTAAGAACACCACTCACAGTGTTAAGTGGGTATATCGAAACATTCACAGATCAAGAAGATATCAATCCGCGCTGGAAACGTGCCTTTGAACAAATGCAATCGCAAACTAAACGCATGAATGCATTGGTCAATGATCTTTTGCTTTTGTCTCGTTTAGAAAATGAAAAACAAATTGCGAAAAATCAAATTATCGAAATGCCAAGTTTAATGAACCATCTGTTTGATGATGCGCAAGCTTACAATATTGATTATGGTCATACACTTAACCTTGATATAGACAGCCACTGTGACTTAATTGGTTCAGATATGGAATTGGCGAGTGCATTTAGCAACTTAATTACCAATGCCATAAAGTACACCCCGAAAGGTGGCACCATCACCATCGGCTGGCATGATGATGGAGAACGTGGCTATTTTTCTGTTCAGGATACTGGTATTGGAATTGATCCAAAACACTTACCGCGTTTAACTGAGCGTTTTTATCGTGTGGATAGTGCACGCAGTCGTCAAACAGGTGGTACTGGTTTAGGCCTTGCCATCGTTAAGCACGTACTTATGCAACATGGCGCACATATTGAAATCGAGTCGAAAGAAAACGAAGGCTCTACATTTATTGCCGTGTTTCCCAAAGAACGCTTGTATAAAATGCACGAATAAAAAAAGCGCCTTAGGCGCTTTTCTTATTCAAAAGATATACTCAAATAAGATGACCCAACGCTTCACCCATTACTACAGTTGAGTTCGCCTTAAATGCTTGGTCCCATTGCATTTTATCTTTCTCAAACAAAACTACAGCCGTTGAACCCAAATAAAAACGTCCGAGCTCATCACCTTTTTCAAGTTTCATCGCATGATGGTCCAGCTCTAAGCGACCTGTTGGTTTTACTTTACCTGTCGCAACAGTTTCAATTCCAGCAACAATCATTGCGCCAACTAAAACAACAGCCATACGACCAATATCAGTATCGAATAAACATACCATTCGTTCATTACGTGCAAACAAACCCGGAATATTTTCAGCTGTAGTTTGGTTGACTGAAAATAATTCACCTGGAATATATAAAGTTTCAGTCAATGTACCAGAATAAGGCATATGCACACGATGATAATCACGCGGTGATAAGTACACTGTTGCAAATTCACCATTTTTGAATGGTGCTGCCAATTGAGGATCACCAATTAACTTTTCAACTGAAAAGCTTTGACCTTTTGCCTGAAAAATATCGCCCTCATTGATTTTACCTAATTGTGAAATTGCACCGTCTGCAGGTGACACGACACTTTTAGGATTAGGATCAATTAAACGAACGCCTGTTTTCAAAGAGCGAGTGAAAAACTCATTAAAGGATTTAAATTTCAAGGCATTTTGTTGCTCAGCAATTGACATATCAATGCCATATTTTGCTTTAAATGCTTGAATGACAACATTCTTTAATACTGGGTTTTCACTAGCTGCGACTTTACCCACCAAACGGCTGAGTTTTTGTTGCGGGACGATTTGCTGCGCTTGAATAAATAGTTTCTTTTTTAAATTTGTCAGACTCACTCAGGTGACTCTCCAGTAATGATTGGACTGTCGAGGCGGTTGCCCCACTCGCTCCACGCACCATCATAAGCTTGGATATCCCAACCCAGTAATCGACCAATAATGTAAGCTAAACCTGAACGGTGATGAGACTGACAATATACGACGACTGGCTGATCAAATTGAAAGCCCAATTGTTCTAAACGTTGTTGCGTGCGTTCTAAGGGGTGCAATTTTAAATGATTTTGACGATTAAGTGCAGTACTCCACTCAAAATGTCTAGCCGTTGGAATATGTCCACCACGACGTGCCGCGAGACGTTGCCCGGTATACTCCTCAGCCGTTCGGCAGTCCCATACTTGGCAAGTTTTATTTTCAATTTTTTTTATTAAAGTTGAATAATCAATACGGTGTTGATCAACATTGGATGTCTTAACTTGAAAAAGACATGTGACTGGCTGAACCTCTTCAACTTCTGAAGAAGTAGGATAGTTGGCGCCTAACCATGCATGAATACCACCATTTAATAAACTGGTGTTATAAAAACCCATACAGTGTAGATTCCAGATCAGTCGACCAGCCCATGCCCCACCTTCATCATCATAGACCACGACATGATGCTCAGGTGATATGTTTAATATCTCGACTAGCTGCTGAAGCCCTTCATCATCAGGCAATAAACCCGTAGTTTGTTCCTCTTGGCGCACTAAAAATTTTGGCTTCAGATGTATAGCATGCGGAATATGTAATTGCTCATAGACCGAACTTCGGGTCAAATCAACAATACGTAACTTTTCACTTCCTAAATGAGGAACAAGTTGTTCTGCTTCAATGAGCAGACCGAAATCAAAAGCGTTAGTGGTCATATTTATTGAATAGTTCTATTGGCCTTGTTCAAATCTTAGCACAAGACTTTTTCAAAATTATTCTGATTTTTTGCATGGTATTAGCAAAAAATCAGAAAAGGGAAATTATGATTAAGGAGACTCAACATCAAATACCTGACGCAAATATGCGAGGAAGGTATCATTATCAGTCATCGTTTTTCCTGGACTATCAGAGAGTTTAGCTACCGATTGACCATTGCATTCGACTAACTTTAAAACAATATTCAAAGCAGTTTGTCCCATATCATTGGTGAGGTTAGTACCAATCCCGAAACTGACTTGGAAACGATCTTTAAAATATTGATGCAAATCCCATGCCTTCTCTAAGTTTAGACCATCACTGAAAGTGAGCATTTTAGTTTTGCTGTCAATTTTTAATTTTTTATAATGTGCGTAGGCTTTATCGCCCCACTCATATGGATCACCACTGTCATGTCGTAGACCATCAAACAATTTGGCAAAATACAAATCAAAGTCTCTTAGGAATGCATCCATACCAACAACATCTGTCAGTGCAATACCTAAATCTCCGCGATATTCCTGCACCCAAGTTTCAAGTGCAGCTTTTTGGAAATCACGTAAGCGAACATCCAGTGCTTGGAAAGCTTGTAAAAATTCATGTGCCATCGTACCAATGGGTGTAATACCCAACTGCTTTGCCAATAAAACATTACTTGTGCCACGAAAAATATGTGGTGCAGCCTTATTAAACTCTTCCACCACATGTTTCTGCCAGTCAAAACTATAGCGACGGCGTGTTCCAAAATCGGAAACAAGAAATGGTGGATCATTCGGTTGTTGACTACTTTCATAGTGTTTCAACAATTCAATTTTAGCTTTAAGACGGCGCTCTCCTTCTGCCAATACCTGCTTATCGCGAATACGACGAAAATAGAGTTCATTGACGATTGCAAGCACGAAAATTTCAAACATCATTGCTTGAACCATAGGTCCTTCGATACGAATATCTAAACGGCCTTGATCATCGATACTGGCTTTAATAAAGCGGCGCTTAAGTTGGAATAATTCTAAATAGTCTACAAAATCACTTTTAATAAAGCGTAAACTTCTTAAATATTGTAATTCATCTTCTTTAAATTTGAGCTGACACAGTAAATCTAACTGTTCGTTCAGTTCCTCTAATATATTCACGAGTGGATAGGCTGTATCTTCAAGGTTACGACAACGAAATTGATAGACACTATCCGTTTGAGGAAATTGATGTAATACCACTTGTAACATCGTGAATTTATACAAGTCAGTATCAAGTAAGGATTGAATAATGGCAGACATATTATTTTTCAGTTTTTAGCAACTTATTGCATTAAAGCACATTTTGTTGCGATTCATAGCTCGTTTTAGTAATTGTCGAAGATTATTCGACTAATTACTAAAACTTAAACTGATTATTTTTTTGTATTGTCTTGACTATATGACTCAGTCAAAGCTTTCAATGCTTTATCTTGCCCAATAACTTTTGCGAATTCTTCTGTGGTCTTGTGTCCTGTCTGTTTTGCTTGAGCATCACAATCGACCTGGCGTAATTGTTTGGCAATCGACCATTCAAGCTTAAAGATAGCACCCATCAAAGCTGTATTACCCTTATTATCACGAGCACAGCGGTCTGCGCCGTTTTCCAATAGAGTCGTTACAATATCTTGATGACCATAGTAGGTCGCCATCATTAATGGTGTAAAACCAGCATGGTTTTTAATATTGACTGGAAACCCATGTTTCAAAAATTCATGAATAACTTCTTTGTTTCCTGTTTTCGCTGCTGCAAAAAATAAGTCAATCACTTCTTTCTGATCTGATTGTTGTGAGCTACTGACAGACGTCGTTTGAGCGTGAAGCATTACTGAACTTAAACTCAGTAAAGCGATTAATAAACTATATACAATATTTTTCATTCTTCCCTCACCTGAGTTTAAATTCGATAACGAGTGCCTGTAAAACTCCCCTAGGGTTGCAGGAAAGGAATTGAGTTTTACAGGACTTTTTTGAGGTGACACCTTAGACCCTAATCACCAATTCAAGGACTAATCTTGATTAGTCTTTTAAAGCTGCCGCTTTCGCTTTAACAGTCGCTAAGTTACCGTTTACAGCTTTAGTCATACGTGTGCCGTAATCCGCATCTGCTTTATAGAAATAAGACAACATGATGTGTTTAGTTTCTGAATCTTTTACGTTACCAAGATCAGCTGCTAAGTTCATAATGAGGTCAGATTTCTCTTTAGCAGAGTATGAACGGTATAAATCACCCGCTTGCTTAAAGTTTTGCTCTTTCACACCACGTTGCTGAACTGTGCCAGAAAGTGGAGTTTCAACAGCACGTGCTTTAGGAGTCGATGGTTTTGGCTCCATACGGCTTGGTTCATAGTTCACGTTAGATGAAGTTGCACCAACATTCATATAACCATCTTGGTTATTGTTGTTCACATTTACCAATGGACGGTTTACTGGAATTTGCTGGTGATTTGCACCCAAACGGTACATTTGTGTATCAGAGTAAGAGAAGATACGACCTTGTAACAGACGGTCTTCTGATGGCTCGATACCTGGTACTAAGTTACCCGGAGCCATTGCCACTTGTTCCGTTTCTTGGAAGAAGTTTTTAGGCATACGGTTAAGCGTTAACGTACCTACTTTTGTTTCTGGTACTAAATCAGTAGGCCAGATTTTAGTTGGATCAAGTGGATCGAAATCGAAGCTATTCAAATCTTTAGGATCCAATACTTGGATATAAAGATCCCATTTCGGGAAATTGCCCGCATTGATGTTCTTATAAAGATCTTTCGTTAAGTGGTTGAAGTCTTTACCTTGTAATTCAGCAGCTTCTTTAACGTTTAGACCTTTAACACCTTGCTTAGAACGGAAGTTAAATTTAACGTATTTATATTCGCCTTTGTCGTTGTACAATTTAAATGCATGTACACCGAAACCGTCTTGTTCACGGTAGCTCGTAGGAACACCTTGGTTACCATATACATAAGTCAACATATTTGTTGCCCATGGCTGGCTAGACAAGAAGTCAAATACGCGATTAGCGTCTTGAACGTTGTCAATTGGGCTTGGTTTCATTGCGTGGATGAAGTCTGGGAACTTGATCGCATCACGAATGAAGAATACAGGCGTTTGGTTACCAACTAAATCCCAGTTACCTTCTTGAGTATAAAACTTAATTGCGAAGCCATGTGGGTCACGTAAAGTTTCTGGAGAATGCTTACCATGAATTACTGTAGAGAAGCGTAAGAATACTGGAGTTTTCGTACCTGCTTTGAAAAGTGAAGCAATAGTAAGATCTGATAAATCTTTAGTTGCAACGAATTCACCATAAGCTCCCGTACCACGTGCGTGTACAACACGCTCAGGGATACGCTCACGACCGAAACGTTGAAGTTTTTGAATCAACTGTACATCTTGTAATAATACAGAACCATTTGGACCTGCAGTGATTGAATTTTGGTTATCACCCACTGGTGCGCCGTTATCTTTTGTTAATGGTGCAGCTGATGCTGCTGTCGCAGTTGCAAGCATTGCAACCAACATTGAACGCTTAAACATCGTTTTCTCTCTCAAATTTACCTTTCCTGCACGCGTAAATTACCTTCTTTAACAAAATTGGTAAAAAGGTTAATTTTTATTATTTCAATCGCTTTATTAGATCAAAAGTATATACCCCAATTAATTATTTTTTTATCAATGACTTATGAGGATAGATGACGACTTTATCCCTTTTCTTTTTTCCAATTTGATACAATTCATTTGAATTAAAAAACATCAAACTTGGTTGAATTATGCGTGCTTTACTCCAACGCGTCCTTGAAGCAAAAGTCGTTGTGGATGGTGAGATTACTGGTCAAATCGAAAAAGGGATTTTAGTTTTTATTGGTATTGGCAAAGAAGATAACTTTGAAAAAGGTAAGAAGCTCATCGATAAGATTTTAAAATACCGTTTTTTTGATGATGACCAAGGAAAAATGGGTTGGAATCTTAGCCAAGCCGGAGGCGGATTATTATTAGTCTCGCAATTTACCCTGATGGCACAAACCCAAAAAGGTTTGCGTCCTGACTTCGGCCCTGTAATGCCGCCTCTCGAAGCAAAAGAACTGTATGAACAGTTAGTTGAATATGCAAAATCTCAGTTTGAACATGTACAAACAGGAATCTTTGCAGCGGATATGAAAGTGCATCTCATCAATGATGGTCCGGTAACCTTCAATCTTGAAGTTGAATGACTAGAAAAGCCCTCTGATGAGGGCTTTTTCTCTTGCATTTAAATACTCATTTTTAGAATCAAAACGAGAAAAGTCCGTATAGGTGCTGTATTACTTACCCGTCTTTTCTTTAATAAATTGACGAGCAAATTGTATTTTTTCTTTTACAGGTTTAGGAATTTTCGGTGGAATTAATTTAGCGACTTGGTTAAACCATACCAATAAGCTGAAATCACCTTCCATTTTAATACTGCCATTTTGCATACCCGTCATGAATGCAGTTGGATCACCTTTCATCAGGGTTTTAACACCTTGCTCGCTATCAGCAAACTGAAGTACGAAATCTGCTTTCTCTGCATCACCTGAAACAGAATCAATCTGGCCATTGTTGACTAAAATCTGACGTGCAACACCTAGATCTGTACCAATTTGAATACGGAACTCACGATCATGAATTAACTCAATAAATTTTGGACTCGTACGTGACAATTGTTTCATACGCAACGCCAAACCTAACACCAAAAGGTCTAGTGGATCTGTGCTTGCATCAACGATAGGTAATTTCACAACAGGTATTGAAGATAGTTTCATGACAATCTAAGTCCGTTTTTTTAATATCAAAAAATAATTGATTCATCCTAGCATATCTTATAAGTAAGGAAATGCAGCTTTGTTTAACAAAACGTATAGGCAAAAAAAAGGTATATCATTTTGATACACCTTTAAATATAAAATTGTTACCACGCAGTTTTGGTCTACATATCATTTGTCATGAGTAGGATTTAATCGTCCTCATATACAGGAGTGTGTTCAATATAACGACGATTTTCTAACGCCTTTTGCGCACGACTATCTTCGCGAAGTAAGAAAGCCGTTAAAGCCACCATGGCTAAGCTAATCGCTGTTAAATAACTATATGCCAAAGACATGTCAAAGACGTGTTGGACACTATAACGAATACCTTCAAGTAAACCCCAGAAGACCATACCCGCCAACATAAACCCTAGCCAATGACGATAAGGTGAAAAGAATACGGCCGCCAATGCTACAGCGATCAGAGCAAATCCGAGTATCGTTGCAAAAGTTAAAGTGACCATAAAAATCTCCGTCAAAATTTAGATGTTTCAAATACTGCCTAATGGTGTTTTACAAAAAATTAAATAACGCTTCACTTTCTTCAATGGTCTTGTTGGCGTCTATGAAAGCATTATGGTGAGTTTTTTTCAGAAAAAAAGACCTGATGCTTTTGTAAGCGACACATATTGTCGCAACATTCTTTTGTCATTACATTTTTTAAGATTAGACATTTTTCATAGAGTCAGAATCAGTCAAACTTGGCGTGTCATTACAAAAAAATACCTCGTAATTTTTTGTCAAAAACATCTTTTTTTCGATGATGACCATCTGTTTTTTCGTCTGAACTTAGCTGATTAAAATTTGTCTAAGAATGATTCACTTAGATAAAAAAAAGCGACCATTTGGTCGCCTTTTTAATAAGCTTTTTTTTTGATTTTAAGCTCGACTTAAATCTTTATCATGTACACCTAACAGGTACAGAACACCATCCAAACCAACACTTGAGATGGCTTGATTTGCATTTTGACGCACCAATGGTTTAGCACGGAATGCAACGCCCAAGCCCGCTATAGAGAGCATTGGCAAATCATTCGCACCATCACCTACTGCAATCGTTTGCTCAAGTGAAATGCCCATTTCATCCGCAATTTGGCCTAATAAAAATGCTTTACGAGCGCCATCCACAATATGCCCTTTAACTTCGCCAGTGACCTGCCCATCTTGAACATCCAAGATATTGGCATGAACTTCATCAATCCCAAGTTTTGCTTGTAAATATTCAGCGAAGTATTGGAAGCCACCAGATAAAATAGCCGTACGATAACCCAAAGATTTCAGGGTTGAAATAAGACGTTCTGCACCTTCAGTAATCGTTAAACGTTCTGCAATTTTAGGCAATACAGAAGCATCCATACCTTTCAGTAGCGCCACACGCGCACGGAAACTGCTCTGAAAGTCCAGCTCACCTTGCATAGCACGCTCAGTAATTTCTGCGACTTGTGCACCGACACCTGCTTCAATTGCAAGCTCATCAATCACTTCTTGTTCGATCAGCGTTGAATCCATATCAAAGCAAACTAAACGACGATTACGACGGTACGGCGTGTCTTCTTGTACTGCAACATCGACACTAAGGTCATTTGATAAACTTAAACATGCCGCTCGCATCGCTGCAGCATCTAACATCTGACCGCTCAAACCAAATTGCACACAAGCACGTTTTGGTTCATTTTCAAAATGATTTAACGTTGGGCGTCCAGACAAACGGGTGACTGTTTCAATATTAAAGCCTTGACTCGAAACAATATTAGTCACTGCTTGCAAATGTGCTGCAGTAAGTTCAGGTGCCAATGCTGTCACAATATATCGTGTACGCCCACCTTCTTTCACCCATTGCTCATAATCTTCTGAATCGATCGGTTTAAAGCGCACAGTAAGACCAATATCGTGTGCTAAAATCAGAATATCCTTCATGGCCAAAGCCGTTGCTGTCTGGTCTTCGGAGGCAACCACGATGCCGAGAGTCAATTGGTTATGGATAACTGCTTGTCCTACATCTAAAATTTGCAAAGAATGTACGGACAACACCTGCATCAATCGAGTAAACTGATTCGGTTGGTCAGGTCCTAAAAATGAAATAAGAATGATTTCTCGCATGAATTGACTCGGGTCTGAGCTACGAATATTGTAAGAATCATAATCGAAATTGAATTAATTTTCTTTGGAAGTTTACGTTGAATGCGCCTAGACAAGGGCTATTTGCTAGCCTGCTGATTGTAAGTTTTGCCTTGCATACCTTTTTATTGGTTATTGCAACGACACATCAATTAAATGAAAACCGTGCAAGCCAAGGTTTGCTAATGACGACTCAACTGGTCGCAGATAGCTTAACTGAACTTGAACCTGCTAATACTGTATCTCTTGCCTTATTAGCCAATCGCTATGCAACGAATCCAAGTGTTGCATATATACGTATTCTTGGCACAGGAGATCAAGTTCTCGCAACTGCAGGCTTGTCTAAGACGCGTCAGGGTGAAATCTTCGTTCGAGATGCACTACAAAATGAAAAGAAAATTGGCAGTGTGGAAATCACATTGGTTAAACCAAGTATCGGTGAAATATTAAGAACACAATGGCTGGCGATCCTCTCTTCACTCTTTATTCATGGCTTATTATGGTTGGCTTATCGTGCCATTGCTCGCCCTACGCGTAGCGAATATCTTGCGAGATTAAATAATGAGTCCCGTTTACGTCATGAAATCAAGCTGCTCACTGAAGCATTAGAACTGGAAAAGAGTCAGCCTAAACAACCTCATACGCCAGAGCAAAATAAAGAACAAGCTGCAATTACGCCAAAAGTACCGACTCTGCAGTTAGATCAGGATGCTTTATCCCTGAATATCCAATTTTATGATCCGAAACAATTAATTAATACGGTTAACAAATCTGTCTCTTTACCTTATTTTAATTTATGTCAAATTTTCTTAAATAAGAGTATCGAACTGTGTACAGCGCATTATCATTTGAATGTTGATGATATCGTTGTGAATCGTAGTTTTGATCAACAAGGCGCTGTCATCAGTATTTCTTCACTCAAGAATAACTCGATTGCTTGCATCTTAATGATTGGTTCGGTGTTTCAATTATTGTCAGAAGTACTCTATAAGCGTTACCGTGAGGATAAACGGTTCGTATTGCAAACGCGCTGTGCTGTAACCGCCCCAGTGGAGGCAATGCAACTCGATTCAGTACAAGCTGCGGAAAGACTCACACATCACCTGATTGCGAAAGAAATGGCGCTATATTTGACCCACGATCAGTTAAAGCATATTGGTGAATGCTATCAATTGGTTCCGATGCCGAATCCAACCAGTGTGTTAACACGTCACGCTTTCATGATTAATGGTATGAACGAAGCCTGTGCCGAACTCGCACAAAATATCCGTACTGAGATTTTGAAAGGCAAAGCCCAAAGCCCCTCGACAGATCGTACAATCAGCTCTTAATTAGATTAAATTTTAATAAGTAAACCAGATTTGATGCTAAGTTAAATCTGGTTTTTCTTTTTAAAAGCTCACAGTCGTGAAAAGTTAGACTAAGCGTCTAGTTTGTATACAAAATTGCTCTTTTGGTAATTTTATCTCTCTTTTCAATGTGCTATGAAGGTGTATGTTTGACTGTGTTGAATGGTACAGTCATAAGCATAGGCAAACTGACTAAAAAAGCGTTAGACTATGGCGCAACAAATTTATTCAAATGTCAGAATGACATAACAAAAAGGTGAAGGTTGATGTCGCTCAATACTGTAGAAGAACTTGTAGCAGATATCCGTGCAGGAAAAATGGTCATCCTGATGGATGATGAAGATCGTGAAAATGAAGGCGACCTCGTTATTGCTGCAACGCACGTACGACCTGAAGACATTAATTTCATGATCACGCATGCTCGTGGCTTGGTTTGCTTAACCTTAAGTCGTGAACGCTGCAAACAATTAAATTTACCGTTAATGGTTGATGCGAACGGCGCTCAACACGGGACAAACTTCACGCTTTCTATTGAAGCTGCAAATGGCATTTCTACAGGTATTTCTCCAGCAGAACGTGCGCACACGATTCAAACAGCAGTTGCGGCACATGCAAAACCAGCAGATATCGTTCAGCCAGGCCAT
The DNA here is from genome assembly GCF_056779855.1 of Acinetobacter sp. ANC_7654. NCBI lineage: Bacteria > Pseudomonadati > Pseudomonadota > Gammaproteobacteria > Moraxellales > Moraxellaceae > Acinetobacter > Acinetobacter sp. ANC_7654. Next base: position 76,619 of record NZ_JBWYIR010000002.1, on the reverse strand, counting down.
ATTTTTCCACTCATGGCACAACCAGGTGGTGTGCTCCATCGTGCAGGTCATACCGAAGCAGGTTGTGATTTAGCTCGTCTTGCAGGTCTTGAACCAGCTTCTGTGATTTGTGAAATTATCAATGAAGACGGGACTATGGCCCGTCGTGCTGACCTTGAAATTTTTGCTGAAAAACACGGTCTAAAAATTGGTACAATTGCTGATCTTATTCACTACCGTATGACCAATGAACAAACGGTAGAGCGTTTGGATCAACAAAAACTCGATACCGAGTATGGTACTTTTGATCTTTACCGTTATCGTGAAGTCGGGAATCCTGATATTCATTTGGCATTGGTTAAAGGTCAACCTGAAGAGGGTGTGACGACTGTTCGCGTTCATGGCTTCAATCCGGCGCGAGACTTATTAAAGCTTAATAAGCAAGATGGTGAAGCAGCTTGGAATTTAGATCGTGCTTTAAAAGAAATTGCTCAAAGCGATCGTGGTGTCTTGGTATGGATTGGACAACGTCAGCCGTCTGATTTAGGTCCAGCATTAGAAGCATTAACTGCGCCAAAACCAGCCAAGTCAAATGCTGCCTTATCGCAGCAATACCAAACCATTGGTGTGGGTGCACAAATTTTACGTGATTTAGGCGTACAGAAAATGAAGCTCCTGAGCTCACCCTTACGCTTCAATGCATTGTCTGGCTTTAATTTAGAAGTGGTCGAATACATCACAGCTGATCAGAGCTCTCATTCATAACTCTTATTAAATATCGAGGTTGCTATGGCGATTCGCCGTATTGAAGGTTTATTACATCTCGCGAGCGAAGATCGTTACGCGATTCTAGTTGGTCGTTTTAACAGCTTTGTTGTTGAACATTTATTAGAAGGTGCAATTGATACATTGCATCGACATGGTGTTAAAGACGATAATATCACTGTCGTTCACGCGCCAGGCGCTTGGGAACTTCCGGTTGTGGCGAAAAAACTCGCAAATTCTGGTAAGTTTGATGCTGTAATTGCACTTGGTGCAGTTATTCGCGGTAGCACTCCTCACTTTGACTTTGTTGCTGGTGAATGTGCAAAAGGCCTTGGTGTTGTTGGTTTAGAAGCTGGTTTACCTGTAATCAATGGCGTATTGACTACAGACAGCATTGAACAAGCCATCGAGCGTTCAGGTACAAAAGCAGGTAATAAAGGTGGTGAAGCTGCCTTGACTGCAATTGAAATGGTTAACTTGCTAAAGGCGATCTAAAGCATGTCGCAGACACTCCAAGCTACTTATGCAGCTAAACGCAAAGCACGTCGTTTTGCTGTACAAGGGATTTATGAATGGCAAATGAGCCACAACCCTGTGCATGAAATTGAAGCACGTACACGTGCTGAAAATGCCATGCATAAAGTGGATCTCAGCTATTATCACGAGTTGCTCACACAAGTGATTGCAAATCATGAAGCATTGGATGCGTTATTAATTCCAGTACTAGATCGTGAGATCTCGGCACTGGACGGCGTTGAATTAGCTACTTTGCGTCTTGGCGCGTATGAATTGAAAGAGCATCTTGAAATTCCATATCGCGTCGTTCTCGATGAAGCAATTGAATTGGCTAAACACTTCGGCGGTGCAGATAGTCATAAATACATCAATGGTGTATTAGACCGTTTGGCACAAAGCCTACGTGAAGCAGAAAAGCAACAAGCAAAATAAGTTGTTGTTGAAATGGCTGAGTTTTCTATTATTGACACCTATTTCAATCGACCGAGTTATTCTTCAGTCGATCTAGGTGTCGGTGATGACTCAGCCCTGCTCACCCCGCCTCCACAGCAACAATTGGTCATTTGTGCCGATACCCTCGTTGCTGGTCGACATTTCCCCATCGATACAGATCCCCATGCGATTGGATGGAAATCTGTAGCTGTGAATCTTTCAGACATTGCAGCCATGGGTGCAAAACCTCAAAGCATTCTCTTGGCATTGAGCCTACCCCAAATTGATCATCACTGGCTAAAAGGGTTTAGTCAGGGTTTGTATGATTGTTGCGATCAATTTGGAGTAAGTTTAATTGGCGGCGACACAACGCAAAGCCCACATCTCACATTATCAGTTACTGCTCTAGGCTGGGTGGATATTGGAAAAGCCGTGCCACGTTCTGGTGCTCAAGCAGGTGATTTAATCTGTGTATCAGGCACTGTCGGTGATGCTGCATTCGGATTAAAATATCCCGATCATGCTTTAAAAAAACGTCTCGATTATCCCACTCCACGTTGTGAACTCGGTCAAGCGCTTAAAGGATTGGCGCATAGTATGATTGACGTATCCGATGGTTTAGCACAAGATCTAGGACATATTCTCAAAGCATCTCATGTTGGTGCCGACCTACACTTAGATCAACTTCCACTTAGTCCTGCCTTACAAGCATTGCCCAATCAACAAAAATGGCAATTAGCTTTAGCAGGTGGTGATGATTATGAATTGTGTTTTACCATTCCTTTACCTGCCTTGGATGAATTAAAAGCTCGACACTGCGATACACCGATCACGGTGATTGGTGTCGTAAAAGAGACACAGCAATTAGATTTTTATCATCATCAACAACCACAAGAACTAGAATTACAGGGATATCAGCATTTTGCAAAAACAACCAATTAATTTTAAAACGATGACTTGGTCTGAACGTTTCATTGTTTTTTGTGGCGTTGGATTCGGTTCTGGTTTAGCGCCAAAAGCACCTGGTACTTTTGGTTCAGCTTTTGCCTTGTTGTTTATCCCTGCTTTCATGGCAATAGGTTTTTTGTATAGCACGATTGCCATAATCGTTATGTCATTGATTGGGATATATATTTGTGGAAGAGCCGCTGATATAATGCGCGTCCATGATGACGGACGAATTGTGTGGGATGAATTTGCGGGTCAATCGATCACGTTTCTCCCTTTAATCTACCTAGGTCTGATGAATTGGGTATGGCTTTTTATTGGTTTTGCACTTTTCCGTCTCTTTGATGTTTGGAAACCTTGGCCGATTCGCGTCATTGATCGTCAAGTCGACGGTGGTTTCGGCATTATGCTTGATGACCTGATCGCAGGTTTGTGGGCAGCACTTTGTATTATAATTTATCTCTATATTGATATGGCTTAAGCCAAGCTCCAAAGAAAGGATGTTGTATGTCAACCACAGTTGTTATTCTTGCTGCAGGTAAAGGGACGCGAATGCGTTCAAAACTACCAAAAGTATTACAGCCTTTAGCAGGACGTACACTCTTAGGGCATGTCATTGAAACCGCAAAAAAAATACAAGCTGAAAATATTATTACTATTTTCGGTCACGGCGGCGCTCTAGTTAAACAAGCATTTTCGACAGAAAATATTGACTGGGTTGAACAAGCTGAACAACTTGGTACAGGTCACGCTGTTCAAATGACCTTACCTGTCTTACCCAAAGATGGTATTTCTTTAATTTTATCCGGCGATGTGCCTTGTATTACAGCCGATACATTACAAAATTTACTTGAAGCAACACAATCTAAAGGTATTGGCTTAGTCACACTTACACTAGACGATGCTTCAGGTTACGGTCGTATCGTGAGAGAAAATGGTAAAATCCAAGCCATTGTTGAACATAAAGATGCTTCTGAAGCGCAACGTTTAATTCAAGAAATTAATACTGGCATTTATGCAGTAAGCAATGCCAAATTGCACGAGTGGTTGCCACGTCTGAATAATAATAATGCGCAAGGCGAATACTATTTAACAGATATCGTAGCAATGGCTATTAACGATGGACTCGAAATTGCTTCAGTTGAACCTGCTTTAGCTTTCGAAGTTGAAGGTGTAAATGATCGTGTGCAATTGGCAGCATTGGAAAGAGAATACCAAAACTACCAAGCGAAATTACTGATGCAGCAAGGTGTACATTTGATCGATCCGAGTCGTTTCGATCTCCGAGGTTCACTCAAGGTTGGTCAAGATGTACGTATCGATATCAATGTCATTATCGAAGGCGAATGTGAACTTGGTGACAATGTCGAAATCGGTGCAGGATGTGTAATTAAAAACTCCAAAATTGCTGCAGGCACGAAAGTTCAACCGTATAGCGTATTTGATTCAGCCATTGTGGGTGAGCAGACTCAAATTGGACCATTCGCACGTTTGCGTCCTGGTGCTAAATTGGCAAATGAAGTACACATTGGCAACTTTGTTGAAGTGAAAAACACCACCATTGGTTTAGGCTCTAAAGCCAATCATTTTACGTACTTAGGTGATGCCGAAGTGGGTGAAGGTTCAAATATCGGCGCGGGTACGATCACATGTAATTATGATGGTGCCAACAAGTTTAAAACGATCATTGGTGACCAAGCCTTTATTGGTTCAAACAGCTCTTTAGTCGCGCCAGTCAAAATTGGCAATGGCGCAACAGTTGGTGCTGGATCGACGATTACTCGTGATGTGGATGATCATAGTTTAGCGGTAGAACGCTCTAAACAATTTGTGAAAGACAATTATCCACGTCCACAAAAGATTAAGAATTAAGGGGATTACAATATGTGTGGTATCGTCGGCGGTGTAGCAGAACGAAGCATAACGAATATTCTAATTGAAGGCTTAAAGCGTCTTGAATACCGTGGTTATGACTCAGCGGGATTAGCTTTAATCAATGCAGGTCAAGTTTTACGTGAACGTCGTGTCGGTAAAGTTATCAACCTTGAAGAAGCGGTTTCAGAAGCAGCGATCACTGGCGCGCTTGGTATCGCACATACACGTTGGGCTACTCATGGCAAACCTACAGAAAATAATGCACATCCGCATATTTCTGGTCAAGTCGCTGTGGTTCATAACGGTATTATTGAAAACTACCAAGAGCTTAAAGATGATCTTGAAGCATTAGGATATGTGTTTACATCCCAAACAGATACTGAAGTTGTTGCACACTTAGTTCATGATGCACTGAAGTCTGCTCCTAACCTACTTAAAGCCGTTGAACAAGTTGTGCCTCAACTCAAAGGTGCATTTGCACTCGGTATCGTACATACAGATTATCCAAATGAATTGATCACTGTTCGTGAAGGTTCACCGCTCGTGATCGGTGTGGGAATTGGTGAGAACTTTATCAGTTCTGATCAATTGGCCCTATTACCGATTACCAATCGTTTTATATACCTTGAAGAAGGCGATATTGCGCGTTTAACACGTGATACGATTGAAGTCTATGTACAAGGTGAGCGCGTTGAACGCCCTGTCAAAGAACTTGATGCGACAGTGAGTAATGCTTCAAAAGGTGAATATAAGCATTACATGCTGAAAGAAATTTATGAGCAACCTGAAGCGATCAAGCAAACTATCTCTCAAGCCTTAAATGCCGATCACTTACGTGATGATTTTCTTGCAAATGCTGTAGAAGATTTTTCTCAGATTCAGCAAGTTCAAATCATCGCTTGCGGTACCAGTTACCATGCAGGCATGATCGCAAAATATTGGTTTGAACAACTGATTGATGTACCTTGCCAAGTTGAAATTGCAAGTGAGTTCCGCTATCGCACTCCAGTCATCGTGAACAATACACTCTATGTGTGTATTTCTCAATCAGGTGAAACTGCCGACACATTGGCTGCTCTTCGTGATACACAAAAACGTGCCAAAGCGAAAAATATTAATATCACCACGATGACGATCTGTAACGTTGCAACATCTTCCATGGTGCGTGAAACAGATTACAGCTTATTGACATTAGCAGGTCCAGAAATTGGGGTTGCGTCGACCAAAGCATTCACCACACAACTTGCTGCCTTGATGCTTCTCGTGCTTAAGTTCGGTCAAGTTAAACAAACGATTTCTAATGAACAAGTAACAGAAATCATTACTGGATTGTGGCATACACCTAAAGTGATTCTTGACACATTACAATGTGATAAAGAAATTTTACGCCTATCTGAATTGTTTGTTGAAAAACAACATTGCCTATTTTTAGGTCGTGGAACACAGTTCCCAATCGCGCTTGAAGGAGCGCTTAAACTGAAAGAAATTTCATATATTCATGCTGAAGGTTATGCAGCTGGTGAGTTGAAACACGGCCCATTGGCCTTAGTTGATAATGATATGCCTGTTGTCATTCTTGCTCCTCAGGATGACATGCTTGATAAGCTCAAATCAAATATGGAAGAGGTTCAAGCACGTGGTGGTGAGCTGTTTGTATTTGCAGATGAAAATAGTGGCATTAAGGAGAAAGAGCGCCAACACGTCGTTCAAGTTCCGAGCGTTTCAGCACTATTATCACCAATCGTATACAGTATTCCTGTGCAGCTTTTGTCTTATCATGTCGCTGTACTACGTGGTACCGATGTAGATCAGCCGCGTAACTTAGCAAAGTCAGTTACGGTTGAATAATTCAATTTGATCTACACTTAAAAAGTGTATGAGAGTAATAAAGTTTCATACCAAGTAATAAAGTTTCATACTGAGTAATAAAGTGTAATACTGAATTGCTCAAAAAATCCACACAAGCTATGCTCTAAACAGCATGATGTGTGGATTTTTTTATGGCCAATTTTAACAACACACAAAATCATGAACTCAAAATTCAAAAATGGATTAAAGAAGGACGAGGACAGGGTTTTGGAAATAACTATAAGCCTTGGCTCACAATTCGAGATGTGAGTTCAGAAGGACGATCTCACCGAATTTTTGGTCATAAAAGCCAAAGAACTCATCACCTTCTCTCTGATATAGAACTTTCTACTTTTCTATTACTAGAATGGCATTCAACGACTATCGATATTCGAGAGCAATATCCCTTAGACCTAGAACAGACTCTAGAAATTGCGGAGAAAATTGGAATCCCTCACCCTAGATTTGGGAAACACTATCAAATCATGACAAGTGATTTTTTAGTGGATACAAATAGTTCAATAACACCTAAATTTGTAGTCCAAGTTAAATATTCAAATGCTCTCAATGACCCACGCACAATAGAAAAAATAGAAATCGAAAGACAGTATTGGAAACAGCAAAATATCCCTTTTTATATTTTTACCGAGCACCAAGTTCCTAAAACTGTCAGCCAAAACATCCAATGGTTATACAGTTCAATAAATACTATGCAACTGAGTGAACAAAATACGCTAGATAAACTTCACTTTTATGCAGATATTTTCATTAAAAATAAATCTCAAAAGATTAATGAATTAGCGAGAATTATTGATCAAAAATATCATTTTGAGTTAGGACAATCGCTAAGAGAAATTAGAGACTTGCTTGCTCAAAGGTATTTCATATTTGATCTGAATATTTCTTTTAAGGATTTGAATACAGATCATATTCGATTGGGCGAGCTTAATATTTGGAATGAGGTACTTCATGCTGAAAATCAATGAAGTATTAAGTTTTGAAAGCTCTTTATTTAGGATTTTAACGATCCTACCTTACTCTGTGATTTGGATTCGTCTTGACCTTGAAAATGCTTTTCCAATCGAGCTTAGTAGAACAGAAATATTAAAAGGTTTGGAAGATGGCAATATTGAAAGAGCAATAGACCCACATGAGTCACTTGCTTTCATTCAGACTGAGAAGGAATCTATACAAGAAATAAAACGTGACCAAAATTATGCTCTTATTTATCCCCTGATCTCTCATGAATTCTTTTATATCCCAGCTCAAAGAGGAAAAATAGTGAGTGAAATCATGAATCAACATGAAGTCACCAAACAAACTATTTATCGCTTAGCTCGTAGATATTGGCAAAGAGGACAAACTCCTAATGCATTACTTCCTGATTACAGAAATAGTGGAGCTAAAGGTCAAAAAAGAACGGCTAAAGACAAAAAATTAGGTCGGCCTCGTATCTATAATAGTGAACAAGGCATTAATGTTAATGAAGACATTGAAAAACTTTTTTATCGCACCATTAAATTATTCTTTTTAAAAGACAATAAACATTCACTTCCATTTGTATATCGAAAATTTCAAACCACTTATAAAAATCTCTACCCAGATATAGCAGAATCAGATATTCCGACAATATGGCAGTTTAAGTATTACTACGAAAAAGAATTCAAAAAAATTGAAAGTATAAAAGCTCGTATTGGTACCTTAAACTACCGTAAGGACTATCGCCCTTTGCAATCAACGTCTAACGCTCAAGCCTTAGGTCCTGGAGCACGTTATGAAATTGATGCCACGATTGCCGATATTTATCTAGTTTCAAACTCAAATCCTGAAAGTATTGTTGGTAGACCCACTATTTACTTCGTGATTGACGTCTTCAGTCGTTTAGTCGCAGGATTTTATATCGGTTTTGAATCACCTTCATATTTAGCTGCAATACAAGCATTGAATATAGCGATGACCGATAAGGTTAAGTATTGTGCTGAGTACGGAATCTCAATTCAGCCAGAAGATTGGCCAGCAGTCGGTCTACCTGATGCTTTACTCGCGGATCGAGGAGAATTATTAGGCTATCAAATAGAAGCCTTAGAAAAAACATTCGCTGTAAGACTCGAAAATGCACCAGCGAGACGTGGTGATGCTAAAGGCATCGTAGAGCAAGCTTTCAATACGTATCAAGCTTATTTCAAAAAAGAAGGTAAAGGAAAAGGTGTTGTTGACGGCAGCACTGTAAAAAAAATTGGTGGTCGTGATTATCGTCAAGATGCGACATTAAATATTCACCAATTTACTGAAATCATTCTTGCCTGCATCATTTCACATAATCAATTTCATGTTTTAAAAACATATGACCGTGAAGCAGATATGCCTAATGATTTACCAACCATTCCCTTACATTTATGGAATTGGGGTATTCAAAATAGAACTGGAAAATTGAGAAATGTTCCAGAGGAAGCTCTCAGAATCGCATTATTACCACGTACTAAAATCACAATATCAGACTTAGGCATCAAAGCATTTGGGCTTTATTACCTAGCGAGAGAAGTACTTGATCTTGGTTGGTTGCATCGTAAAACAGGAAGTTCTCGTCCTCAAAACCTTGAAGCTGCATATGATCCTTACTCAATGAATAAAATTTATATTTTTCCTAAAGATAATAGTCTCGAATATTGGATAGGAGCTCTCTCCGATCGATCGAGAGAATTTAAAGATTGTACTTTGTGGGAAATCAAAGACAAACAAAAAGCCCAAAAAGAAAGCCTTGTGCAGCATGAACTAGAGGCTTCAAAAAAACGAAGAGAGCTTGAAGCTTTTATCAGTGAGAAACTTAAAACTAAGCTTCCGAAGAGTCCAATTAAACCATCTCAACGAATCGCTGAAATAACTGAAAATAAAGCAAAAGAAAAAAATATTGAACGTAAAGCTAAGGTAAAACAGCAAGAAATAGTGGATACCAATATTATTCCAATGCCTAAACTGAAAACCTCAATTAAGCCTCAAGATGCTGAAGCGGTTCATTATCCAGACTTAACAGACGAATTATTTGGTGAGGATGACTAAATGACTTTGCCATTAAATTTTATTCAAGCACGTTACACGCCTAGTTTTGGTGAATATAAAGACAATCCATTTATTGAAGCTCTACCACCAATCATGCAAGAAATTGCAGATATCAAAGCTAATCTGATTGGTAAAGTGGACTTTAACCCTGAAGATATTCTGAGATCTAAGAACGAAAGAATTCATCTTTCATCTCAACTGCTTCATCAATTTTTTCAACCCATTACTCGGCATATTTCATTAGAGCAAAAAATTGCAATATTAATTCGTCAAGGCTATGTCGGGCGCAATATTGCTGATGGTAAATTGCACCAACACTTGCAAAATGGTTATGAGCGTATTATGTCGGGAGACATCAATGCCTTTCGTTTTGATGCACCAAAATCTACAGCTTTAAGCTATTCACTGATCGGTTGTTCAGGCAGTGGTAAAAGTACAACGTTACAGCGCATCCTAAACCTTTATCCTCAAGTGATTTACCATGAAAAATACAACTTCACTCAACTCGTTTATCTCAAAATTGACTGCCCTCATGACGGCTCATTAAAAAATCTATGTTTGCATTTTTTTAAAGCGATTGATGTTGCTTTAGGAACAGATTTTGAAAGAAAAGTAGCCTTAAAAAGATTAGGAATCGAAGCTCTACTCAACTATATGCGTCAAATTACCAATACCTACGCTATTGGTGTTCTCGTTATAGATGAAATTCAGCATTTGAGCGTTAAGAATTCAGGTGGTGCTGACAAAATGCTGAATTTCTTTGTCACCTTAATTAATGTTGTAGGTTTACCAGTAGTTATGGTCGGCACACCTAAAGCCAGATTTATCTTTGATAAAGATCTACGTTCAGCACGTCGTGGGGCTGGTTTCGGGGCTGTTATATGGGAACCCATGAAGAATACTCCCCCATTATCAAATACCGCGACGAGAACAGAATGGATGGCTTTCACCAATGCCCTTTGGAAATACCAATGGCTAACGAATAAAGAACAACTGAGTGAAGAAATTCGAGACTGTTGGTATGAACTCTCTCAAGGAGTACTGGATATAGTCGTCAAGCTTTTTGTTTTGGCTCAATGTCGAGCGATCATGACCGGACTAGAAAGAATAACGCCTAGTTTGCTTAGACAAGTCTATGAGGATGAACTCAAATTTGTCCACCCAATGATAGAAGCGCTCAAGTCTGGAGATCCTAATCGCATCGCACTTTATTCCGACTTAACTATTCCATATGTGGACAAAACATTACTTCTACTTCAGAAAAAAATAGAAGAAGAACAAGAAAAAGTTGAACAATATAATGGAAACATACATGCTCAAAGATTGCATAATCTACTGATTGCCACTGGATATTCAGAACCTAAAGTAATCACTGTAATCAAAAAAGCCTTTTCTGACTTTCCTCATCTCAATATGCAGGAACTGATGCCTATCGTTTCGAATTGGCTCACTGAAGTTGAGATGGATAAAAAAGCTATACCTGAAAAAATGAATCTCAAAAAAATAAAACAAAGTGAATGGATTAGCTTACCGTCAGATGATTTAAGGTTTAAGTTTTCTCAAAAGCAAAAATCCCAAAATTTTTATGACGTTCTTCAATCAAGTGATTTAATTTTTGATACTCAAACTTGGGTGCAATCAATGTAATAGTGGAATTAGCATGTTGAACTTTCCTACACCATATCCTAATGAGTTAATTTATAGCACGATAGCAAGAGCTGGAATTCACCATGCTATTACAAGCCCTAAGCAATTACTCGAAGAAGTATTTGCTAATCGTAAGGTTATTGCAACGATTGACTTACCTAGCCATCTAATATGCCTTTTAAAGCATTTACCACCATACTACACGCTTGAAAATCTTGCTTATGAACATACGCTTTTTCCGATCTACGCTTTATTTTCTCCAGAAAACACACGTTTAAAATGCCTTCAATGGATGAATAATCAATCAAAAGGTTCTGTCCATTTAGCATTAGGGGTTGCAGCATCTAAAGTAAAGCAAATATCAACGCATCGATATTGTCGACATTGCTTTGAAGACCAATATCAAAAATATGGAGAATTATTTTGGTCAAGAGTTTGGTACATCCAAGGCGCAAATTGTTGTAGCAAACATAAAGTTAAATTGTCAGAATTTTTATTACCATCCCATTTGAATGGACGACATCAATTTATTCCTGCAAATATCATCCCAGATCGGAATCACCTTACTAATCCTGCACATGAATTAGATCTAATCGTTAGTAGGCATATTGATGAGTTGCTAAAGCTTCCACCAGCAACATCACCTACATTCCATCAATGGAGTAAATTTTATCAACGTATTGCAAAGCGATTAGGTTTCAACAAAGCTTCTAAACACATTGATCATTCAAAAATTTATTCAGAAGTTATAAAAATATGGGATCTAAAGTGGTTACAGCAACATCACCTAGATGAACTGAAGTCTGAAACATGTTGGCTTAGAGCTATCTTTAGAAAGCATCGTAAGTCATTCAGTTATCTTGAACATATTATTGTCTTAGAGACATTTTTCCCTAAAGGCTGGACATGGGCAGCCATTCTAGGTGAAATCCATCCGTTACCGTCTCATCCCTCTAATATAGATAGACCAATTCAAAGAACTAAATGTAAAGACATATTGATACTTAGAGAAAAACGTAATGAATGGCTGTGTTTGATTCAAAATTTTGGAATAAAGCCGTCTAGAGTCAAAAATGCAGCCTTATATGCATGGCTTTATCGCAATGATAAAACTTGGTTACTCACAAAAAATAAAAGCTTTCACGCTTTACCCACAAGTATTCCCAAGAAAGTAGATTGGCCTCTGAGGGATTGGCAAATGGTGAGGCGATTATTCAAAATATTCTATCAATCATTAGACGATTTGAATTTACCTAGGCAATCAAGAAATTGGTACTTAAGACAATTACCACAACACTCTACCGTAGAGAAAAACCTATATCAGCTGCCCTTAACAAATAAATTTTTGGCTACTTTTTCAGAAGATATTAGCAGTTATCAAATCCGTAGAATTACCCGGACAATAATTCACTTTGAGAAACTTAATCAACACCAAGCGAACTGGCAATTATTACGACATTCAGGATTAAGTGAAGAAAGATTAACCCATGAAACACTCAAATTCCTAAATCAAATTAAAAGGATGAATCATGGCTAAGATAAGTCACATCGCTAAGAACATGAAAATAAAAAAGATTGGTTCTTTATTTAAAAAACATAACTCAGGCAGTTGGGCAATAAATCTAGCTTTGGAAAATGAAAATAAAATATCTGAGACGACTTTCACTAATTTTTCTAATGCAAAATTATTAAGAAAAAATAGTCACATCAACCCTACTCAAGAATATTCCAAAGGCTACAATTTACGCTTTAAAATTAGTTCAACTCAAGATTGGCTATCTTCTGCCCATAATTCAAACTTAGCTAAAGGAAAGTTTGTAGAACATTATTTTTTATTTGATGCAGTCCGTGTGGATCAATTCGGCCAGCCGATGTCCGAAACCATCAAAATTAAGCTCCCTCAATTCGAACTTGCTCGATCTCTGTTTTTCTACACCCCATATTTAGCAAGATCAGCAGTCATTGAGAATAGTTTGAGTATTGATTTCGATATTGTTTCTAAGCCAGATCACTACCTCATCAATATATTACCAGCCTGCTCATACCCCATTTCTCATTTCAATGATTCAGGTATACGTCGGATCTTATCTTGGATTCTTCTTGATCCTGATATTCGACAATCCTTTGCAAGTATTAGTCAGTTCTGTACGAAATATGGCTATGACGTTGACCAATACCGTATATGGAGTTTTTGTTTTAATCCGCCCCTACTCAATGAAGTGATCTTTAATGCATATGGCTATTATAAAGCTGAAGCATCCGAGTTTTTTGTCAATGAAATTTCAGGTTTCGAAAGAATCTCAAATCGTATTTCTAAAGAAGTTGAATTCTATAGTGATAAATTCATTGAGTCTAAATCTGGAGGTAAAGCTGAAAGTTCATCAGGGCCTAAAAACCAAGGAAAAGAACCAACCATCAAAGATGATGAAGAAGGTAATAGTGATGATGTACAAATAATTGATGTTGTTCCTACACACTTTGACTTCCTAGAAGCTATTGAAACACGGAAAACTTCTAAAAAATCTAGGCTTAGAAATCAGGGTACAAAAGATCAAGAATTACCATCTAACAAGGAACTATCAGGTGTTAGCACCAATGAGCCTATTTCTGAAGGTTCGATCCCGTCTGCTGAATTTAATGGTGTTGAAGATGAGACTGAAGACCTTCATTTGTATCTTGATCGATTCTCAGCATTTCAACAAATGATTGATTTGTTTTGTGAAGAACATCGTGTTAAAAATTTTAGCTTTCAACTCCATAAATTACCTAACATTCAAGGCCACTCCAAACATATAAAAACTGATAGCAATCCTAGATGTGTGGCCGAAGTTAGTTTCCAATTTAATGGTCAAAATATTGTGATCTTAGAAGTAGATACATCCGATAATAAAAAACCACTTTCAACTCGTGTTTTATCTCTTAAAGACATGAACCAATGGAATACTACTGATCGAGCCAAAGTACTTGAACTTGTAGTTACTCAATGCTTACGCTGGCCAAAGGGGGTCTTTAAAAATATTTGTTATAAAAATAATACGTTGAACCATCCTAGAATGGATAGTAAGAATCAACAGATCTCAGATCAAGAATTAGCTAGTTGGAAGAAACGATTAATAATGCAATTATAATTTCATATCTATGTATTGTAATTTATACTTCTTACCATACATTTCTGTATTTATAGCAGATTGCCGACCAACCAAGGACTTAGATGAGATCTGACAATATTGTTCAAAAAATCTGGAGCTTATGTAATATTTTACGTGGTGACGGCATTACTTACTATCAATATATTTCCGAATTGAGTTATTTATTATTTCTTAAAATTGCTCAAGAAAACGGTACAGAGAGTCTTTTACCCTCGGGTTACAGATGGCATGATCTTGAAAATCATCCACAGGAAGGTCTTCTAGATTATTATCAAGAAATGTTAACTCATTTAGGTTCACATTCTAAAAATGATACCGTTAAAGCAATTTATGCCTTTCCTACTACAGTCTTTTCTCACTCTGAAAATCTTAAAGCTACAATCAATGGTATTAAAAAGATTGAATGGAATCAAATCGGTAAAGATGGTTTCGGTGATTTATATAGTGGTTTAATCGATAAGAGTGCTCAAGATACTCGTTCTGGCGCAGGCCAGTATTTCACACCACGTCCCTTGGTAGAAATAATAGTCCAATTATGCAAACCATCTTTAGGAGAGATTATTCAAGATCCTGCGACAGGAAGTGGAGGTTTCTTAATTAGTGCTAATGAATTTATAAAAAATAATAACTTAGATTCAGATTTTTTAAAAAATCCACCAAAATTTGAAGGTGTTGAGATAGAAAAAAATACCCGAAGAATTTGCTTGATGAATACTTTCTTGCATAACTTAGATGCCAAAATAATTTATGGAGATGCTCTTACGGAGGATGCCGAACTACTTAATACTCCTGATTTAATCTTAGCTAATCCCCCATTCGGCAATAAAGCAGGAGGGAAGAGAGCTCAAAGGGGAGATATACCTTTTCCCAATTGCAATAAACAATTTGCCTTTTTACAGCATATTTATACTACTTTAAAATCTGGTGGTCGTGCTGCTGTGATTGTACCTGATAATGTTTTATTTGAAGAAGGTATAGGACAATCTGTAAGAATTGACCTAATGAAAAAGTGTAATTTACATACAATATTGAGACTACCAAATGGAATATTTTATGCCACAGGTGTAAAGACTAATGTATTGTTTTTCAATAAGCCTGAGGATTACACGAATAACTCTAAAGAAGTCTGGGTATATGATATGAGAACAAACTCAGGAAGTTTTGGAAAAAACTCGCCCTTACAAAATCATCATTTTGCAGACTTTGTTGATTGTTATGAAGGGCCTAGAAAAGAAACGGCTAAATTCAAGTGCTTCTCTAAACAGGATATCACTAAAAATAATTATAATTTAAATTTAATCTGGTCAGAAAATTTTGAGGAACAAGATGAATCAATAGATTTGGATACTTTAATTACTTCAATTTTAGAACATCTAAATACTGCCATTTCTGAAATAGAAGTTATAGCAGATGACCTTACAGATCATCTATCTAAACATAATTAGTTTTTTGAGACTTTAGTTCTATATGTATGAAGCACCTAAAGGATGGATTCAAACCACAATTGGAGATGTTTTAACTATCCAATATGGGAAAAGCTTGCCCGCCAAAATGCGTGAAACAGGCCAATATAAGGTTTATGGATCTAACGGTATCATTGGGAATCATAGTATAGGCTTAACAAATGCTCCTACTATTATTATTGGTAGAAAAGGTAGTATTGGTAAAATACATTTTTCAGAAAACTCATGTTTCCCGATTGATACAACCTTCTACATTGATAGCTTTAATGGAAATAATCCTAAATTTATTAGCTACTTACTAGAAAGCCTTCCCTTATCAAATATGAATCGCTCCACAGCTATCCCTGGTCTAAATCGCGAAGAAGTTTATGCATTAAAGATATATCTGCCTCCTATTTCTGAACAAGATGAAATTGTAAAGATTATTGATATAACATTAAACCGTATAAATCAATCAATTGATTCTTTAAATCACATTCCAAAGTTAATAGATAAATATAGAACTGAAATCTTTAACAGTATTTTTAACAAAATTGAAGAAACTACTTCTGACTTTGGTAGTTTGATTAATTACATTACAAGCGGTTCAAGAGGTTGGGCAAAATATTATCATCATGAGAAAGAGTCCGTTTTTCTAAGAATAGGAAATACCAAAAGAAATAATATTGATTTAGATCTAGAAGAAATACAATATGTCAAACTACCTGAAGATGTAGAGGGAAAAAGAACAAAAGTTCAACCAAATGATATTTTGATTACCATTACGGCAGATATAGGACGGGTTGCTTATATTCCTGAAAATTTTGAATTAGAAGCATATGTAAATCAACATTTATCATTGATCCGTTTAAATACACCTAATTTAGCTAAATATATTTCTCTATATTTAATTAGTCCCAAGGGGCAAGAACAACTACGTAGTTATAGCCGAGGTATGACCAGATCTGGATTAAGGCTAGATGACTTAAAAAATATCAAAATTCCTTTGCCTAATATAGATATCCAAAAAGATACAGTTCACTTGTTAACCAAATCCCTTAATTCAATTGAAAAAATTATTGGTTTACAATCAAACTCACTTGTAAAACTTAATGAGCTACATCAACAAGTTATTAAATATGCATTACAAGGTAAAATGACTGAACAAAATCCTAATGATTCTGCTATTAATCTTGTTAATAAAGTTGAACAAATAATAAAGCCAATTACGAAACCCATCTCTCTAAATAAAAAGCTGAGTATGAAAGACATAAAATTATTGATTCTACAAGATAGTAAAACATGGCCAAAAGAAGGTCTAAATTTTTCAGAAATCGCAAACAAATATTCAATATCTTATGAAGATCTTAAAGATTGTGTTTTCAATTTATTGGTTGAAGAAAAAGATATTTTTAAACAGGTTTTTGATAAAACCACCCTTTGTATTCACTTACAGAGAATATCTTAATGAGATTAAATTACCTGAAAGTTGAAAAAGCATCTATTGATAGCGATTCGATCTTAGACGATTTTGAAGTTTATTTTGGCCGTAACAATGATCTTGAGTTAAGCATCGCTCCTGTATGTATTATCGGGCCTAATGGCTCTGGAAAATCCCAATTTCTTCAACTCTTAGCTGAAATATTTCAAGTTATATGGCATGAGTATTCTGATATTGAAGAACGAAATGTAGCAAATAAGCATGTACTGTTTGAACTTTCTTATCATATAACTCCTACTGGTAGCGACTCACCTAAATTAGTTACATTTAAAAGACAAAGAGTTGGAAAAAAAATTACTCCTATAGAACTATATGTTGAAGATAATGAAGTAGCTCTTTTACCTAGAAATGTTGAATTTGGAAAATATTTACCATCACTAATAGTCGGATATACTTCTGGGGACAATGAAACTTTAAGCCTTCCCTTTTTAGTTAGTAGAAGTAGTTATGCCAATGAAGTTGCTAATACAGCTTTAAGTGATAATCCGAATCAATCTGTTGCTGATAACAAATTAGTAATGATTGACTATAGTACTAATTTAGAAGTGCTTTTTGCTAATATGATGCTTGGCACTGATACCATAAGACAAGAAATTCTACATCATGCTCATTTAGATGACTTAGCATCCTGCCGTTGTGTAATTCGGTTAGCACATTCAGCCGTAACAAAAGCATCTAAAAAACAAAGTAATCTTACGGGTAGAAAGGGAATCCAATTAACTGGTGAACTTGAAGAAATAATAAATGCTTTAAAATCGACAGCAACATGTTGGAATGAAGATAAAAAGACTGAAACTTATACATTTGACTTTTTGATCAGTAATGCTACTAGAGAAGCATTCTCTTTTTTTTGGAAAGATGCTTTTTCTTTGTATAGATCTTTACATAAATTTGCATTATTGAATGATCTTGCTATACCTCGAACTGCAAGAAAAAGATTAGATCGTGCAGTTAATGAGAGAAGATTTGCATCAAGGTTACCAGAACCACAACAAGAAGATATGGTTTTTAACTTTGAAGAAGTACGATTTTGGCCTCATAATCGATCGAAAGAACCAGTAGATTATGTTTCATTATCTGATGGAGAACATCAGCAGACCCTTATTTTAGGTATGTTCGCAATGATCTCTAAGAAAAATGCTATTTTTTTACTGGATGAACCAGAATCACATTTTAATCCACAATGGAGAACAAAATTCGTTCAAAGGCTTTTGAGTATAACAAGTAATAGAGCTAGTCAAGAACTACTTCTAACATCTCATGCTCCATTTGCTCCGTCTGATATGCCACGCGAGCAAGTATTAATTTTTTCAAAAGATTCTCAGAATAAAGTTAATGTACGCTCACCAAATATAGAAACTTTTGGTGCTACTTTTGATAAAATTTTAGAGAGTTGCTTTGGCATTAATCCTCCAATTTCCAAGATTGCTGAAAGTAAAATTAACGAGCTATTATCTTCTAATGATATTTCGTTAATTGAGAATACTCTTAACGAACTTGGACAATCTGTTGAAAAAGCATTTCTTGCTGACCATCTAAGAAGACTTAAGAAGAAACTTTAAAATGCTTTTCACATATTCACCCACAGCTCTATTAAAAAACTGGCTAAACCCAACTATTATTCAAATATTAGAAGATGGCATGAAATCTATAATGAATGATAAGAAACCACGGGATTGGCCTGAAATTATTCCACAACAATTTCGGGATCAGCTTAAGAATAGGTCAGGAATTAGTACTAGAATTCAGAAAGTTTGGGATTCATTTAAAGAATTAGAAAAAGATGAACAGATTAGACTTTTAGCATCTTTACATCAACAAACAGCATTACCTACAAATTTATCAGATGATTCTGAATGTACAAAAATCACATGCTTTCCTGATAATGTAAAAGACTCCATAAAAGATTTATTTACTTTTCTATTTGAAAAACAGCTTATTTCTATTAAAGAAGATAGCACTTGCCTTCGCGATTTTCATTACAAAGAAATATACAATAATGCTAATGAAAGACTCTGTCCTTTTTGTGGATTATCATACTTAAGAGCACCCACTGCGCCTAGACATGCCTTAGATCATTATATGCCAATTTCCTTGTATCCTTTCGTTGGTGCAGATTTAAGAAATTTGTCACCAATGTGTGATGAATGTAATTCATCTTTTAAAAAACAAATTGATATTTTATATGATGATGAAAATAACAGAACTCCTTGTGTCGATCCCTATGCTGGCCCTACTTTTGAAATTTCCCTTATTAATAGTAAAGCTTTTGAAGGAAAAGTTGAAAAAGGAATATGTTTACCAAAATGGAAAATTGATATTCTAGGGGGGACAGATCAGCTTTCAGATAATTGGAATAGAATTTTTCAAATAAAAGAAAGATATGAGAGAGATATTTTAAATTCCGAGTTTAGATCATGGCTTGAACATTTTGTAAAATGGTTTATACATCAACCTACTAAATTTGATACACCTAACGAAAATATTCATTATCAACTTGAACAATATATAGAAACTGTAATTCAAGAAGGTCTCGCTGATCGAGCTTTTCTAAAAGCACAAGTTTTTAAACTTATTTTGAATGAAATAAATCAACATGAAAAAAAAGAAGATATGTTAGCTTTCTTAAATTTAATAATTGAAATCTACAATTCTTAAATTAAGGAAGTAGGTCAACAGCTTGTAATTTAAGTGCATTAGAAATTTCATAAATTTTTTCTAAAGTAGGATTCACCTCCCCTCTTTCAATTCTTCCTAAATAGCTTCGATCTATATTACAGAGCAATGCCAATTGCTCTTGTGACATGTTTCTTTCTTTTCTATATTTACGAACCAATTGCCCAAATTGAATAGTAAGTTCTGACATAAACATTCAAATGCTTAAAAAACAGAACTATCACTATTTGAGGATTATATATCCACGGACTATAATCCTCTTTTAAAGTTTTCTATTTTTTCTTTTATGAAACAAATTGCCTCCCCTATCTTTGAATCTTTTCTTGTCCTTCTATCCAACAACCAAATCAATGGATGGACTTCAAACAAAATTTGGAAAAACTTACAGATTTCGAAAGATGAAAAGGAACGAATTAACCAACAACAACTTTATAGGATTTTGAGAAAACTAGTGAAACAAGGTCACTTGATCAAACATATTCATTCTGATAATCCAAGACTTTCAACATTTGTTGAAACAAAAAGTATGGCTACGTTTAGAAAGCAATTGGAAATTCAAAACGTTAAAAATGACTCTGAAAAACTTGGACTCAAGACTAAACAATTAAAAGAAAAGCAAAAGATATATGAAAACCAAATCAAAGCTTCTGAACAAGCACTCATAGACTTTCCAGAACTAAAAACTGATATTTTGAAAAGAAAAAATCAATTACTTCAAGATATTGAAAAAATGAAAGCTTACACTGACTTTTTAACATCACTGATATAATATAAGGGTAGATTCAGCAAGCCTAAAGTTTCATTTCAGTATGAAACTTTATTACTCAACTGGTAGTAGAAATTGAAGAAAAAATAATTTTTAGTATGAAACTTTATTTTTTCTTCAATTATTTACAATTTATAAATTTCAATGAGATAAGGCTGGTTTAGTATGAAACTTTATTACTTTCATACAAAAAGATCGATAATGAAAATTATCGGTCTTTTTTTTATCAAATGAAATATCTTATCAGTGCATGTTTAGTCGGACATCCAGTTCGCTACGATGGTCAACATTGCCTTCAAGAAAAAATTAAAACGCTGATTGATGCCGATCAGGCCGTCGTAATCTGCCCTGAAATTTCTGGAGGACTTAGCACTCCCAGAGCCCCTGCTGAAATTCAAAAAGGAACAGGCTCCGATGTTTTGAGTGGCCATGCAAAAGTATTTGATCTTTCGGGAAAAGATGTTACCGAAGCATTTATTTTAGGTGCCAAACAGACCTTAGCTTTTGCGAAAAAACATGGGATTACTCATGCGATTTTGAAAGCTAAAAGTCCATCATGTGGTTTTGGTCAGATTTATGATGGCTCTTTTTCGGGTTCAAAAATAAATGCGGACGGTGTTACAGCAGCGCTTTTAAAGCAACATGGTATTCACATCATGACTGAAAAAGAATTTCTAGATCAGTTAATGAAATAAAATCAGCTACTTAATCACATCATCGTCATATTCATGTTTTTTAAGGTGAGCTTTGTCACGCGTCGCCCAATAACTCGCCAAGATGGGTCCCGAAATATTGTGCCATAAACTAAAAATCGCACTTGGAAGTGCTGTAATGGGTGTTGCCGCAAAATGAACCGCAGCTAAAGCAATGCCTAAGCCAGAATTTTGCATCCCTACTTCTATCGAAACTGCTTTAGCATCTGCTTGATTAAGCTGCAATAATTTTGCAGCCCAATAACCTATAAAATATCCTAATCCATTATGTAAAATTACAACAGCAAGGATCAGTAACCCTGACTGTAAAATTTGCATTTTGCTTCCAGCAATAATCGCAGCCACAATCAATACAATCGCGATGACTGAAACCATAGGCATCATTGCGATATATCGATCTATTTTTTGCTTAAATAGGCCGCTCACGATCACCCCTAAAATGATAGGGAACAAAATCACTTGCATTACCGATACAAGCATTGCTACCGCATCTATATCGATCCACTGACTCGCTAAGAGATAAAAAATCAATGGTGTCAGCAAAGGTGCTAACATCGTTGAAACTGAGGTACACGCGACGGACAAAGCCACATTTGCCTTTGCCATATAAGCAATGACGTTAGATGCTGTACCTCCGGGACAACATCCAACAAGGAGTACGCCAACGGCAATTTCAGCGGGTAATCGAAATGCTATGCACAATCCCCATGCCAATAATGGCATCACTATAAATTGAGCACTCACGCCAACGGCAACCGCCTTAGGCTGGCTGAAAACACTTTTAAAATCTTCCCACGACAGGGTCATTCCCATGCCAAACATGATAATCCCGAGCATCCAAGTGATATAAGACTTAAGCCAAATAAAAGCTTCTGGCATATACATGGCAATTCCTGCAAATAGGAGTACCCACAGCGCAAAGGTTTTCTGCACGAATTGATTGATAGCTTTCATTTAGAAGTTCACTTGTTGGATTAACGACGTATGATCTTGAGCCATGCCTTTAAATGGTCTGCGCTGAGTGTCTGAGAGTCATCAGTTCTTTGGCGTAAATTCGTTTCACACCTTGTGCAAGCATTTCTTGCCATGCATGTTGCAACGAACCATTTAAATCGATGCCTTTAGTCGCATCTGACACGACATAACTGTTAAAACCTAATTTTGCAGCATCAATTGCCGTCCAAGCCACACAAAAATCAGTGGCGATCCCGACAATGAAGATGTCACGAATTCCACGCTCACGCAGATAACCTGCTAAGCCAGTCGATGTTCGATGATCAGCTTCTAAAAAGGCAGAATAACTATCAATATGTGGATGAAAACCTTTACGAATGACCAACTGCGCTTTGGATATATTCAAGTCTGGATGAAAATCTGCATCATGTGTACCCTGCACACAATGTGAAGGCCATAACACCTGGCGGCCATAAGCTAATTCAATCGTCTCATAAGCAGACTTTCCAGGATGATTTTCAAAAAATGAAATATGGTCTTGAGGATGCCAATCTTGGGTAAGGACAACATTGTCAAAATGCCGAGCAAGTGAATTAATGGTTGGAATAATTTGATCTGAATTTGCTACCGCCAAATTTCCCCCAGGGGTAAATCCATTCTGAACATCAACAACGATAAGTGCACTTTGTTGTGGTTGGAACATCCTTTTCAGCTCCCAATATTTTTAAAATTGTTAGGGACTATTGCATAGGATCAAGAGAACTACAATTGCTTGAGTTGAAAATTTGATATCAAAATTCTATAAAAAAAGCCTGCATCAAGCAGGCTTTAATCTATGTTTTTGTCTTAATTCTGGATACGACGTACCAACATTAACATGAAGATCGCAGAAATAATAATACAAGGGATTGCTGCAGAGATTACGCCTGCTGCACCAAATCCTGCCGTTAACAATGATCCTGCAATTGCTGGCCCAAGCATAGCACCGATACGACCTACTGCCGATGCTACACCAACACCTGTACCACGTACTTCTGTTGGGTACACAATACCACCAAATGCGTAAAGCACACCTTGACAGCCAATCACGAAAGCACCAACCAATGCTGAAGCCAAATACATTTGTGTGAGTGAGCTTGCTGCATTCAACGCAAGAAGGCCAGCCAAAATACCACCGTACATTAACAAGATCACATAAGCTTTTTTCCAGCGGTCAGTTAATACACCTAAAATCACAGTACCTACAGTAGCACTTACCATGAAGTAGAATTGCGCTGTCGCACCTTCTTTTCTCGAAAAACCTAATTCTTGGAATAGAGAAGGTAACCAGCTGAGCATGATGTAAACCACCATGAGCGTGAAGAAATAGCTACACCAGATGAACATCGTACGAAGAAGATTCTGTGAATTAAACAAATCTTTAAACGAACCTTGTGGAGCTTCTGCAATTTCAGCTTCAGTTCTATTTTGCGTTTTCAAAAATTCTTTAGATTCAGGTAAGAATTTCATCATCACTGGTATAACAATTAATGGTAATAAACCACCAAGATAGAAAATATTTTTCCAATTAGCACCGAAATCTGTACTTGCAATTAAAGATAAGATCGCAGCACCGACAGGCATACCACAGTACATTAGCCCTACAGCACGACCACGATTTTGTGGGGTTACTGCTTCAGAAGCCAAAGTGATGAGAATTGGCATTGCTGCACCTAGTCCTGCACCTGCAAGGAAACGTACAGCCAATAAACTGTTAAAACTATTTACCCATACCGTACATAAAGTGAATACAGCGAAAACAGCAACAGACCAAATTAAAACTGTTTTACGACCAATACGGTCCGCAATACGCCCACCTACCAGTGCCCCAGGTAACAGACCTAAAATACCGGCACTAAAAAACACACCTAATTGTGAACTATCTAAACCAAAATGTTCACGAATACCCGCAGCTGCAATACCTGCAGCCTGAATATCTAAGCCTTCAATTACTGCAATGAGGAAGCAGATACCTACCGTCAAAATTGCATGTTTGTTACTTACTGATTCTTGCATTGAACTTCCCTCACTCATCAGCATTTGAGTCCGATGCCCGATTATCTATGTAAGTCAATGAAAGTGAGAGTTATCAAATGGTGTAATAAAATGTAATCAAAATAAGATTAAATTTCATACCTCTTGCCAACCAAAATAAATTCTAGTCTTCAAAACGATTAATTATTTTTTTTATTTAGGAAAAAACCAAGAAAAATCTATTATAAAATCTATAAGTATTAGAATAATTTAACCTTTAAGTAAAAAAAATAAGACGTTTTATAAATTATAATATTCACATAATTTAAAAATTATTAGTCTATTCACCTGTATATACATACATCTTAAATCTGATGTAAGTGATATAAGCTATTAATTCAGGGTAAATTGGTCAGATTTTAGTTCGAATTTTCATTTTTATCCGCAATACTTTCATAGACGAACATCTATCTTCACTGTAATTTAAATGCCTAACCATAAGGTCTTAAAATTGCTTTTTTTAAAAAAAGTTACTTGTTTTAACTAAACTTTTTTTTGACTGAAGTGAATTCATATTGTTCTTATTGGTAGCTTAGTTCATAATTTGCATACGCATTATCCAGTATGCAGGCATATTGGATCGTGATATAAATCAAAATACATACCCATCCAAACTTCGCTTCTCAACCTTCACTGGATGGAAAAATAGGATCGTGTTTTAAAATGACTACTCAGCAAGCTCAGGTAATTCAAGGCTCAATCGTCGCAATCGTCACTCCAATGTTTGAAGATGGAACTGTTGATTGGAAGGGTCTCGAGAAGCTTGTTGAATGGCACATTGAACAAGGTACAAACAGTATCGTTGCCGTGGGAACAACAGGTGAAGCTTCGACCTTAAGCATGGCTGAACACACTCAAGTGATCAAAGAAATCATTCGTGTAGCCAATAAACGCATTCCAATTATTGCCGGCACAGGCGCAAACTCAACGCATGAAGCGATTGAGCTTACCAAAGAAGCTAAAGAGCTTGGTGCAGATGCTGCACTTTTAGTAACGCCATATTATAACAAACCGACTCAAGAAGGCTTGTATCAGCATTACAAAGCAATTGCTGAAGCTGTTGATTTACCGCAAATTCTTTATAACGTACCTGGCCGTACTGGCGTTGATATGAGCAATGAAACTGTAGTTCGTCTTGCTGATATTCCTCAAATCGTAGGGATTAAAGATGCAACAGGTGATGTTCCTCGCGGTGCTGAGCTTTTAAAAGCACTTGAAGGCAAAGAAATGGTGGTCTATTCAGGTGATGACGCAACAGCATATCAACTGATTGAGCATGGTGCGAAAGGTAATATTTCTGTGACCGCTAACGTTGCTCCAAAGCAAATGAGCCAAGTGTGTGCCGCTGGTTTAGTGGGTGATGCAGCTCAAGCAAAAGCAATTAATGATCAAGTTGCAAATTTACACGAAATTCTATTTTGTGAATCAAACCCAATTCCTGTGAAATGGGCACTTCATGAAATGGGATTAATTGGTACAGGTATCCGTTTACCACTTACTCCATTAGCAGAACAATATCGAGCTTCACTGCGTGATGCATTAAAAGCTGCGAGCATTATTTAAAGAAGAGTTTAACAACTATGCAACTACGTTTTGGTTTATCCCTTGCCCTTTCAGCCCTCAGCATGGTCGGTTGTAGTACGATTGGTATCGATAATGGTTCACTCGATTATAAAAAATCTACTGCACAAACCCCGCTTAAATTTCCTGAAGGTTCAATGGTTAGACCAGCAACACCGCTTTATCCAGCGCCTGTTGTTGAACAGCTTGCAATAGACAATGCGCCACAAATGGTTAATAAGCGAGGTAATCGTTTCGAGCTACCTCGTCCTAATGTGGCACCAACCGTTTCTAATCCTGTTGAGAGTGAACAATCAACTGCTGTCGGTCGTCCACAACTTTTAACTGATGGAAATGGCAATCCGTTGATCAAAATTGACGGAAATTCTGCTACAATTTGGCAATACACAATCGCCACCCTCAGTAGCCTCAACTACAACTTTGTCAATCAACCTAAGAATCCCCATTCCGCGACAATTCAAGTGGATGGTGAAAGTTTAGTGCTTAAACTGACATCTGTAGGTTCGAGTCATACCTTGGCCGTGTTTACCCCAACTAACGCGTTTGCAGACAAACAAAAAGCTGCGAGCCTGTTAACCCAGATTTATCAAAACTGGCCAGCCTAGTCGTTCTAGGCATATTTTTTCTGAAAAAGGTTCCACCATGTTAAAACAAACCTTGCTCTATACTGGTAAAGCTAAATCCGTTTATGAAACCGATAGTGCAGACCACCTGATTTTAGTCTTTCGTGATGATGCCTCAGCATTTAATGGCGAAAAAATCGAACAGCTAGATCGCAAAGGTAAGGTGAACAACCGTTTTAACGCCTTTATCATGGAAAAACTTGCAGCTGCAGGTATCGAAACTCATTTCGAAAAACTTTTAACACCAAACGAAGTTTTGGTTAAAAAGTTAAACATGATTCCAGTTGAATGTGTAATCCGTAACTATGCAGCTGGTTCGCTTTGCCGTCGTTTGGGTGTTGAAGAAGGTTTAGAACTTACACCACCTACATTTGAATTATTTTTCAAAGATGACGCTTTGGGCGACCCAATGGTGAATGAATCTCAAGCCATTGCTTTAGGTTGGGCTACTGCTGAACAACTTGAGCGTATGAAAGAGTTAACTCACCAAGTAAACGTGGTGTTAAAAGATCTTTTTGCTCAAGGCAACATGCTTTTAGTTGATTTTAAACTTGAATTTGGTGTGTTCCATGATCGTATCGTTCTTGGTGATGAATTCTCTCCAGATGGTTGCCGTCTATGGGACAAAGATACCAAGAAAAAATTAGATAAAGACCGTTTCCGCCAAGGTTTAGGTGGTGTGGTTGAAGCATATGAAGAAGTTGCGACACGTATCGGTGTTGACCTTTCTGATATCTAAATCAAAATTTAGATAAAATGAAGCCGAGTCATATGACTCGGCTTTTTTGTATCTGTTGATATTATTTTTATATTTTCAAATTGTTGTTATACATTCATTATTTTTGTTAAGTCGCATTACCAATGCTCTCTCCTCATTGGTAATGCTATTAATTTATCGAATCGATATTTAAATAAGATGACAAATCTGGGGTCTTGATCATTAAAAAACTCAATTGTTGTTTTTGTTTTTAAATTTACACCCATTAATCGAATAAATTAATGCTATTTATTAAAATGATCGTTTTTACAATATTACTAAGTTCAACTAATATATTTTTATACCAGGCAACTACAGGAGTTGGTGGCTCAAGAGAGAGACTGTAGTTGCCGACCAGATGAATCGCTTTTCGCCCAGCTTCCCATAGAACTGGGCTTTTTTTATTGTTGTTGCTGCTCTTGCTGCCAACGTCGCTGCTGTAAACGCTCTGCTTCAACTTCACGCTTATTACGAGCTGATTCGTACAATTTGGTGCCTTTCAGCTCTGGAGGCATATAATCCTGCAACACGAAATGTTCTGGATAGTGATGTGGATATAAGTAATCTACACCATATCCCTGCTCTTTCATTAACTTGGTTGGAGCATTTCTTAAATGCAATGGAACTGGAAGATTTGACGTACGTTCAGCCAACTCTAATGCTTTATTGATTGCTAAGTAAGTGCTGTTACTTTTCGCGCTTGTGGCCAAATACACTGCACATTGTCCTAAAATAATACGGCATTCTGGCATCCCAACCGCTTGAACGGACCTAAAACACTCCCCAGCCAATAACAACGCATTAGGATTAGAATTTCCAATATCTTCCGAAGCGGCTATCAACATCCGACGCGCAATAAAGACTGGATCTTCCCCCCCCTTTAACATTCTCGCCATCCAATATAGTGCAGCGTCAGGATCACTTCCACGAATTGATTTAATGAAAGCTGAGACTAAATCATAGTGCTGCTCACCAGATTTGTCATATCGCGCAATATTTTGTTGAGCTACTTTTACCACGATGGCATTGGTGACAATATTTTCAACATCTGCTTCAAATGTGCTCGCAATGAGATCCAATAAATTGAGTGCTTTACGAGCATCGCCTGCGGCAAATTGAATTAATGCATCATATTCTTCGATGTGAATATGACGGTCTTTCAAAAATTGGTCTTGCTTGAGTGCACGTTCAATTAAATGTTGAATATCATGCTCAGATAATGCATTCAGCGTATACACCTGACAGCGCGACAACAAAGCATTATTGACTTCAAAAGAAGGATTTTCTGTGGTTGCACCAACCAGAGTAATCTTGCCTTTTTCTACTGCGCTCAGTAAGGCATCTTGTTGAGATTTATTAAAGCGATGAATTTCATCAATAAAAACCACTGGCACAATGAGATCGCCACTTTCCCCAATAATTTCTCGAAGCTCTTTAACACCAGTGTTGAGTGCAGACAAGCTAATAAAAGTACGATCTACAGCTTGAGCTAACAATAGCGCAATGGTGGTCTTGCCGACCCCTGGAGGCCCCCAAAAAATAATCGAAGGTAAATGTCCTTGGTCAATCATTTGACGTAAAGGTGCGTCTTCACCAAGTAAATGATCTTGTCCGATAATCTCAGACAAATCACGTGGACGTAAGCGTTCAGGTAGCGGAATTTGTGTATCGGACATATTTTTTATAGATCTCAAAGTGCTGTTGACTAGTCTACTATGTAATAGTCAAATTCCAATATTAATAGTCAAAACAACCATCACTATTCAACATTTTTCATTTTACTCAGATTCGAGTTTTGGTTTTAATTTGAATAAATAAGCTTGCGGTCCATCTTCTATTCCCCAAATTGTGCCATCCTTTGCTTCATGCAAGTCTCGTACTCGAACCCCCATATCCAAGCGCTGAATTTCTCGTACAGGTTCAGATTGTGGATCTACCACAATAATGGCTTTCGATGATAATCCACCGATTAAGGCTTTGTTCTTCCATTGTGGAAAATAGTTAGATTTATAAAAAATCAGACTCGAGGGTGAAATCACTGGAGACCAATCAAGTTTAGGGGCTATAAATTCAGGTCGCGTTTCATGATTCGGAATCTTTTTACCATCATAGTGATCACCATTAGATACAATTGGATAGCCATAATTCTTACCTTTTTCAATAAGATTGAACTCATCACCACCTTTAGGGCCCATTTCTGCCACCCACAAACGATTTTGATGATCGAATGCCATACCTAAAGGATTACGATGACCTAAACTCCAAATCTGCGCTGAGACACCACCTTGTTTGGCAAATGGATTAGATTCTTGAGCACGACCATCATCATACAAATATACAATTTTACCTAGATTAGACTGCATATC
Source organism: Acinetobacter sp. ANC_7654 (assembly GCF_056779855.1). NCBI lineage: Bacteria > Pseudomonadati > Pseudomonadota > Gammaproteobacteria > Moraxellales > Moraxellaceae > Acinetobacter > Acinetobacter sp. ANC_7654. Next base: position 46,951 of record NZ_JBWYIR010000002.1, on the reverse strand, counting down.
TTGTGCAGGCTGAAACTTCTGCCGTTCCCCTGAACTAATCCATAAATTCGCTTGCTGGTCAAACACTATACGATGTGCATAATGCCCCTGACCCGACACTTTAGGGACTTGCTCCCATATGCGTTCGATATCCGTCAGTTTCGGTGCTTCGATATTCGATAAATCCAATTTCGCTCGGATTACCACTGCACCAAATAATCCATTTTTTTCTTCGGCATAACTGAGATATAACCAAGCGTTATTATTGAAATTAGGATGAATCGAAACATCACCTAACCCACCTTGTCCGCCATAAGCAACTTGAGGCACACCAGCCACGTTAAAACTACGTTTTGATTGTGGGTCAAACAACTTAAGTATGCCTGACTTTTCTGTAATTAACAGTTGACCATTTGGTAAAGTTGCAATCGCCCATGGTTCATTAAATAGAGCAATTTTTTCAACTTGATAACGTTGTTCTTGAGCTTTTGAATTCTCGTTTTTGACTGTTGATTCCTGCGGATTCTGTGCTTCACTGGCTTTATTTTGATTGGCATGACACGCCATTATGATTCCGCTCAAACCAACAATCCAAATCAGTTTTGCAGCTTTTAACATGCCTTTCCCTTTTTAAATCCTTGAATATCAGTCTCAAGGATTAAACGGCAATGATCATTTTAAAAGTGTTTTTATATTACAAAATATGTGTAGTCTAGCAATTGAATGTACTAGCGTACCCACCGCACGATGTATTCATCTATTTCATTTTCATTAACAAGCTGTTCAGATATACAACGACCTGCTACAGATTTTCGAGCACTAATCACACTTTGTTTATTGCCTGTCACCAAGTGATGCCAATTCGGTAGCTTTTTACCTTCATTAATACGTCGATATGCACAACTCGAAGGTAGCCATCGTATTTGTTGTAATTTTTCAGGCGTTAACTGAATACAGTCAGGTACATGCACCTGACGATTTTCATAATCTGAACAATGCCCCGTCTGACAATCTAGAAGTTTGCACGCAACTTTGGTATATGCGATTTCTTCGGTTTCATCATCTTCTAATTTAACCAAACAACACATACCACAACCATCACACAGTGCCTCCCATTCTGCTTGGTTCATTTCAAACAGTGAATAATGTTTCCAAAATTCAGGGCGTAAAGATGTGCTCATGATTCAGCTAAATATCAAAAATTTGAGTCAGTATATCACTAATAATTCTCATAAAATTTCATCAATCTCAGTTACAGTTGATTAACTAAAGAATATCAATACTCTACGTTAAAATACCCTTTGTATACATTTTGCTCAGTTTATTTTCTTATACTGAATGAACATTAATAAAAATTTATGGAGAATCAAAATGTTCCGTTGGGCGATTATTTTTGCAGTGATTGCATTGATAGCAAGTTTGCTAGGGTTTGGTGGTGTAGCAGGCTTATCTAAAGATTTCGCAATTATCTTACTTGTGATTGCAGTGATTCTCGCAATTGTAGGCTTTATCTCAAGAGGCAAAGTCTAGTGTTCTAAATCACTAGATTAAATTGAAAACACAAGATTGATGAAAAGAAGAAGGTACTCCTTCTTCTTTTTTTATTTCTTTTTATCTGTTCATTGATACGCGTTTTATACATTCCAATCTTTCATAAATTCTCACATTTGATTTTACTTTCTTATTGCAAATTCATCACTTCGGAAAACATTTATGCTTTAATCTTTGCTGATTTTCATAAACGAAAGGACTTTCAATAATGACTTCAGCAATTCAAACAAGAGAAATTCAGTATAAAGCGGCAGATGGTACTCAATTGATTGGTTATTTTGCCGCACCTGAAAACTCTTCAGGAGCTGCAGGTATTATTGTAGCCCCAGAGTGGTGGGGTCGTAATGAATATACAGAACAACGTGCTCGAGAACTTGCAGAACAAGGATATGCTGCTTTTGCCATTGATATGTACGGCGACAAAAAGGTAACCACTGAAGCTTCTCAAGCAAATGAGTGGATGATGCAAACTTTCGCACAGCCTGAAACAATTGTACAACGCGCTACAGCTGCGTTAGACACTTTATCTGCACAGCTTGAAGTTGACGCAACTCGATTAGCTGCGATTGGTTTTTGTTACGGCGGAAAAGTTGTTTTAGATCTTGCTCGATCTGGGGCGAATTTAAAAGCAGTTGCTACCTTCCATGCTAATTTATCTGCGCAAACACCTGCTCAACAAGGTCAAGTAAAAGCTGAAATTCTGGTTTTGCATGGTGAGCTAGATAGCATGGTCACGCTAGATGATGTGGCACAATTTAAAGAAGAAATGTTTGCAGCTCAGGTGCCACATGAGGTCATTATCTTTGAGGATGCAAAACATGGTTTTAGCAATCCACAAGCTGATGAACGGGCAAAAGCCAATGGTGTAGATCTCGGTTATAACGCTGAAGCTGAGGAAAAAAGCTTAGCTGCGATGTATGAGTTACTGTCGCGTCACTTAGATTAATTACTTTCAAAGTTTATTAGCGCTAAGATTATTGAAGAAAGAAGATAAAATATAAGAGGAATATAAGGATGAGTGAACAATGTACTTATTGCAATCACGATGAATATGATGTGATTGATAAAAATGAATTCGGTGTGATTTTGCCAGAACAGCAACCGTTGACTAAAGGACATTCCGTTATTATTCCTTTACGTCATGTGAGTTCTTTTTTTGAAATTACCGATAAAGAGCGTAAAAGTTTACAGTCGTTGTTAGAACTGGCACGTAACGAGTTAAAAATCCGTCATCATCCGGAAGGCTTTCATATCGCTTTTAATGATGGCAAAGTTTTTGGCGATGAAGAGTCGGAACATTTACACATCCATATTATTCCTCGTTACAAAAACCAACCGCTTAAATTAGATAGTCGTTGGGGCATTATTCAAGAGTAATGTTGATTTTACAAAAAGGCGCAATATGCGCCTTTTTTCATGCTTTTTTAAAAGGTCTTTGCCTAGATTGGTTATAATGAGCACAGATTGTATTAATGGTATTTTCATGTTTTCTTTTTCAACTGCGTTACTGGATTGGTTTGATGTACATGGTCGACATGACCTGCCATGGCAAGTCGCAGATGATCCTTACAAAGTTTGGGTCTCTGAAATTATGTTGCAGCAAACCCAAGTGAAAACTGTTCTGAAATACTATGATCGTTTTATTGAGCGCTTTCCGACGGTCACCGATTTAGGTCGTGCTACTTGGGATGAAGTTGCTCCTTACTGGGCAGGTCTAGGCTATTATGCGCGTGCTCGCAACCTGCATAAAGCAGCCACAATCGTAAGTCAAAATGGACATTTTCCAGAGACTTTAGAAGCTTGGATGGCCCTGCCAGGAATAGGTAGATCAACTGCTGGTGCATTGATGTCACTTGGATTACGCAAATACGGCGTGATAATGGATGGAAATGTTAAGCGTGTTTTAGCACGTTTCTTTGCCATTGAAGATGATTTATCAAAGCCTGTCCATGAACGTGCAATGTGGGAATTAGCTGAGCAACTCTGTCCTGAACAACGCAACCATGATTACACGCAAGCCATTATGGATTTGGGTGCAACAATTTGTACTCCTAAAAAACCACTTTGCCTGTACTGTCCAATGCAGTCAGAATGCCAAGCTTTAAAGCAGGGTCTGACACAAGAGTTACCATTTAAAAAGCCAAAAAAAGCAGTGCCTATAAAGACTGCGGATGTTTTATTACTGCGAAGTACTGAAAATACATGGTTATGGCAACAACGTCCGCATTCAGGCTTATGGGGTGGTTTATGGACCTTACCCATCATTGATGAAACTTCAGAATTTAGTCAATTGACTCAGCAATATGGTTTGGTGAGTAATCAATTACCAACTCAAATTTCACACAGTTTCACCCACTTTACCTGGTTACTGAATGCACATATTTTCCATGTTGATCTCGACCAGATGGAATACCTCCAAACAGAATTAGGAGGTGAATGGCTCGCTCCACAAGTTGTAACAGAAATGGGCATTCCAACTGCGATGAAAAAATTGATCTCAGCCTTGAATTTGTGACATAGTCGATTCAAATAAGTGTGGCTGTATCATATCAAGGAGTTCGAGTGACTAAGTATTTGCGACATTACATCATCCTAAGTGTAGCTATTTTACTTGTCGCCTGCAGTAGTCAACCTCCAAAACAAACGCCGCTTGATCCAACCCTCGTTGCTCGCTTACATATGCTTCCTTTGGACCGCAAATTACCTATCCCAGTACAAGGTGTAAAAGCGAGACAACTCACTGACACTTGGGGTGCATCACGAAGTCACGGTCGAACACATGAAGGCATTGATATCTTGGCGCCTCGTGGTACAAAAGTTTATAGTGCAACTGATGGAATTGTTCGCAGTATGCGCGATAATAAACTGGGTGGGAAAGTCATCTGGATTTTAGGACCTGCTGGTTCTTGGCATTATTATGCGCATTTAGATCAGCATAAAAAAGGTCTCAATGAGGGTGACTTCGTGCGACGAGGTGACCATATTGGTTATGTCGGCAATACGGGTAATGCTCGACATACTGCCCCTCATTTACATTATGGAATTTACTTAGATGGTCGCGGTCGAGGCCCTGTCAATCCATACCCTTATTTACGTTAAATTAAAGTTTTTATTTTTAGGAAGTTTTCATGTCAGAAGCCTTGATTAATCGTCTAGTTGAATTTGCAGAATCTGGCAATCAACAACGTATTGTCTTAAATGGACAAAGCCATCAGGGCTGGATTATGGAAATTACCGAAGAAGCTCTGTTGATTAGCACTGGGTTTGCGGACAAAGCAGGTAAAGATTTCTGGATTAATTTTTCAGATTTAGAACAAGCAGAGTTGTTCTTTTGGGACAATCAAAACGATCAGTGGGTTGCTTTTACCATTTGATCAATCTGGAGCATTCGCATGACGATTCAACGCTGTGGCTGGTGCTCCGATGAGCAGATTTATATTAATTATCACGATCAAGAATGGGGTGTTCCTGTATATGATGAACATACCTTATTTGAAATGCTCTGTTTAGAAGGTCAGCAAGCAGGACTCGCTTGGGTTATTGTTTTAAAAAAACGCGAGCGATATCGATATCATTTCTTTCAATACACCATTGAAGAAATTGCGACTTTTACAGATGAACATTTATTCGAAATAGCACAAGATCCGGGCATAATTCGTCATTTAGGTAAACTAAAGGCGATTCGAGATAATGCTCGAGCATGGTTGAATATGCGCCAAATCATGCCTGATATGGTCAAATGGCTATGGAGTTTTGTAGGGCATCAACCCAAAGTTCATTCTGTGCCAGACTATCGCTTAGCACCAACACAAAGCGAATTAAGCCTGCAACTGTCTAAAACTCTAAAAAAGAATGGTTTTAAATTCGTGGGTCCAACCATTATCTATTCTTATCTGCAAGCGGTAGGAATGATTGATGATCATGAAAATCACTGCTTTAAAAAGCTTAGTTTAGCGCCATAATCTTTTTAAGAAGGTGCTTGGGATGATGACCTCATTTTTTGTTTCACCCAATCCGCTAAAAACACGATGGAGTCATGAATTTCATGAGTTAGTTCATGCCCTGCATTTAAGCGAATATAATTTTTATAACGGCGTTCTTCTCCAAAAACATCACCGGGAACAATGTTAATACCATGTTGACGTGCAGCATAATAGAGTTCTAAACCATCAATATGTGTCGGCAATTGCAGCCATAAAACATAACCACCATCCGGCTGACTTAACCCAATGTCGATCCCGTGAAAAGCGTTTAATATCGTTTTTCGATATGCATCAACTTGATGATTTAATTTTGGTTTTAATCGGAGTAGATGCTCACGATAGGCTCTACTATACATCAGGTCAGCCAAAGCCAATTGCAAAGGTGTATTCACACTGACATTTTGAATGACAATTTGACGATGCAAATATTTAAGCCTCGGCGGTAAACAAAACCAACCTACTCGATATGCGCTCGACAATGATTTTGATATTGAACTGCATAAAATGACATAGCCTGCTTCATCCCAATGTTTGATCGGTAAAGGTCGCTGTAAATTAAAACTACATTCAGCATAAATATCATCTTCAATCACATAACATTGATATTGTTCAGCCAATTGCACAATTTTCTGTTTATCATGATTTGAAAGCTCAAACCCTAGTGGATTTTGATAATTCACAGTCAATAGACAGGCTTTGGTATCGGGGTGCTGCATTGCTCTTTCTAAGCGTTCTAAATCAAAACCATCCACATTTGCAGGTATCTCAATCAACTTGCGTTTCAGTGTCCCTAACAACTGTAATTGACCATTAAAATTTGGGGTTGGAATCACAATGCCATCCCCTTCCTTGGTCAAGAGCTGAACCACGAGTGATAACGCAGCCATACAGCCATTGGTGATATAAGTCTCGTCTGGATTGATATAAAAACCATCTTCAGCCCAATGGTCTGATAAAGCTTGTCTCAATCTCAAATGCCCTTGTCGATTACTGTAAAGGAAATCTTCTGGTTGACTGTGTTTTAAAGCACGTTGAATTGACTTTCGGATTGCATCTACAGGCACGTGATTTGGAGAGATTTGTACTGCACCTAAATGAATTGATCGGTTATTGATTGAAGACTCCTGTATTTCAATTTGCAAATCTAAGTTACTGATATCCTTTGCTTCAGCTTCAAATTCATGATGATAAGGCAATACTGGCGAATCATTTCTGGATTTCAAATGTTGAACAAAATAACCCGATTTATTTTTAACAGTAATGAGCCCTTCCGATTCCAATAATGTATAACAATTTTTTGCTGTATTTAAACTGACGGCATGTAATGCTGAAAATTGCCGAAGGGAAATGAGCTTCTGTCCTGAACACAGTTCTCCACTCAGAATTTTCTGTTTGATATGTTTGGCTAAGATTTGATACTGAAACATGAACTGTGCTCATTTTTATAAAATGTGTGTATCTGTATCTATAAACCTAGCAAATTTATGATGGTCTTACAGCTAAAAAAACACAGGAGGCCACATGAACAACGATAAATTATATTTGATATTACCCTTGGTAACACTTTTGACAGCTTGCCAACCAGAGCATGCGATCGAACAAGCTGCACTTGAGCAAAAATTTATTTGTACATCGTTAATTGATGGATTCTTGAAAGTGACGCACAACAGTCATTATCGTTTTACAAAAAGTATTGAATCTCCAGATCAGCAGAAAATTTACCTCTACACCGTGTCTTCTGATCATGCAGTCAAGCTCAATAGCCCCACACAAAAAAATTTAAATTTTCAATGTGATGATTCCAAAAAACAAACCTATCAAGTTTTTCTATTGGATCAGACGTCTAAGACTAAGCAACCAATTTTGAGTTTTCATTTGCCTCAAGCAGCAGAGTTAAAGCAATTTACAGCTTACACTTTGAAAAATGATTAAATGACTGATATAAAGTCATTATTTCAAAATATCTGGTAACGATATCTGCGCAGATTGAGATTTTGCTAATTCAGTTTTCATTTTTTGCAACATTTGATAAGGCTGCTGTTGTACAAACATATTGGTCACACTTTGTGGAATTGCACCTTCTGGATCCGCATATCCTGAAGTGCTGACCTTCACCTTATTTGGTCCAATCTGTTCAAAGCTCCAGTCTCCAACATAGTGTTGCAGCCGAATATACTGAGGATTCTTCGGTTTTCCCGTTTGCGAAGCTTTATTCTTAATATGAATAATACCTTTTGAATCCTTATACATTTTCCCTTGCACAATCAGGTCTCGATCTTTCAAAGGAAATGGAAAATCTAACACCATGTAGAGTTTAAATTCCCCTTGCTTCAAATCTTGAGAAATCACCTGTGCTGAACCGACATTGGGTACCCATGATTTTGCATTTTCTACATCCAAAACTATTGCAACTGCTCTTTCGAGTGAAGCATCCACTACTGTTTCCGCACGATAGGACAACACAGGATGATCAGGATTTTGTATCGTCCACACTTTAATATTGTTTTTGTTAATGGTGAGTCGTGAGGCTTCATTGGCTTGAACTTGGCTTGTCAGGCCAATGGCACTGACAAGCAAGCAGATCATAGAAATTTTCTTCATTTTTATTCTTCATATTTAACATTATTATTTAGATGATCACGCAGTATTTTTAAACTTAAACTTTGATATCGTTGAAGCCTAAAACGTCTTTCATGTCATATTTTTTCGGTGCTTTACCTACAACCCAAGCAGCGGCACGTACAGCACCTGCAGCAAAATTCATGCGATTCGTGGCTTTATGTGTGATTTCTACACGTTCACCTTCACCAATAAACATTACCGTATGTTCACCCACAATATCGCCACCACGAATGGTTTGGAAACCAATACTTTGACGTTCACGAGGACCAGTATGCCCTTCACGGTGATACACAGCATCTTGCTTCAAATCACGACCTAATGCATCAGCAATCGCCTCACCCATCATTAAAGCAGTACCTGATGGCGCATCAACTTTATGACGATGATGTGCTTCGATCACTTCAATATCGACACTGTCACCAAAGACTTTAGATGCTAATTCTAAAAGTTTAATGGATACATTCACGCCTACGGAGTAGTTTGCTGCGTACACTACAGGAGCAATCGTTGCACTTTCATCTAAAAATGCTTTTTGCTCATCGTTCATTCCCGTCGTACCGATCACTAATGCAACACCAGCCTCACGGCACAGTTTCAAATGCTGTTCAGTTGCAACTGGTGCAGTAAAATCAATAAATACATCGCAATCATTTAAAACATCTTGGATATCACCCACGACTTTCACACCAAGTGTACCAATACCCGCTAATTCGCCTGCATCCGCGCCAATAAGGCTACTGCCTGGACGCTCTACCGCTGCTGCTAATTGATAACCAGCATCTTGAACTGCTTGAATCAATGTACGACCCATACGGCCACCAGCACCTAAAATCCCAATACGCGGAGCGACAGACATAACCTATTCCTAGTGTTGCTTTAAAATTGTTCTTACTATAACAAAAGTCTATACATACGCTAAGTTTATCGATATAAAAAATTATGCTGTCTTCTAAGCATTTGATTCGAACATTAATCGAATAATCAGATTAAATTTAGAAAAATATTCGGTTTTTTATATTTATAAATTTTAACTATGATCAATGCCATGAAATTCAACACTTTTATAAGGAAATAATATGGCAGACCAAGCTCGAAAATTATCAACGATCCAAACGATCGAACAGTTACAGTTGGATGCTTCATTAGTTCAAGGTTTAGATCATGCCGAAACTGCGTGGATCATTATCGAAGCTATTCAACAATTGCAGGAATATCATAATCAGTGGCACTGAGATGAAACGGATCAGATGATTTTTCTTATTTAAAAGAAAATCATCTTCTGTGTTATTAAAATATTTACAATTTAAAAATCATATTAGGATTCAAAATTTAAAATTGCTCAAAGCATTGATTGCTCAGCTAAAGCATCGGTTTCTATTTTCATTCCTATTAAAATATGTTCTTATTATCTCGTTATTTTTAATCTAAATTACATTCTATCTTCACAGTTTCTCTGCATTTTTTCAGTACATTAGTGTGAACCCCAATTTATAAGGTCAACGAGGGCGGAATATGAAAAAGATTATGACAGTTTTGACATTATCTTTAAGTGCAATATTTACAGCAAATATTGCCAATGCTGCTCCTTACTCTGATGACTACCAAGATAAAGGTTCACGTGAACGTGGTAAAGGATTTGAGAAACGTACTCAATATGATGCTTCATCAGATCAAGAGTTCCAAGATCGTCGTAAAAACAGAGAAGAGCGTGGCGTAAAACGTTTACGTCAACATAAATGGCAAACTGGCTACGTCATGCCTCAACACTATCGTGGCAATAGTTATAAAACCGAATATAAAGATCATAACCTACCAAAACCTGGTAAAAACCAACAATGGTACAAAGTGAATAATGACTTTATTCTGGTGGATTCAAACAGCAATAGCATTTTGAAAATCCAGCAAGATTAATTTTGACGTTTAAATCGACCCGACTTCATGTCGGGTTTTTTGTTGAGTTCAATCCTAATCATTCATCTTCATCACTTCTTCATACATTTCACAAATTGACTATATCTCTCCACGGTTTATCTCAAATCATTTTGTACTTTAGCGATATCGGATAAATAACAAAGTTAGAGGTATCCCACATGAAAAAGTTAGTATCAGTACTTACATTAGCAATGAGTGGTTTATTGGCAACATCTGCGATGGCTGGTCCACATGACGATGGTCGTCACTATTCAAAACCAACTCCACCACCAGCGCATTGGAATAAAGGTCAGCCTGGGAAATATCAACATGACCGCTATGAACAAAATCGTGGCTTCCAAAATGTAAATCCAAGCCGTCAATGGCGAGTAGGTCAACAGTTACCACGTCAATTCAACTCTTCAAAATTTGAGTTAAGTGATCGTCAAGCGAAGAATCTACCTAAAGCGGCGCGTAACCAGCAGTGGTACAAAATTAATGGAGACTATGTCTTAGTGAATGAGCGTACAGATCGCATCGTGCGTATCATCGGATAAGCTTATTCCTAGATCTTCTCAAATTGATCTTCCCTGCACTCAGCCCAAACTCAGTTTGGGCTTTTTTATGTCTTTATTTTAATGCAGGTGTGGAAAATCATTTTTTTGTTTAGAATCTGATGACCACTTCCCGCTTCTATCGGTACATGCATGCAATCGGACTCAATAGATACAACTCAAAATATGACACAGCAATATGTGCATTGGTTCCGAAACTCAGCGCCGTATATCAACGCCCATCGTAATAAAACCTTCGTTTTAATGTTTGGCGGCGAAGCAGTTCAATCACCAAATTTTCAACATATTATTCATGATATTGCCCTTTTACATTCTCTCGGCATTCGACTCATTCTGGTTCATGGAGCACGACCACAAATCAGTGCAAATCTTGCTGAGAAGAATTTAGATAGTCCTTTTCATAATCATCGTAGAGTAACAACACGTGACTCATTAGGTGCGGTCATGTCTGCCGTAGGCTCAATCCGTTTACAAATCGAAGCCTTATTGTCTATGGGACTTGCAAATTCACCTATGTATGGTGCTCGCATTGATGTGGTATCTGGTAATTTTATAACAGCTAAACCTTATGGCATTCGTAACGGTATCGATTTTCAACTTACCGGTGAAGTGCGTTCAGTCGATGCAGATGCGATTCAAAAACATTTGGACAATCACAATATTGTATTGCTTGGCCCCTCAGGTTATTCAACCACTGGTGAAGTTTATAACTTGCTTGCTGAAGAAGTGGCGACCAAAACAGCTATCCAACTCGGTGCCGATAAACTCATTTTTCTCGGTTCCGAACAAGGTTTAATGCAAAGCCCACAGCAGTTGTTGCGCGAAGTGACCCCGCATCAGCTAGATCAACATATTGACGTTGCTTTAGAGCAAAATTATGAATTGGCATTGCATTTACAAAATGCCAAGGAAGCCTCTTTAAATGGCGTTAACCGCGTTCATTTATTATCTTATGAACATGATGGTGCATTAATCGAAGAATTATTTACTCGTGATGGGCATGGCACGATGATCACCGATGCACATTATGAAGAAGTCCGCACAGCGACGATTCAGGATGTCGGTGGATTAATCAGTTTATTACGGCCATTAGAACAAGAAGGCATTTTGGTATACCGTTCTAGAGAACGCTTGGAAAATGAAATTGATCATTTCGCTGTGATTGAACGTGACGGTATGGTTCTGGCTTGTGCAGCATTATATCCAATACCAACTGAATCAAATGAAATTCGTTCTGCAGAAATAGCCTGTGTGGCAGTACATCCAAGTTACCGCAAATCAAATCGTGGTAGCCAAATCTTGCACTATTTAGAAGAGAAAGCAAAAAAGTCTAATATCCAACAGTTATTTATTCTTACGACACGAACCGCACATTGGTTTTTGGAACAAGGGTTTGTCAAAGCATCGGTGGATGACTTACCACAAGCGCGTCAGGCACTTTATAATTTCCAAAGAAACTCAATTGTTTGTAAAAAGCCACTCTAAAGTGGCTTTATTATTGCACCCTTATGAACTGCTTTATCTTTATTTTATATATCGATATTCCTAGGTGAACTATCTTCACAATCATTCGATATATTCATACAAATCATATCCTTATCACAATTTAATATTTTAATATATATTTATATATTTCATAAATTTAGAAACAAAAATATCGTTATTCTTAGATTGAGCCTTTTGCATTTTTTTAGATATTTTTTTCTCTTTTAATTTTATCTTTTTTATTCATTAGGAATTCCTGAATTCTTATTTTTTACGAAATAGAAAATTCATTAACTTAGGCTCGTTACATGACGCATTTATTTTTTTGATTTTTTTTATTTTTAAGTTTTCAGGATTTTCAATATGAGCAGCTTTAACGCTAATCTTTGGAAAAAAACACTCATTTTGTCTTCTGCGTTAACAGGTGCTTTGCTACTCACTGGTTGCGACTCAAAAAAAGAAGATAAAACCCAAGTGTTAAATATCGGTTATCAAAAGTATGGCTTACTGCCCGTGATTAAAGAACGTGGTGAATTAGAAGCCGCGTTGAAGGATCAAAACATTCAAGTGAAATGGGTAGAGTTCCCAGGTGGACCACAACTGTTAGAAGGTTTGAATGTCGGCAGTGTTTCATTTGGTGAAGTCGGTGAAGCCCCCCCTATTTTTGCCCAAGCAGCGAATTCAAATTTGGTTTATGTCGCAAATCAACCTGCGACTCCACGCGCTGAAGCGTTGATTGTTCAAAAAAATTCGAACATCAAAGATATTCAACAACTTAAAGGTAAGCGTGTAGCGTTAAACAAAGGTTCTAACGTTCATTATCTTCTCTTGAAGATCTTAGAAAAGAATCATTTGACGCTTGATGATATTGAAGTGGTTTACCTACCACCATCGGATGCTCGTGCAGCATTTGAGCGCGGTGCAGTCGATGCATGGGTAATCTGGGATCCGTTCTTTGCAGCGGCAGAGCATCAAATCGGCGCACGTGTTCTCGCTTCTGGCGAAGGGAATGCCAATAACTACCAGTTCTATATGGCTGATCGTAAGTTCGTTGAACAGAATCCTGAAATTATACAAACCGTTGTTCAAGAACTTAATGAAGCATCAGATTGGATTGCTTCCAATAAAGACGAAGCAGCTCAACTGCTCGTGAAGCCTACAGGTCTAGATTTCAAAATTCTTCAAACCTCAATTGGACGTATGAGCTTCGGCGTTTATCCAATTAGTACTGAAGTTGCTCAACATCAGCAAAAAGTTGCCGATGTATTCCATCAACAGAAATTGATTCCAAACAAAATCAATATTCAGGCCGCAATTATTGCGCCTACACCCAAATAACAACATGAAAAGGTGATGAACATGACTCAATATCAATCAGCAAATACAGCACACACTTGGTTTAAAACCTCAAGTCATTCAATGACAACGATGCTATTTGCCTGTGCGATGTTGGGTTGCTCAGCTGCATGGGCTGTTGATCCCTCAGTGAAAGAATTACGCATTGGCTTCCAAAAATCTTCCGTAAATTTGGTGATTGCTCAACAGCAAAAACTGTTTGAGCAAGAATTTCCCAATGCCAAAATTACATGGAATGAGTTCCCTGGTGGTCCTCAAATTTTAGAAGCACTTGCAGTGGGTTCAGTGGATATTGGTGCAACAGGTGATACCCCCCCTGTTTATGCGCAAGCAGGAAACAAACCTCTGCATTACATTGCTTATGAGGCGGCGAAGCCACTTTCTTCAGCAATCTTAGTGCCGCAAAAATCCAAAATTACTCAGCTTAAACACCTCAAAGGCAAGCGTGTCGCAGTACATCGTGGCTCTAGTTCACATTATCTATTGGTCCAAGCCGTCCGAAAAGCAGGTTTGCAATGGAGCGATGTAAAACCAATTTGGTTAAGTCCTGCTGATGCACGCGCAGCATTCCAAAAAGGTGCTGTTGATGCATGGGCCATTTGGGACCCGTATTACGCTGCTGCTGAACTTGAAGATAAAGCAAAAGTTTTGACCACTGGACAAGGGCTGAGCCCGAATTACACGTTCTATCTCGCTTCAGGCAAGTTTATCGACAAACATCCTCAAGCGATTTCAGGTGTCATTGAACAGATTAATCTTGCTGATCAATGGGTTCAAAAGAACTTAAAAACTACAGCAACGATTTTTGCCAAAACAACAGGTTTAAAGCCGAATGTCAGCCAAACCTTTGTTCAGCGCCGACCTCGTCCATCTTATGCAGCACCTTTAACCGCGAAAGTCATTGCAGATCAGCAACAACTGGCTGATCGCTTTGCTGAGCTCAAAATCATTCCTAAACCGATACAAATTAACCAAGTCGTATGGACTGGTAAGTAACTCATATTAAGGACTTAAGTAATGAAAATTTTCTGGTTTATTCCTACTCATGGTGATAGTCGCTACCTAGGTACAAGCAAAGGCGGACGTGTTGTCGACCATGCCTACATGAAACAAATCGCTGTGGCGGTGGATAATCTAGGTTATGAAGGTGTGCTTATCCCGACTGGTCGTTCTTGTGAAGATCCATGGTTGACTGCCGCAAGTTTAATTGATGCCACCAAAAATCTTAAATTTCTCGTTGCTTTGCGTCCAGGGGTAACCACTCCTGCACTGGCTGCACGTATGGCAGCAACCTTTGACCGTCTTTCAAATGGCCGTGTTCTATTGAACTTGGTCACTGGTGGTGATGAGCAAGAGTTAAAAGGTGACGGCGTCTATGAAGATCATAAAACGCGTTATAAAACTGCGACTGAATATACTACGATTTGGCGCGAAATTTTAAAACGCTCTCATACGGGTGAAAGCTTCACGTTCCATGGTGAACGTCTAAGCGTGGATGATGCAAAATTATTATATCCACCCGTCCAAAAACCTTATCCACCATTGTGGTTTGGTGGTTCTTCTGATGATGCTGTTGAACTGGCAACTGATCAAGTAGATACCTATTTAACTTGGGGAGAGCCTCCAGCAGCGGTTAAAGAAAAAATTGAAAATGTCCGCGCTAAGGCGGCAGCTAAAGGTCGCACCCTAGATTACGGTATTCGTTTACATGTCATCGTCCGCGAAACCAACGAGGAAGCATGGAGAGCTGCTGAAGAATTAATTCAGTATGTTGATGATGAAACCATCGCTGCGGCACAGAAAAAATTTAAACAAATGGACTCTGTTGGTCAACGTCGTATGGCTGAACTTCATAATGGAGATCGCTCGAAACTTGAAGTGTCACCAAACTTATGGGCTGGCGTAGGTCTCGTCCGTGGGGGTGCAGGCACGGCATTAGTAGGTGACCCTGAAACTGTGGCGGCACGTATTCAAGAATATGCAGATTTAGGCATTAATACCTTTATTTTCTCGGGTTATCCGCACCTTGAAGAATCAATTCGTTTTGCTGAATTGGTATTCCCTCTTCTGCCATTAGAAACACGCCAAAAACTGACTCAACCTAATCTGACTGGTCCTTTTGGTGAGATTGTCGCGAATAACTATACTCCTGAAGAAAATAAAAAAGGAGATCAGGTTCAGGAGCCGGCATGACAACAGCGGTAGATAAAACTCAAAAACATTCTATCGTGTTGAGTAAAACCAAGGTGGTTAAAGCTGAAGGTTTTCTCTCTCGAGGAATCAAACAACTGGGGCAACGTTTGTTGCCTTGGTTAGTACCCATTTTTCTTATTGTGATTTGGCAACTTGCTTCAGTCACTGGCATTTTAGAAAGCCGTGTCTTGCCTGCTCCAACCGCAGTGGTTTTGGCTTTTTGGCATCTATTGCTTAGTGGTGAACTGTGGACACATGTCCAAGTCAGTGCGGGACGTGCACTGATTGGCTTGCTGATTGGTGGGGGCTTAGGATTATTTTTAGGATTGTTAAATGGCTCATCTAAAGTAGCCTCTACGTTACTCGACACGACCCTACAAATGATCCGTAATATTCCAGCTTTAGCTTTAATTCCATTGGTGATTCTATGGTTTGGAATTGACGAATCTGCCAAATTATTTTTGGTCGCGATTGGCGTGTTTTTCCCAATTTATATCAATACGTATCACGGTATCCGATCTGTAGATCCTCAGCTGATCGAGATGGGCAAGAGTTATGGTTTAACACGCTGGCAGTTATATAAAGAAATTATTTTACCAGGTGCTCTTCCTTCCATTTTAGTTGGTTTGCGCTTCGCACTAGGTTTAGTTTGGGTTCTGTTAATTGTGGCTGAAACCATCTCAGCACAAGCTGGAATTGGCTACATGACCATGAATGCGCGTGAATTTTTACAAACAGATGTCGTTTTAGTTGGGATTCTACTGTATGCCCTACTTGGTAAATTAGCGGATGTACTCGCGGTTGCCTTAGAAAAATATTTATTACGCTGGCATCCAGGCTATCAAAAATAGGAATGCGTATGACTGATTTAAGTATTTCAAATCTCGCTGATGAACATGTCATTCCAGATCATGCCAGATCAGCTCCACAAAAGATCGGTGCAGAAATCAATCTTGAACAACTGCACAAGTTCTATGGCAAAGTTAAAGTATTAGAGGATTTAGACCTACATATAGAACCTGGTGAATTTGTTGCCATTGTGGGTCGAAGTGGCTGTGGTAAGAGTACGTTGTTACGGTTAATCGCGGATTTAGAACAACCGAGTTATGGTGAGATTAAATTTAAATCTGCACTGAACTTTCGTGAAGGTATTACCGCTGATGACATCCGCGTCATGTTCCAAGATCCTCGCCTATTACCATGGAAAAGCATTTTAAAAAATGTGCAATTGGGCTTAGATAAATCCCAGCATGATAAGGCTGAAGCATTATTGGAAAAAGTTGGCTTAAATGAAAAAGCTGAACTTTGGCCTGCACAACTTTCAGGTGGACAACGTCAACGAGCAGCGCTAGCACGTGCCTTGTCTCATACCCCTCGAATACTATTACTTGATGAACCTTTGGGGGCTTTAGATGCGCTTACGCGTTTAGACATGCAAAATCTAATCGAGAAACTATGGTTAGAACAAGGCTTCACCACCATCTTAGTGACACATGATGTCAGTGAAGCAGTCCAGTTAGCAGATCGTATTATTTTGCTCGATAAAGGTCATATCGCACATCAGTTCAAAGTAGATTTACCACGACCGCGACAAAAAAATGTCAAATTTGCAGAGCTTGAACAACAAGTTTTAGAAGCCGTACTTTCAACTTAAGCTATACAAAATATGACATTCTGAATTGTTGAATAAGGTAAATGGAAGTGTCTAATTTTCGTCGGAAAATTAGACACTTTTCGTACTGATAAATGGCTTTTTTTAATTAAATTAAAAGATATTCTCGATCAGCATTTCCCACATGAGTAATATGTATTTGTTTATCAAATAAATTGTACATGTGTCTTATTATTAGTTTTATCACTTAACTACACAATTATTCTTCATATTCTTTTGCAAATGGCCTAATCCTTGTGCACAAATCGCACGTTTTGCCGTACAATTTGAGGTTCCTTTTTATAATTTACTGACGAGATGGAACAAAAGAAGAGTACGCAAAAACGTCAACAGCTTTTAGCTGCTGCATTAGATGTGTTTTCTGTGTATGGTTTTAGTGGTGCAAGCTTAGATGAAATTGCACAACTCGCGGAAATGCACAAATCGAATATTTTCTATTACTATGAAAATAAAGAAGCGCTCTATGTCGAAGTGCTGACTACTGTCATGCAAAAATGGTTAGCTCCACTGCAAATGTTGGAAGCTGATTTAGAGCCTGCTGAAGCGATCACACAATATCTCATGCAAAAGATTGAGGTTTCCCGTACTCAACATAAGGCATCAAAATTATTTGCTTTAGAAATTATCCAAGGCGCACCACATATCCTGCCAATTTTGAAAGGCCCATTAAAAAAACTCTTCAAACGTAAATCTAAAGTCATTTCCACGTGGCAAGAGCAAGGCAAAATATCAGACAAGATCGATGCTGAGGTTTTAATTATTAACCTTTGGGGTATCACACAAAACTATGCTGATTTTAGCACCCAAACCGAAATGGTAACGGGAAAAACCTTACGCAATCGCACCATGTATCAACGTACCATCGAGCATACAGTCCATATGATGCTATACGGTATTTTACCTCGATCATAATTGGTTTCTCTAAATATCTTCGAGATTGATCTCTGGCATACGACCATAGTTTCTATGGTCGCCAAAATCTTCAAAATCTAGTGTTCCACGCTCTGATATAAAGCCAATAATTTTTGAGCGCCCAACAACAAGTTCTCCTCCCAATCTAAATGTGCGGTGTCGTTTGCCCCATCTGTAATGTATTTCACTGAAATCAAACGAACGCCAAGTTTCTTACATACTTTGGCGAGCGCATATCCTTCCATATCAACCAACTGACATGGCACCTTAGGTTCACCAGTTTCAAAGCTATCGCCAGTCCCACAAATGCCCTTGGGAAGATGTTGAAAATACGGCTCTAGGTTAATCGCTGCGGGAAATTCCTGATCCATCGGTGTAACACCAACTTCAAAGCCAAGCGGTGAAACATCCATATCTCGCTGTACAAATGTTGTTACTTCAACCAAGGAATGCGCATCAAAATGCGAACTTCCTGCTGTTCCTAAATTCAGCAAAGTTGTGCATCCCGTTTTTTGAATCACTTCAAAAGCTTTAAATGCTGCATTGACCTTACCAATACCACTGTAATGTACTGCAATATTTTCAGCTTCGAATAATCCTTTAGATTCGCTTGCTAAGGCCATAATTAGGGCTAGATCAGACATCACTTACTCATTAAATATTGAATGGAACACATTAGACAAAAATATATCCGGAAATAAAAGTTTCTTTGATCTAATGACTCAAGCATCTTGATCTAGAATAAGAAAAGTATTGAATAAAAACACAACAACAAGACGAAACTGTGAGAATATGGCAATATATAGCCCAAATTAATTTTAGTCACCATTTCGCCCATGAAGCTACTCCGTCTGAATGCTTTAGCGCCCAACTTTCAATTGCCCAAAACTGCCGTCACCATTGGCAATTTTGATGGTGTTCATTTGGGTCATCAGGCGATGGTTCAGCAATTAAAAGACATAGCACAACAACAAGATTTAAAAACTGTGGTGATGATTTTTGAGCCACAGCCTTTAGAATATTTTAAAAGTTACGAAGCACCACCACGAATTAGTTCATTACGTGAAAAAGTGGAACATTTGGCTGCACTTGGTATCGACTATATAGTTGTTGCTAAATTTGATGACACATTCCGTAATTTAAGTGCGGAAGAGTTTGCTGATATTCTAAAATACAAACTGAATACCCAAAGCCTAGTACTCGGTGAAGATCATCATTTTGGTAAAAATCGACAAGGTAATAGCCAATTCTTGCGCGATTATGGTTTTCAAGTCACCGATTTAGATAACGTTGAACTGAATGGCGAGCGTATTAGCTCCACCTTAATACGCCAAACTTTGGCTGCAGGTGATCTTAAAAAAGCTGCGGAGCTACTTGGTCGCCCGTATAGCATTACGGGTCGTGTTCAATATGGTGATCAAATCGGTCGCACCATTAACTTTCCAACTATCAATGTTCGTCTAAACCGCCATAAGCCCTGTTTGCATGGCATCTATGGTGTTGAAGTGATTTGTGAAACAGAATCGTTAAAAGACAAAGTTCGCAATGAAAATGCCGAATATCCAGGTATTGCTGGTTATGAGGCTACAGCCCTTTTCGGTGCAGGACATGTCGGCACCCGACCAGCCATCGAACAGGAACATCCAGAGTGGCGATTAGAAGTACATTTCCCTGATGTTTCTGCTAATCTGTATGGCCTGTTAATGCGGGTAACATTTTTGAACTTTGTTCATGGCGAAAAGAATTATCCTTCGCTAGAAGCACTCAAAGCTGGGATCGATGATGATGTTGAGCAACTGCTTGAGTTTCGCCGAAATAACCCCAACTTTCCTTATTAATACTCCTTAATTTTTGTAAAACGCGTCAGCTTTAGACTGATTAAATTGGAAGACAACTTGCATGAGCGATAAGCAAACTCCTGAAAATGCAGTGGACTATAAAGCCACGCTAAACCTCCCAGGTACTGACTTTGCGATGAAAGCAAATCTCGCAGTACGTGAAGCGAAATGGTTAGAAGAGTGGTATGCCGACAACATTTATCAGCAGATTCGTGCGTCGCGTATTGGCAAGAAAAAATATGTGCTTCATGATGGCCCTCCATATGCGAATGGTCAAATTCACTTAGGTCATGCGGTTAACAAAGTCTTAAAAGACATCATCATTAAAAGCCGAGTGATGGATGGTTTTGATGCACCATACGTACCGGGTTGGGACTGTCATGGTCTTCCAATTGAACTTAAAGTTGAAGAAAAAGTCGGTAAAGTCGGCGTAAAAGTAGATGCTTCTACATTCCGTAAAGCCTGCCGTGAATATGCTTACACACAAGTTGAACTGCAAAAGAAAGACTTCGTGCGTATGGGCGTGTTTGGTGATTGGGACAATCCGTACTTAACGATGAACTTCAAACAAGAAGCCGACATCGTGCGTTCATTGGGTGCTATTGCCAAAGCAGGTCATATCGAACCAGGTCTTAAACCCGTCAACTGGTGTTTAGACTGTGGTTCATCATTGGCTGAAGCTGAAGTTGAATACGAAGATAAAAAATCAGACGCAATTGATGTGGGTTTCAGCGTTGTTGATTTAGCTGACCTTTCTGCACGTTTGGGTGTAGACATTGCTGAACGTACCGACATCGTGATTTGGACCACAACACCTTGGACCATGCCTGCCAACCAAGCGGTTGCGCTTCATGCTGATCTCGAATATCAACTTGTGAAAGCGACTGGCGAAGACAAAGTACCTCAAAACTTCATTCTTGCGAAATCATTGGTTGAATCAGCTATTCAGCGTTATGGTTTTACTGCATTTGAAGTCATTGCAGAATTCACTGGTGCAAAACTTGAAAACCTTGTTCTGCAACACCCACTGATCGCTGAACGCCAAGTGCCTGTAATCTTAGGTGAGCACGTGACTGACGGTAGCGGTACAGGTGCTGTACATACTGCACCAGGTCATGGTGTAGACGACTATAAAGTTGGCTTACAGTACAACTTAAAAGTTGAAAACCCAGTCGGTGGTAATGGTGTGTATCTACCAACTTCGCCACTCTTTGCAGGCGAGCACATCTACAAAGCCAATCCAAAAATTATTGCAGCATTGACTGAAGCAGGCAAACTTTGGGCACATGTTGTGATTAAACATAGCTACCCACATTGCTGGCGCCATAAAACACCGATTATCTTCCGTGCAACACCACAATGGTTCATCAGCATGGATGCCAAAGGTCTACGCCAAGGTGCATTGAACGCGATTGAAAATGATATTGAGTTCGTACCAGATTGGGGTAAAAACCGTATTCAAGCGATGATCGAAGGTCGCCCAGATTGGTGTATCTCTCGCCAACGTACTTGGGGTGTGCCAATTCCATTCTTCGTTCATAAAGATACTAACGAGTTACACCCTCGTACACCTGAATTGATTGAAGAAGTTGCGAAGTTAATCGAGCAAGAAGGTATTGATGGTTGGTATAACCGTGATGCACGCGAATTCATCGGTGATGATGCAGATTGCTATAACGCTGTTCGAGATACTTTAGACGTATGGTTCGATTCAGGTACAACACACTTTGCAGTCCTTCGTGAACGTGAAGAGCTACAAGACCCTGCTGATTTGTACCTTGAAGGTTCAGACCAACACCGTGGTTGGTTCCAATCTTCATTGTTGACTTCAATGGCAATCAACGAACGCGCACCGTATAAAGGCTTGTTGACACACGGCTTCGTGGTCGATGAGAAAGGCCGTAAGATGTCGAAATCGATCGGTAACGTCATCACACCGCAAGACATCATTAAAGATATGGGTGCTGATGGCCTTCGTTTCTGGATTGCATCTGCAGACTACCGTTATGAAATGACCGCAGGTAAAGAAATCTTTAACCGTGCCTCAGACGGTTACCGTCGTATTCGTAACACATTGCGTTTCTTGTTAGCAAACTTAAATGGTTTCCAACCTGCGACTGATTGCTTAGCGATTGATGATTTGATTGCACTTGATCAATACATCTTGCAACGTGCTTCAGAAGTGCAAGAAACCATTAAGAAAGCTTACGAAGATATGAACTTCCATATCGTGACAAGTGCGCTGACGAATTTCTGTATCAACGATTTAGGTGGTTTCTACCTAGACATTATCAAAGACCGTCAGTACACCACCAAAGCAGATTCTCAAGCACGCCGTTCTGCACAAACTGCGTTGTACCATTTGGTTCAAGCATTTGTACGTTGGATGGCACCTATTTTAACATTCACCGCACAAGAAGCTTGGCCATTGATTCCCGGTCAAACTGAGAAATATGTCTTCACTGCTGAATGGTATGATATTCCGACTGCATCAAGTGCCAATGTCGTATCAGAAACTGAATGGCAAACATTGATCAATGTGAAATCGGCAGTGAATAAGTTTATCGAGGCAGCACGTGGTGCGAAAACTGTGGGTTCAAACTTGTCTGCTAAGGTTGAGCTTTGGGCGAATGATGAACTTAAAGCCGTTCTAGACAAATTAGGCGATGAACTTCGTTTCGTTCTCATTACTTCACAAGTGATAGTCAATAGTTTCGATGCAGCACAAGGTGAAGTATCTGACTTAGAAGGCTTGAATGTGAAAGTTTCTGCTGCTGACGGCGAAAAATGCGTTCGTTGCTGGCATGTTCTGCCTGATGTGAATACACATCCATCACATCCAGGACTATGTGGTCGTTGTATTATTAACCTCCCTACAGGTCAAGGCGAAGAGAGAAAATATGCCTAATCCACAAAATAATAAAAAAGGTTTATTCCAATTCTATCCCCACAATTTGTGGTGGATAGGATTGTCTATTGTTGCCATTATTTTGGATCAATGGACTAAATGGATAGCAAGTACACATCTGACTTATGCAGACCCTGTACCTGTTTTACCTTTTTTAAATTGGACATTACTACATAACTACGGCGCTGCCTTTAGTTTCTTGTCCGATGCCGGTGGATGGCAACGTTATTTCTTTACATCACTTGCAGGAATTGTCTCGGTTATTTTTGTGTTTTGGATTATGCGTATGCCAAAAAACATGAAAGTATTGCCTTTAGCCATCGCACTCATCTTAGGTGGGGCGATTGGTAATCTTATTGATCGAGTAAGTTTAGGCTATGTTGTAGATTTTATTCATGTCTACTATAACAATAGCCACTTCCCTGCTTTTAACCTTGCAGATAGTGCCATTACTTTAGGTACCATCTTAATGCTGATCGATACTTTTTTCTTAGAGAAACATCGTATTCAACGTGCGGAAGCGCAAAATGACTGATTTTATTAATCCAAATGAAGATACTCGCATTGAAGCGGGTTCAAAAGTACATTTACACTTTTCAGTAGCCATTGAAAATGGTGTTGAAATTGATAATACCCGTAGTCGCGAAGAACCTGTAAGCCTCGTGATAGGTGATGGCAGCTTATTGCCTGGTTTTGAAAAAGCTTTATTTGGCTTACGCGCGGGTGACCGTCGTACAGTAAGTTTACCTGCTGAAGATGCTTTTGGCCCTTGGAACCAAGAGAACGTGCAAAAATTTGATACTGTTAAATTTGAGCAACGTCCTGCTGAAGGTCAAATGATTGAGTTTGAAGATAAAGCAAAGCAGTCATTATATGGTGTGGTTAAATCGGTTGGTGATGATATCACTGAGGTCGACTTTAACCATCCGCTTGCTGGTAAGGACATTACTTTTGAAGTTGAAATTTTCAAAGTAACACCAGCAGGTCAGCAAGGCATCAAAATTATGTAATGCCTGATTCGTACATAAAAAAGCGCCTTATGGCGCTTTTTTTTAGATACATTTTCGATCTACCTTTTTTAAAAAAAACATTTTAAAGTCAGTGTGATAACAGATAGAAGGATAAATTTGGTGAATATTCAAATTATTGTGGGAAGCATTCGAGAAGGCCGCACAGCCATTAAAGTTGCAAATTGGGTTCAAAACACGATTTCATCATATAACTACAGCACGATTAAGACAGAAATTGTGGACTTAAAAGAATGGGATTTACCGTTTTTCGCTGGAGCAAATCCACCACTAACGGGTATATATGATCAACCTAAGCAACAAGAATGGGCTGCTCAAATCGCGAAAGGTGATGCATTTATATTTATTAGTCCTGAATATAATCATGGATACAGCCCTGCACTTAAAAATGCACTCGACTATTTAGGTAAAGAGTGGAATGGAAAACCTGCTGCTTATGTCAGTTATGGCGGTAGTAATGGCTCTCGCTCTATCGATCAAATCCGTCAAGTTGCTACGCAATTAGGTTTAGTCGACTCAAATGCCGTGGTTGAGATTCGCGATATTTTTGCACGCAATCGCAATGAAACATTCGAAGGCAATGAATTCGATGACAAAGCGCTTAAATCTGCGTTTGATAAAATTGTGCAATATGTAAGTGCGTAATAATCATCTTCAGATCATCAGTAGGTGCGCGATTACAAATACCGAAGACACTTTGATCGAGATAAAATTATAGTTGAAAAAGTGAACCCTCTAAAATTAGAGGGTTCTTTTTAGATACAGATCCCAATGAATTAACTAATTTTGTCCAACCGTTAAACTTTGATTCCCTATACATTTGCATCCACATGCCAAAGGTGAATTATGCTGTGCGGCGGGTTTTCCCATAATAACCATTTTGCTGTCACCCGCAACAATTGTCGTCACCGTTTTATGTTTAGGACAGGTGGCCTTATCCCCTACACAAGCAACTGGCTTACCTTCGATTAAGAAAGAACTATTTGCTGAAATAACCTGCCCACCACCAGTGGTTGGAGAGCCAATCGTAATATAAGGGAAAGCCATACACTTGTTCCTTTTATAATATTTTATTGAACTTCAAACTCGATTCTTCGATTTTTCTTACGACCCTCTTCCGTTGCATTGTCTGCAACAGGTTCATCAGCACCCATACCCGCTGTACTTAATCGTGAAGGTGAAATATTCTTGGCAATCAAATATTGTTTTACTGCATCCGCACGTTGCAAGCTCAATTCTTTGTTTTTCTGTGGATTACCTTGACTGTCAGTATGTCCGATGATTTTGACATTTTTGCCTTGAACTTTGTTTAGCGCAACCACCATTTCGTCTAAAATTTGTGTGCCTGCTGGTAAAAGTGTGGCACTTCCAGAAGCAAATTCAATAATTCGATTTTTTAAAGCATTATCAATGATGGCTTGTTCTGCATGATTCACAGATAACTGTGCATTAAAGCGATAAGGTGCCACAACTAAATTTTGAAATGTATTTTGAGTCGGTACGATATCATTTTGATTGAGGACTTTACCTGTGAGCTCAACTTGTGTTCCTCTTACACTCAATTTTCCTTGAGAAACTTTTTTAAGATCAGGTGTAATGACTTGTGTCACGGAATCACTCCATCCATTGGGTGCAGTGACAGGACGAACCTGAATTTTATCGATAATTTGGTCTTGGCTATAGACCACTTTCATTTTATTCAATATGGCCTGTTTGCTCATCTCGTTAGGAACAACTCCCTCAACGATAATTTCTTTCGCGAACGATATAACACTTATACTCAATATCGAACTAAGCAATGAAATCTTTAATAAGGTTTTCTTCATCATTATTCTTCTATAAAAGTCTGTCGGAATAATTTCATTCCTTGATTTAAACTCAACTGTCGTTCGCACAAAGATTGCTCGAGTGCAGCAAGACCTGCATTTTGTTCCAAATAGCGATCAATCCACTGTGCTTGTACCAATGAAACCCAATGTTCAGAGCTTAAGTTCTGATTGAAAATATCACTTAATGCTTCAATATCTGCGCCCTGAAAGCCAAATAATAAAACTGGACGTTCTGAATGAAGAATACCAATTAACACTTCGGTATTATGTTTTGGCAAAAATCTTGCGATTAAACTAACCCAGAATGCTGCGATTTCATAACAAAAACTAGGGTTGTGAATTGGTAAAATTAACACCTTATTCAGTTTACTCGTTCCATTTTTTAATACAGGTTGGAGTAAAAGACCTAGTCCAATCATGCTTTGTGCAAGCTCATAGACCGATATTTTCATCATTTGTGCAAATGAATGCATGGTGTGATTTTCAAAAAAAGCGGTTGATTCAGTTACATCAAGAACTTGAATTTCTTTTTTGAGCTGAGCCAGTTTTTCGATTAAATCATCAGCATCTCGAATTTGACGAATCACACGGTTTCTTTGAAATAAGTCAATCAAAACTGGCTTATAGCTATAAGGTGCATAGAGCAAATTTTGGTAGGGTGCATCCACTTCCAATAAGTGACTCAACACCATAGGAAACTGACGACCTGAGCTGTCTTGGCTGGTCACTAAGTTTGCAACCAAGAACATATTTTCACGCGGATTGGCAATAAAGAAATCTAATGATGCCAAACTTTGATAATTTTGATCGAAATTTGGATTTCTCATTGCCATTTCAAGCGCTTCAGTAATCCACTGATCAATCACTTGAATCAAAGAATACTGTCCTTTGGTTTTCAGAAAATCGCCACGAGCAGGACTCTTACCATAGTACAAAGGCATTGTTTTCACACTGTACATATCGCCTCCTACTGATGATCCATCTTAAGTTGTACTCCATACATCATGGCTGTGCTCCTTGTGTTGCATTTTGCAATGCCGTATTCGTTGAATTCTCAGCTTGAGGTGCTGGTGTTGGTGCCTTTTGAGCAGATACCACACGTGCTGTCGCCTTGTTGGTCGTCACCTTATCAACCAATTGCAAACCGTTTAAATCACGATTAGAACCAACGCCTGTTCCACCTTGACCTGAATTCCCACTGATCAAACGAAAGTTTACTTTTACCGCTAATGATGGTTGTTGAGCACTTGCCCAAGTCATTTCGATGACACCATTTTGATCACGACGTTGCGAAGAGTCGATCAAACGATTGATCCCGTATTCACCTGGTGCATCAAAAATCGTATGCGTTTTCCCTTCGAGATCGACTGCAGTAATACGTGCTCCAGGAATAGCACCAGTATTCGGCCAAACAAAGTTCACCCACTGTTGGATACCATTTTCAAAGACCATACGTTGACCATCAATATCAATCGTATAAGACAGCAACTGTGGATTAGACAATGGATAGAATTGGAAGTTGGACTGATTGGTCGCAGCAGGCGCAGAACCTTGTGACAAAGTACCTGTAGCTACACCGTTAAGTGGTGAAACATAGCGTTGGAAACTCATCACAAATTGTGGATTCAAGATAATGCCTTGGTCTTTCCACGTTTTAGAAGTCAGTGTGTAGCCACGACGAATCACAAATGGATCGAGCGTTTCTTTAACAAAATTGGCAATACTACCGCCCTCACCGAAGATTTGACCGATTTCACTACTCGTCGCTTGGATTGAAGCCGAGGTATTGAATGGAACCTTTTGGCTCAGAGTCTGATTAAACGGTTGATAAGCTTGCATCACCCATAATTTATTAATCTCATCTTGTGCTGGCGTGATTAAGCTTGCAAAGGATTGTGTCAGTGGACTCACCAAAAGCTTTTGAATGAGCTTATTGTCAATATCATTCAGACCGACCGTCAGTTTTTCATCGACAAGTTTTTGCGTAGTATTAAATACTGAGGTTTGTTCATTGATGGTTTGTTTTACCAAAGCCATCGCATTTGGGCCAATATCCCCTGCATTTCGGAGATCATTAAACTTACTGCGTACCTGTGCGAGATTTTCTAAATACTCATCAAGTAATGATTTATTTTGCTGATCATCACGTTTACGAACCAACTGATAAAAAACGTTAAATTCTTTTGAGATAGCACCTTGGGCGCGCTCAGCTGCACGTTGAATTTCATTGGTATTATCTTGACGAAGAACCTTACGTTTAAACCAAGCGATAAATCCTGTTTGTGGAGCAGCCAATTCCGCTTGAACCACAGGGTTATCCCAATTGGTTTCTTTCGCTGTATGCTCAATGAGCAAACGTATCGGGGAGTTTTGAGGCTCACCCAATAAATCTATTGTTTTATGTTGCTGGGCAAAATCAGGTTGTTTTGCATAATAAATTCCATTCAAGAATTTACGCCACTCTGCGATATATTCTTTCTTATAGAGTTCAGTCAGCTGCTTACGAATTTGATCTGGACTACCACTAAAGGTGAGGTCATCTGATTGATTGCTGTTCAACACCCAGTCACGACTGTCTGTCGGACTATTCGCAGCTTCATCAATGGCTTGATCGATATATTCGTTCCATGCCTTATATGTAAATACCCCAGGAAGAGCATAAGAACCTAATACGGCACTACGATTGTTCTCACCTACAATTTGAGCTGCTGTCACTGCTGGATATCGTACAGCAGCACGCATTTTGATCTCATTATAAACTCGATCACGTGCTGGCATCCCCTTCATCACCGCCAACAATACTTGTCGGCTTTGATCAACCAATTGCGCATCCGCTGACAACTGTGGGAATTTTGGATCATTCGCCAATGTCATGGTATAGGTCAGCACCTGCTCCGCTTTTTGGATCATTTCACCACGTGGCATTTGTCCACGATTGGCATCTAACCATGAACGCCAAAAGCGCGTAACCTGATCACTCAGATGACTTGCTTCCATATATTTTGAATTGCTCATCATCAAATAAGCTTTCAATGCGTTGTAAGCATCTTGGGGATTCGAATCAGAAGGTTCCAAAGCATTTTGTGCAGGTTTAGCCGATACTTGCTGAATTTCAACATTAACGTGATTTTCTTTTAGTGTCGCTTCATTATTTTTTACACGTTGCAAGAACTGACCAATATTTTGTTGAGATGGTTCTAAAACAATTTGTCGCACACCATTTAAATATTCGGTTTTAAGTTTTTCCCGCAGATCATTGCCTTGATACAAACCAAAGCCAAACTTTAATGGACGATCTTCTTCAAATTGATCTAACTGTTCTAAACGCTGTTGTAAAATTAGTAACGAGTCGAGCTGTGTCGCCAAATGCTGACCTGATGCCTGCTCCATTTGCATCACTTTATTCAGATCAGCTTGAACATCTGCGATCAACTGTTGATTGTTACGGTAAGACCACACCCACAGGCCTAAAATTACAGATACCCCAAGTAAAGCTGCAATAAAACTCAAATAACGTTGGCGCTTTTTCGCCGGGTTAATATGTTGCTTCACCAAGTTTTTATCTTTCAGAATGACATCTGAAAATAATCCCTTTAAGAAATACCCATGATTCTGTGATACAGAATTTTGTGGAATACCATGTTCGCTGTTCGGAATTTTCTGAAGTCTAAATTCTTGAGCAATTTGCTCCGTCATTGGACTCTCGATCGTTCCTTCTTGTAAGGCACTGGTGAAGTAAAAACCACGGAATACAGGTTTGAACTGATACGGATTTTCCTCAAATAGTGTTCCTATAAAAGTTTTGAGTGCTGGTTTTAAAGTCTTAAACTCAAGCGGAAAAGTCATCACACTTGGTGAGATATTCTGTGCATGACGGCGACTTAAATGAGTCGTACTTACGCTTTTCAATCCATCATACAAAATATTGTAATGATGCTCGAATAGATCAACAGCATTTTCAGATGAATCTGGATTATAAGGCAGCGTTGCTCCCCAAACTTGGTCAAATTCATCCTGATCATAACAATCAAAAAACTCAGTGAATCCTGCGATCAAATCCATTTTAGAAAACACCAAATACACAGGTGCAAAGATTTCTAAACGTTCCGTCAAATCTTGTATACGTGCTCTCAAGTTTTTAGCGAGTTTCAAAGATTTTTCAGGACTTTGGCTAACTAACTCGGCAATACTGACGGTGACAATCAGTCCATTAATCGGCGCTTTAGATCTATTTTTTTTGAGCAAGTTCAAAAAACCAATCCACTCAGAGTGATCTTCTGCATAGACTGAGTAACGACCAGCAGTATCCAACAACACCCCTTCTGTTGAGAAAAACCAGTCGCAATTACGTGTTCCACTCAAACCTGAAGACACTGCATTTTTATGCGTTTCTTCGAATGGGAACTTTAAGCCCGAGTTATAAATGGCAGAACTCTTACCGGCAGCAGGGTTACCAATGACCATATACCAAGGCAACTCATATAGCGCTGCATTCCCTTTTTTATCACCCAGCTTTGACTTACGAATGAGCTGAATTGAATCCTTCATCTGTTGATGAACCAATTGTAGTTCATCTTTATCCTTCTGCTTACCATACTCAGCTTGGGTATCTTTTTCGATTGCTTCCGCCAATTCTTCCCCTTGCTTCTCATGGCGTTTGCGTTGAATGAACCAATAGATTCCATAACCGATTAGACCCAGTACATAAGCCACCGCAAGCGGCCAGAAATACTGTCTAGGTATCGTGTGATAGGCAGACACTAAGGCAACAAACAATGACAATGCAATGATTGCCTTTGGGTTTGAAACGTACTGCCATACATAGCCTAATATCGTGTGCATTGTATTCTCATTTTTTTCGTAAATTTTTAAACGTTTTGCTGCTCAGGATTTATGTCTGATTCTGATTGATAAGTTTGAATAAATGTCTGAACATCTGGGTTTTGAGTTGTATACACCATTGTCATCAAGGCATCATCAAACTGAAAAGCGAGAGTAAAGCCAAAAATTTTAGCTAAGCTTTGTGTATTCCCAAGTGTTGGAAAAAGCATTAAATAGTGATGTTGCTCAATATTCGTATTGGCAAAATTTTGCTCAATTTTCTTAAGTGTTTTGAGTTGAGTAATGTCATCCAACAGAACTGTAAAGGGCTGCTCATTTTCCACTTTGAACTGATGATCAATGTTATAGCGATCTAAACTCTGTTTCAGTTGTTTTTCATTTATCGCAATATCTAATGTTTTCGTAGGTAAAACATTTTCAATTTGAATTTTAGGTGAAGCTAAACAACAGCTCGAAATATATTCTGCAGGAATATACTGCTCTGAAATCCAAATCTTTTCATCTAATGTATCTTGGTCAATTTCGGAATCAACGATAAACACAAGACTTATAGACGACTCATCTTTTTCAATACTTTGTAAAAGATGAATCCATTCACTATAGCTTGTTTCAGCACCCCAATAGTGGTGTTCCACGTGAAACACTTCAGGAATATAATTGAGCTGACTCAGGTAGTCTGAAATGAGTTGCTCAGAATCTTGTTCATCCCAAACATGCAGTAATTCTTCAGCGAGAATCAGGTGGATTTTAAGCTTATTCAGTCGATAAACTTGCTGCACAGAAGGAGTATCTTCTTCCCCATCATGATACTCAGCCTGAGGATCAATCCATGCTGGATGCATACGATAAGATTGGCTAATTTGAGTATCGTAGAAAAGTGCAGATTTTTTTAAATGCTCACTAATTTCCCAGAGTATTTCTGTTTGTTGTTCGAGTTGAGTCAGAATCAATTGGTGAATGCGGTATTGCCGTTTGAAGCTATATTCATCCTCTTCATCTTGTTCGACGTCTAAATCAGAAATTCGATAACTCAGAATAGGCAAGCCATACCCATTCAATAATTTGTCATCAAGTTCAGGACTCTTGAATTCCCGAATCGCATCAATAATCAGATGATTTTCACCCAAAGCATTGAGTGCATAAGCGCGATAGACATTTAAATTGATCCACTCCACAGGCTCAGGCTGTAGCTCCTCAATTGCGACCTCATCGCTAAGTTGAGGATCATTCTGTTTATTTTTTTGCTCTTTTATCCAATGATAAATCATATATGGCATCACCAAAAAAGCAGTGATTGCAACAGGTAACAATCCAAAAAAGATAAGTAGATCACTGCCAGAAGGATCAAAATTGATGTCACGCCAATACAGCACCACAATCGCAGAAATCACCAGATAAACAGTAAGGAACACTCCAACAATGATTTTGATCATGACGCTACTCCAAGCAATGGGTAGCAAGTTTCATCATTGTCTAGCGGTTGATTATGAGCTAAAAAGGCACCCTGACTAAGCCCCATAGAATGCTCCGAATTTAAAGTAATAGGCTGTATTTCTTGTTTTGATAAAATTAAACGAACATCAACCAATAAGGTTGGGCTACACCAGCTTTGTAGTAGTTTTTTTAATTTTAAACTTAGTTTTTGTTGTGGTAGAAAATCTAGGTAAGTTTTACGATCCAACGGTCCAATTTGAATTTCAATTTTGCCATCAATTTGGGTAATAGTCTCTCCACAAAATGTATTCAATCCTAACAAGCTTGGCGTCGCCCCTCCTAAGGATGTTCTCTGCTGAAGCTCTAATTTAAATTTTTCAGGGATAAACTCTTGTATTGCCACATGCTGATTAAATACCTGTGCAATCATGGTTTTTAAAGCATGTGCTGTATTATTTTGCCCCTGCATTAATCCTGCAAATTCAGCAAAATAATCATCAAGTTCTTGTTGTTGATGTTGCTGACTAATATAACCATTTAAAGCATGGATAATATTCAGATAATGATTTTCAGACTCGACCTCATACCGTACTGGTAAATTGTACTTGACCGTCGCATCAACGAATTGTGAAGTGAGCTTATGATTAAATAAACTCAAGAATTGCGTTGTTTCAACTCGAAATTTGCGTGATGCTGATTTAACTTTATTGGTATAGCTATAGGGTAATGCCCCCTGCATGCCAGTCAAACCCACCATTAAATTTGTAAGCTGAACTTTTTCATCTTCTAAAGCTAGCGATTCAATTTCTTTTTTAGGGAAGTTAAGCTCTAAGGAAGGATGAAATTTAAAATCACGATCCCATGGTGTATGTGGCCGAGCAAAGGGCACATGTCTTAACAATCGAATCGACTGAATAAACTCATAAGCAGTCGGCTGTTGAAATAAATGGTCTATTACAGAAGCTTCTTGCCACCAACGTTCTGCACGCATTGGTATAACTCCTGTTGTGATTGAGCATCTTCGATTATGACATCGACAAAACTGTTTAACTGCACTTTTAAGTTAAACACATGACTCAGCAATTGACTGAAAATATAAAGACTATGACCTCTGAATATTTGTTCATCGATTCGGATAACAACTTTGAGTCCTCGTACGAAAAGCGGGAAAGGTTTTGCTTCAACCAACTTATGCGTCAGGCTAAATTCAATTTGTTTAATCGAATTAATTAACAGATGATTTTCTTTATTCGCCGGTAAGTTATATAACTCTAATAATTCTTTTAAATGTGCTACCGCATCCCCTTTCATCAGTGCTAACGTATTTAATGAAAGATGAGAAATAATGCGCCATTGCTCTTTCTGATTTTGCTCAAATTGATAGGGTAAACTCGGACGCTTCAATACCAACGCTCGACGTGCCAAACTACTATCATTCAGATTTAAAATATTATTTGACTGGCTTAATGCTTCATGCGGTAAATTCCGATTCGAACATAGCAATACGGTGCTAATAAAATCAGACTTTGTATCATACGGCTGTAAATGCTTAGAAATAATGGAATAACCCGTTTCAACAAACTTATTGTTGAGCTGTGATGAGTTCAATGCATAGAAAAATTGGACATTTTCATCATGGTAATGACTCATTCCAAAGAACGGCAACACTGGATGATAAACCTGTTCCTGATTAATCTTTTCACGAACCATGTGCATTTTCTGAATCGAATAGACCTGATAAAACTCAGGATGATGCGCATCCGTGATCAATGGATATTCAAGTTGTCGATGATGTATTTTTTGTGGTTCAGCATTTTTTTCAAAAAGATTAACAGCCGGCGTGCTAAATAATTTGAAATTTGCAACATTCAGCTCTGAATAATTACGAATAATCGCCTGATCGTTTAGGTTTAACTTAAAATGAATTTGGAGATCAAAACTCGTTTGCTGATCTAATAAATTTCTTAAAAAAGACAAATCAAGATTAAGAAAGCTGAATTTATCTGCAAAACAAAAATATTCCATCAACAAGCGATAGGCATGATGTGTATGTTGATCAATAGGCAATAAACTCTCATCTTCCTCAAAGCCCATTAAGGAAAATGGATTAGAAATTTGATAAAGCTGTGTTCCAATGCGTACCGTAAAAGTCGTATCTTTTTTGAAAATACTATCCAAAACTTGCAGCGGAAAATTTGAAATAGCATCTAAATAAATAGGGAGTTTTTCTTGATGAATCCACAAGCCTGCTTCATTGAAAGTTTCAAAACTTAATTGCAAAGTGGCATTTTGATTGAGATGAATTTGAGCACTTGGGTTCGTTTTAAATTGAACTTGATTCAGTTGAATGGGAAGTAATCGTACAGCTTGAGAGGTATTAAATTCACATTGTACCCCCTTAAAGCTTCGTGATTTTAGCGTTGTTGCCTGCGGAATGACGTGAGCTTCAGTTAATTGTTTTATTTTATTTTGATCCTCGAAACTGACGACAGTACAACTTGGAAAATGTCTTAGATATTGAGGGAACATCACCTCAAATAAAGCACGTGTAAAAATGTCATAACTGTCTGCTAATTTTTTATCAATTCGAGCAGCAATCAACGAAAACGCCTGAATTAAGCGCTCAATGTGTGGATCATCAATCTGTTCTTGGTTGAGCGAGAGCCGTTGGGCAATTTTAGGATACTTCTGAGCAAACTCGCGAGATTGTTGACCAAATTCTTGTAATTGTTTTTCGTAGTACGGTAAAAGTTCTTCTATCACAAAAGCCCCAATCTTAAGATCTAGCCGAAATTACATATTGTTGTGTCGTTGGTTTCAATAAAGCATCAAAAACTACAGGCTCATACAATGGATGGATATTTAAATATGCTTGAATACTGAGGCAAAGTGCGCCCATATTGTCGCTGTCTAACAACATTTCAACTTGAATTTGTCGTAGGCGAGGTTCATGTGCCGCAATGGACTGCTGAATAGATTGGCAAATTTTGTCTCGATCCATTGGATTGGCTGTTGATAATCCAACAAAATCAATAATGCCAAACTGTGCAATCGAGCCTTTAACCGTAGGGAAGTCATCAATTTGATCAAACTTGGCTACTCGACTATTGAGTAGATCTTCCAAGTCATGTGCAACAGATTCACGTAGCTCTTGCATAGATAAGCCTCTGATCTGATCCTCATATTCTGGAATCAAGCGGTCAAATAAAGTTGCACGGAAGCCAAATGGATAAAGATGATCTAAATTTGTTTTCATCTTGCCTACTCTAAAAGATGAATAAAGGCCAACTTAAGTCAGCCCCTACTCCTCTCACTTTCAAGACTTTAAGCTTTGTAGCTTGCAGTGTTGTTAGAAAGTGACCATTGCTTCGTGATCGCACCTTTTTGAGTACCATCGATATCTTGTTGGTTGTATGTCCATTCAACAGCAGCATATTTCAAACCAAATGCTTCAGTCGGAACACCTTCAGCATTTACAGATGGTGTTACGCTTGAAACTAGAACATGTTTCAATTTGATTTGAAGGTACTTGATACGCTTATCACCATTCGCACGGTAGTAATCGATTTGTACTTCATCAAAAGTGTAACCAGCAGAACATGCTTCCCAAAGTTTCGGGCTAGTCGCATCTAAATCTTTAACGAATAACATGTCTGAATGTTCAACACGCTCTGAAGTATGACCACCAACACTTGAAGATGTCGCAGATTTAGGCTGACGGATGTTATGAGACCAAGAATTAACTTCCAACCAATCTTTGTGCTCAGTGTCACGAGATTCGCCGTCTACTTTGTATTTTCCTCGAAATTGAACATATATATCTTTCATGAAGATTTCCTGTTTTATTTAACGTTATTATAAAGTTGCTCTATTTAATTAGAGGACTGAGGTAACTCAGTGACAAGTCTCAAAGATACCGACAACTCGTCCAACTGGAAGTGCGGTCTTAAAAACACGACCGATTTGTAGTGACCAGGGTTCGCCGGGTCTTCCACAACTTTTACAGATGCTTCACGAAGCGGGCGCTTAGCTTTGGCCTCTTGTGATGCACCATCATCTAGTAATACATATTGAGATAACCAATCATTCAAAAAGCTTTCTACATTTCCAGCTGAAGCAAAACTTCCGACTTTATCTCGCATCATTGCTTTCAAATAATGCGCAATACGCGACACAGCCATGATGTATTGAATCTGGCTTGAGAGTGCTGAATTTGCATTCGCTGTATCGCTATCATATTTCTTAGGCTTTTGGGTCGATTGAGCCCCAAAGAACGCTGCGTAGTCTGTGTTTTTGCAGTGTACTAATGGAATAAAACCGAGATCGCTCAACTCTTTCTCACGGCGGTCCGTAATCGCAACTTCTGTCGGACACTTAAATACGACTTCACCATCATTGGTTTTGAAGGTATGTACTGGCAAGCCTTCTACTAAACCACCACCTTCAACCCCACGAATTGCTGCACACCAACCATGCATATCAAATGCATTCGTTAAACGTGTACCGAAACCGTATGCTGCATTCATCCAGAGATATTGATCGTGATCTTCACCTGAGACTTCTTCAACGAAGTTAAAGCCTTCTGTTGCCCAACCCTCTTTAGGGTCATAAGGCAGGCGACCCAGAACGCGTGGCATAGTTAAAGCCACATAGCGAGAATCATCACTTTCACGGAATGAGCGCCACTGTACATATTCTGCAGTTTCAAAAATTTTAGATACATCACGAGGACGATCAATTTCAGTGAAAGATTCAAGACCTAGAATTGAAGGGCTTGCTGCTGAAATAAAGGGTGCATGAGAGGCAGCGGCAACATGAGAGATTTGTTCTAAAAGATACATATCTGACGGTGTGCGATCGAATTCAAAATCACCAATCAAAGTTGCGTAAGGTGCACCACCAAAAGAACCATATTCTTCTTCATACACTCTTTTGAACAATGTGCTTTGATCAAAGTCAGTTGCGCCTTGGAAGTCCTTAATCAATTCTTTTTTAGTGGTATTTAAAATGCGGATTTTAATTAAAGGATTTGAAGGTGTTTCTTGACAGAAGTAGTAAAGTCCACGCCAAGTCGATTCAATCTTTTGAAACTGTTCATGATGCATAATTTTGCTTAATTGAGCAGAAATTAAAGCATCAATTTCAGCAATACGCTTATCTATTGAGACCGTCATGTTTTCTGAAACAGTAATTGTTCCAGCCATAACTTCTTTGGCTAATTCCCCAATTAAATTTTTCGCACGAACATGTTCATCATCGTTACGCGCAATTCGACTTTGTTCAACAATCGAATCTAGAAGACTCGTTTCTTCAACAGCATTGCTTGTCGCAGGTGCGGTTTGTAAATTACTCACGGTCGTCGCCTCCTGCTTCAGCACTTAATTTGCGTACTTGATCTGTATTTTGAAGAATTTCATCAAGCAGATCTTCTAGACGTTCACTATTTGAAATTTTATTACGCAAATCTGAAAGGC
This sequence comes from Acinetobacter sp. ANC_7654, assembly GCF_056779855.1. NCBI lineage: Bacteria > Pseudomonadati > Pseudomonadota > Gammaproteobacteria > Moraxellales > Moraxellaceae > Acinetobacter > Acinetobacter sp. ANC_7654. Next base: position 9,359 of record NZ_JBWYIR010000002.1, on the reverse strand, counting down.
GTTCACGCGCTTCAACCAATTTGCGTAAAGGGTCAACTTGTTGAACAACATTTTCAGGTCGGAAATCTTCCATTGAGTTAAAAGTAAGATCTACCGACATATTTCCACCCTCTTCCGAAATTGTGTTTTCAACTTGGAAGGCTGCTCTTGGTGCTAGCGAACTCATTACTTCATCAATGTTATCCAAATCTACATTAATAAATTTCTTATCTTTCAGTTTGGTTCTTTCAAGTTCAGATGCTGCTGAGAAGTCCCCTAATACACCAACAACAAAAGGAAGTTCTTTTATTTCTTTACCATCACCTACTTCTACGTCATACGTCAGTTGTACTCGAGGTGGTCGGATGCGTTGTAATTTTTTTTGAACACTTTCACGCTTAGCCATATTATTTTTTCCTAAATTTGTAATTTGATCAGTTCAACGAGCCAAATGGATTCTCACGTTTTGGTGCTGCTGGTTTTTCAACTTTCGCAGGTGTCGTTGTTTTAGCGGGTGTTGTTTTTGCTGGAGTCGATGCACGGCGCGTCGTACGTGCAGGCTGTCGAGTAGTTCGAGTCTCTTGAACACGCTTAGGTGCTTCTTCAACTTTGGTTTCGATTACAGTCAAAGGTTTAGCTTTTTTAACTGCTTCAGAAAGTGCCAACGCAGGTTCGTAAGTCTCTTCAGTCAAATAACGTACTTCTGGTCCACGCATTTGCTCTAATGCCTCATTCGCGATTCCGATTCCAGCTAAAAACTTAGTATCTGTTAACGATGAGTGCTGAACATTTTGTGCATTAAGAATGTTCACCAATTGAAGTGCTTTCTGATTTTGTCCGATTTGTTGAAAACGCTGAGCTGCTTGTGCTAGAAAACCATTTTTGTTGTCTTTATTTTTTTTATCACATGCTTGAGCATAAATTTGTAGCAATGTCTGGTCTGTTTCACCCGCTACTAATGGATGATCTTTAACACAACCTCTTTTGAGTTTTACTTCATCTGCGTAAGTTGTAGACGCCATCCCCAACCCAATTAGCAGAGTTGTAAGCAGAATTTTAGTATTCAAAATACACCCTCATTTATTATAAAATTTACATTAACTATATGATTCATTAAATCATTTTTTAACACACTCAATGTTTAGAGCAATGTCTTCTATATATATTAGATTTAATTAAAATTTAAACTTATAAATGCAAACTTAGTCAACATTATGACCATTATAATAAAGAAACAATTAAGTTTTTTAAGTTACAAAATTATATAGTTCTGTAAACGATTCACACTATAGGATAGTTTTTTTATCACCTTTATTTAGGTAGAATAAAAAATATGGGTGAATTTTTTCATACTAAAAATTATTGTTTATTAAATATTTAGTCGTTAAAAATCTTAAAAATAGACGTTATGTAGGTTTATTTTAAGTAACTATAAATAATTTGAACACAGAGAATTCTGATGAATAACTTGAAAATTTTGATTACAAAACTATCTCCTACGACAAGAACAGCACTAGAAAAGTCTGCAAATTATTGTATTAATCAACAAAATTACGAAATCGAAATTGAACATCTACTCTTCGAATTATTAAATCAAAACGTAAAAAATGATCTCTCTATTTTGCTCGATCACTATAAAATTTCTAAAAATGCACTGATCGATGATTTACAAGAAACGATTTCGCACTTGCCCAAAGGCAATACGCGTACACCTATTTTTGCTCAATCGATTGTACGTCTGCTAGAACAAGCTTGGCTTATTGCTTCCGCAGATCAAACCCCAGTCATCCGTAGCGGGCACTTATTAGTTGCGTTATTGACTGCAGGAGATTTATATCAAATCGCGCTTCGTGCATCGAGTTTATTCGATCTGTTCCCGATTGATACGATGAAACACAAATTTATAGAAATTTGTAAAGCTAGCATTGAAGAGCATCTCCCTCAAGCTGATCATCAAAATGATGTTCAGGGTCAGGATACGATTCAAGGTTCAGAATCTCATGCAAAAACACCTGCACTAGATCAATACACCATTAACTTGACTCAAAAAGCGCTTAACGGTGGGATTGATCCTGTCATTGGACGTGAGTTTGAAATTCGCCTTATGTTGGATATTCTGATGCGTCGTCGTCAAAATAATCCTATTTTAACAGGTGAGCCAGGCGTAGGTAAAACTGCTGTCGTTGAAGGTTTAGCGCTGAAGATTGCCAACAACCAAGTGCCTGATGCATTAAAAAATGTACATATCCATGTTCTTGATATGGGTCTATTACAAGCAGGTGCAAGTGTAAAAGGTGAATTTGAAAATCGCTTAAAACAAGTCATCCAAGAGGTTCAAAGTTCCGCTCATCCTATCATCATCTTCATTGATGAAGCACACACACTGATTGGTGCAGGCGGTCAAGCTGGGCAAAATGATGCGGCGAATCTCCTTAAACCAGCCTTAGCACGTGGCGAGTTAAGAACAATTGCTGCAACTACATGGGCTGAATATAAGCAATATTTTGAAAAAGATGCGGCGCTCAGTCGTCGTTTCCAAGTCGTCAAAGTTGAAGAACCGACTGAAGAAGTTGCGATTGATATGCTTCGCGCCATGATTCCTGTCATGGCTAAACACTTTAATCTTCAAATCGATGACGAAGCCATTGTGACTGCTGTTCATTCTTCACATCGATATATTGCTGGTCGACAACTCCCAGATAAAGCAGTGAGTGTTTTAGATACTGCTGCCGCTCGTGTGGCATTAACTCAGAATGCTCAGCCGGTAAAGTTAGATCAGCTCCATGCTCAACATCATAATTTATTGCTTGAATTAGATATTTTGGAACAAGAGAATAATCAGTTCCCACAGCATGACGAACGCCTCTCCAATCTTAAAAATACGATCACTGAAATAGAAAATGAGTTAAATGCCACAACTGAAAAGTGGAAACAAGAACTAGAAATTGTTCAAAAAATCAAAACACTTGAGCAAAAAAATTCTGAATTAAAACATGAAGAACACATTAATGATTTTAAAAATCAGATTCAGCAACTTAGATCCGATTTAAAAATATTACAAGGTGAACAACCTCTGGTATTTGAACGTGTTAATGCACAAATCATTAATGAGATTATTTCAGACTGGACTGGTATTCCTGTAGGAAAAATGGTCAATGACGAAATTAAGCAAATTCTAAGTTTAGAAGAAAAACTGGAACAACGCGTCATGGGTCAAGACTATGCCCTGCATCAACTTGTTCAAGGAATCAAAACTTCTAAAGCAAAACTTGAAGATCCAAACAAGCCTCAAGGGGTATTTATGTTGGTTGGACCAAGTGGTGTAGGGAAAACAGAAACGGCTTTAGCTTTAGCCAATGAGCTGTATGGTGGGGAATCTCATCTCATCACGATTAACATGTCTGAGTATCAAGAGGCTCATACTGTTTCCTCATTGAAAGGTGCGCCTCCAGGCTATGTAGGATATGGTCAAGGTGGTGTCCTCACTGAAGCTGTTAGACGCAATCCGTATAGCGTTGTTTTGTTAGATGAAATTGAAAAAGCACATTCAGATGTTCAAGAGTTATTTTACCAAGTCTTTGACAAAGGCACACTTGAAGATGGTGAAGGACGTGTTATCGATTTTAAAAATACCACGATTTTATTGACCTCTAACACTGGCTCAAGCGCAATTATGCAGGCCTGTTTGACTAAACCTGTAGAAGAATGGCCTACGGCAGAAGACTTAATTGAACATTTAAAACCAAGTTTATATAAACAGTTTAAACCTGCCTTCTTGGGACGTATGCGTATCGTGCCTTACTTCCCACTCCATGATGATCTACTTGTGCGTATTATTCATCATAAGTTAGGCAAAATTACTGATCGTATTTTCAAACAATATCAAACACGTGTTGAATACACCGATGATTTGGTGGAACTCCTCTTAAGTCGCTGTACAGAAGTCGATAGTGGCGCACGTAATGTAGACAATATTCTAAACTCTTCAGTTTTACCTGAACTAGCAACACAAATATTGATTGCCTTAGCGGATAACAAAGTGCCTAAATTAATTCAAATTGATAGCAAAGATGACGTGATTGAGTATCAATTAGATCCAACAACAGCACCGAAAAAGCGTAAAGCCACCAAAAAGAAAATTGTTGAAGCATAATTATTTGAGTATATAAATTAATATGAACATTGATATAGAACAGCTACTTCAACCAATCTCAGATCAAGCAATCTGTGGCGAAGATCTATCTTTTTCGAATGAATTTCATGAAATCAAGAAAGCGAAAACCCAAGATGATCCGCTCTTAGATATGGGGGATTGGGTAGCTGAACCTAAACAAGCAGATTGGTCATTTGTTTCGGCAAAATGTATCGATGTTCTGACTCAAAAAAGTAAAGATATTCGTTTATTGACTTGGTTAAGCGAAGCTTGGAGTCAACTCTACGGTTACGAAGGAGTCGCTCGTAGCCTTGAGCTTTCGCATCGTATGTTATCCAATTATTGGAAAGATATACATCCTGAAATTGAAGATGATGATTTAGATCAACGTCTGGGTTTATTGCAAGGTTTGACTTCTCAATTACCTGCTTTGATTAAACGTGTTCCACTCATCAATTCAGCTCCTTTCTATTCAATCTACGATTATGAAAAATTACTGCATCAACAAAATGTAAGATTAAAAAATGCTGATGATTATGGATCTTCTCAGAATCATCCAGAAATCGAGCAGTTCGAACAAAGCTTATTTAATACCTCAAAAAGTTTCCAATACAACAATTATCAGTTCTTTTTAGAAATTTTGACGCACTGGGATACACTCAAGCAAGTACTTGATCAACTGATGCAATTAGATGCTCCAAGTTTCGCAAATACTGATTCTCAGTTGGAAGACATACATAAAACACTGAAAAAAATTTATAAAGCAGATGCATTTTTAATGTCTGAGGATACTCCTGACATGAATCAAGACCTACAATTCCAAGAATACAATTCAAATATAAATTCTGCTCCAACAGCAAATATACAAGCAGCAGTAACTCAGCAGTCATTTCAACCTCAACCACAAAGTCATCTACAAAATCGTGAACAAGCAATGCGGGTGCTTAAAGATATTGCGGATTATTTTCAAGCAAATGAACCACATAGTCCTGTGAGTTATATGCTTCAAAAAACCATTAAATGGAGCCAAATGCCGCTTCATGAATGGCTCGCACAAGTCATTAAAAACGATAACAACCCATTGGAATCAGTCCATGAACTCTTGGGTGTAAAAAATAGCAATGAATCTAATGAATGGTAATCTCAATGTTTAAAGCAGAAAAAGTACTGTGGGGTGAAGGTCTATTTTTAAGACCGCAGCACTTTCAAATTCAAGACAGTTATCATGAACAGCGTTTAAATCAAACTATTCGCGCCACCATTCCATTCGCATATGGGGTACAACAGCTCAAATTTGATGAATCTCAATTAACGACCCATGTGCTAGCAATTGAGCACATTGAAATGATTTGGCAAGATGGTGAAATTTACGCTGCTCCTTCGCGAGATCTTTTACCTCAGCCCGTACTGCTCGATGAGCTCAATTTCCGTGGTGAAATGACCATTTTTCTTGCGCTCCCTATCGTTCAACCAAACAAGCGTAATATCGCCCATGAGGCTTCGACACAACCAAGTCGATATCATTCGTATCTGAATGAAACTCATGATTTGTTCACAGATGCCACACCTGCTGAAATTACTTACATTCGTCGTCGTGCTGAGCTGAAATTACTGGAATCTCAGAATGATACTCCTCATGAACTGGATGGTTTTTTATATTTGCCGATAGGAAAAATTAAGCGTCATAGTTCAGGAAGCTTTGAACTTGATACAAAATTTATTCCACCAATTTTGCATATTGCTTCATGTGAGTCATTGGTTGCTAATTTAAAACGTACCTTGAATGTCATTAAAGCAAAAATCAAAACTATTCAAACCAACAATCGCGAAAACGAACAAAAATTAATTGAATTTAGATCAGGTGACATTGTTTCGTTTTGGCTAGTGAATGCATTGAATACTGCTCATGCAACTCTCAGCCATTTATTGACTCATCCCCAAATTCACCCTGAACGCTTATTTTTTGAATTACTCAGATTGACTGGCTCATTATTGACATTCTCAACAGCCTATGAAGTTGAACATTTACCTCAATATCAACATCATAATTTACAAGATAGCTTTGCGCAGTTAGATGTCATTTTAAGAGAGTTACTTGACACAATCATTTCAAGTAGATACTTCAATATCAGTCTTAAAGAAATACGTCCTTCGTATTGGGTTGGTAGCTTAGAGTCAGATAAGATCACTCGCGAATCTCGTCTATATATTGCTGTGTCTAGTTCAATGATGCAGACACACGAACTTGTACAAATTGTCCCACTACGTTTTAAAGTGGGCACAACAGTCGATGTTGAGCAACGTGTCGTCTCTGCATTGCCAGCTATTCCGATTCACCATTTGATGCAAGTACCTACTGCGATTCCAGTCCGCTCTGGTGTGAGTTATTTTGAAATTGAACCTCATCATGAACTCTATCAACGCATGTTGGAGTCTGAAACCATCTGTATTTATGTACCTGCTGGATTCCAAGATATCAGTATTGAACTCATCGCAGTGATGAATGGCTAGAGATTGAGAAGAGAAAAATATGAATATGCCTAATGGAGCACCTTCACTGTTCGATGACGGTCAGATTGGAGCAGGCTCTACACCACAGCAACAGAATAAATTGACGCAGTCTTCTAATTTGGTTGATTTAATGCATGACGGTTTCTACATCGTTTTTTTAATTCGTAACCAATACGTTCCTGACAATGTCGATGAATTTCGCCAAAAAATCATGGATCAAATACAACGTTTCGAATTACAAGCGAAGAAGTTGCAGTTCTCAGCCGAGGATATCCATGATGCAAAATATGCATTTTGTGCATTACTTGATGAAACGATTGTCACGCAACAGGACCCTAGTTATTTCCATTTACAAAATTCGTGGTTAATTAGTCCTCTTCAGTTAACTTTATTTGGATCTCAACTCGCAGGTTATCAATTTTTTGACTTATTAGAAAAAATTAGAACTCGTGGAAAAGATCGCTTAGCGGCTTTAGAAGTTTTTCACTACTGTTTACTGTTAGGTTTTCAAGGTAAATACCGTATTGAATCAATTGAAAGCTTAAATCATTTGGTTGCACGCGTAGGCGATGAAATAGATTATTTAAAAGGTAAAAAAGCCCTCTTTTCACCTTTCGCTGCATTGCCTGATCAAATTAAAAACATTATTCATAAAGAACTTCCATTCGCTTGGATTCTCTTATTTTTACTCCTCTTTGCATTATTGGCATTTTCTGGACTTCGCTATATGCTCAGTCAACAAGAGACCAAAGCCATGACTCAATATAATAATGTCATTAGTGCACCTGCTGAACAGGCCCACATAACGATTCATTTACCATAAAAGATATTCAATATGAGCCAAGAAAAGAAAAATATTAGAGTCCTTACACCTACTAAAAAAAATAAAAAAATTTCGCCTCTAGTAAGTGGGATCATTGGTGTGGCAATTGGTATCTCTGCCACATCTTTAGCTTTTTATACCTATTTAAATCAACCAAGCTTCCAACCGATTAACGCAGCGGATACAGATTCAACACACTCAAATGATAAATTATCCAATGTTGATTCGGGAATCACCCAAGCTGATCAAAACGAGCAATCTGAACCTGATGAATATCACCAAGCTCAACCCAAGCTAAATGAGCTTAATAATATTTTCAAACATCAGCAAACCAACTCCGCTCAAGCAACTCAACCAGTGACTTCAAGTAAGAATCCCTTTGAATCAACTTTTAATCAAGCACAACCTTTAAGTGACAAAACTCCCCAAGTTCAACCTAAAGCAGAACCAGTAAAAAAGACGACAACTGAAACATTACCGAAAACCATTAAAAAGCCTGAGGTTAAGCCTACGACATCCAGCCCAAATAAAGTTGCTGAAAGTAAAGCTGATACTGATGAAAATATTGATATTCCTGTAGCCAGTGTAGAAATTTCAGTCACACGAACTGCTAAAGAACCTGCACCGTGATTTTTTTTATCATTGTCAGTTTTGTGATATTGATCATCGCGCTGACTTTATTGATGTCTTATGAGATAAGACAAAAAGTAATAGATTTTGCACAAAGCTTATTACCACAAGGTAAAAAAAAGCTTTTAAACGCACGTAAATTTGCACATGAAATGAATCATGCTGCTTCAGCAGACCAAATTCAAACGCATTGGCACTTACAGCAATGGTGGATACTCATTGCTGGTTTTTTCTTACTTAGCAGTATTATGCTTTTTGCTTTTACAAAACCCGTTGATCCTACAAAAATAGAAGCGAACTATTTAAAGAAAGCTGATCCTCAAATTTATAACTTATTAAATGGGGAAATTCTTTCCCCTCCACCAGAGGTTGAAGAAAGTCTCGTCGATGCAGCAATCGTTGAAGCTGTACGTCTTGAGCAACAATATCAAGCTCAAACTGGCGGTTCTGTTTCATCTACAACTATTCCTAATGTAGAAAATTCAGAGTTTTCTCATGGTCATCTCGATACTTCAATGGTAAATCGTAAGTGGGACAAGATGCATCCACGCTATAAACAACGATTACTTATGGTCTTCAAAATTATGAAGGAACAACATGGCTATGAATTAGTATTACTAGAGGGTTATCGTAGTCCTGCACGACAAAATAGCCTATCTCGGAATAAAGCAACCACTTTAGCGACTGCATACCGTAGCTATCACCAATTTGGTTTGGCAGCTGATGTCGCATTCAAGCGAGATGGTAAAGTCGTTATTTCTGAACGTGATCCTTGGGCTATGCGTGGCTATCAGTTATATGGTCAAGTTGCTGAGTCTGTCGGTTTAGTTTGGGGAGGACGTTGGACAAAAATTCATGACTACGGTCATACAGAATATCGAATGCCTGGCTTGGTTCGTAGCAAGGAAACTCATGATCGTTTCATGCGAGAAGCTGAACAAGGTAATTTAATAGCAAGCAATATAGAACAGTAATAATCCGTTGATTCTCTTTTCAAAATGCCTGTTAACGATACAGGCATTTTTGTATTTATTGATATATTTTGCGCTTGTAATTAACTATGTGAAGACATCGATTTAGAAGTTAATTTTCCCGTACCCATACATTTCCCTTAATTTTATTTGTTTATTTTTTTCTTTTCATATAAAAAAACACCCCCTTCTATTGAAGGGGGTGTTTAGAATAATGAGCTGGCGATGACTTACTCTCACATGGGTAACCCCACACTACCATCAGCGCTAAGAGGTTTCACTTCTGAGTTCG